>CAYWNP010000232.1:0-2513 GCA_964459675.1 uncultured Akkermansia sp. | reverse complement strand
TATTTGAACTGCCCACTTCAGAGTCTAACCGAAAGAAGCCTGGACACGTCTCCCGCACCAGCTTGTGTGGCACAACACCGTAGCGATATTTCAAGGGGTATTCAGCCCATACGCGCTTATTAGCCTTGACCCAATCCTTGCGCACCACACGCAACCACTGACGGGCGGCGACAGCCAGCGGCTCCCATGCCTCTGCCCAGGAATCGTCCGTGTAGGAAAAAGTACCCGAGCGATTCATAAGCCCGACCTGCTTTCCCGGCTTCACTTCCAAGACACCGAACTCCTCAACCATGGGCACCATATAAAAGGCCTCCCTGTATTGAGAGACACGCACGTGATGCCAGGCTCCAGCCTTATCCGGAAACAGGAGTTGCCACACATGATCCAGCGAATCCAGCTCATAAGTAAAGCCACTCAACTCACGCACGAAATCAAAAATCTTTTCTTGAACAGTCATAAACCGTCACCTCCACATTACGAAACTGAAGGTATTTCGTAAACTCTACATGTCGGTTATCACCGGCCTGTCAGAAGTTACCCCGTCTTCCAATCATCTTTAGGCATGATTCGCCGCATAAATTCATCGAAAAGTGGCACAGTAAAGGCGGTGTCGCCATGTCCTGGACTCCAAATCATACCTTTCGCGATTAATTGATTGCGCGTTGGCCCCAAGGATGTCACCTGGCGCCCCAGTTTATCTGCAATATCCCCAGATCGGTGAGGTCCTGGCCCCAGTTCCGCCATAGCCCTCAAATATTTTTTTTCAACAGGCGTAAGACGGTCAAATCTCACCCGGAAAAAACTTTCATCTAGAGCTGAAACTGCTTCCTTTGATGCAATCTTTACATCCTGGAGCGTAATAGGCGACCTGGATGCAACATCCCATGCATGTTTACCCCACTCCTGCAAGAAATAAGGATACCCATGTGTCTCAAGAAAGATATGTTCAAGCGCATCTTCATCAACATTTACACCGTTTGTGGTAGCTGGTTTAGAGATCGCGCGCTTTGCATCCACCGAAGGAAGAGGCCCTACTTCCGGAAAATCAAAAAGCCGTTCGGCATAAGACTTTGCGTGCCCCATTCGCCCTCTCAGCTGAGGCAGTCCAGCCCCCACCATAAGCACTGGGAGGCGTCGTTGGGCAACACGATGCAACGACGTGATTAGAGCTGCCAGTTCAACTTCAGGTACATACTGAAGCTCATCGACAAACATCACCAGGGCTGTCCCTGCCTCTTTTGCTGCCGCACCAACCGTTTCAAGCAAGGCCTGTAGATCATGCTCCAGATCTCCATTGTCGGCCAGTCCAGGTTCAGGCTCAAAATCCAAACCAACCTCAATGTCCTGATACTTCAATTTCAATGCTTTAGCGAAGCCAGCCAAGCCACGTAATGCACGTGAAGCCAAGTCCTTAGCCCGTGCATCGCGAGAAAGCCGTAATAACGCCATCCGTAGTTCTGGAGCCAAAAGAGCTGGAAGGGATCGGTTCTCAGGAGCCTCGATACGCATCGTGTGAATGCCGGAGGCCTCTGCCGTGTCTCTCAGATTGTCGAGGAGAACAGTCTTGCCGACGCCTCGCAGTCCGATAATCAAGACACTCTTGGTAGGCAACCCCCTTCGTACCCTCTCCGTAGCCACGCGAACGGTTTCGCGAAGTTGATCACGACCAGCTAATTCTGGAGGCGGAGTGCCCGCCCCGGGCGAAAATGGATTCAATATGGGATTCATGGCGAATAGATTATTATAAAATTATCGATATTACAAGAATATTATAAACTGGCTAAACTCATTCAAATTGAACACCCAGGCGCACGGTTTGTCTGTCCCTTTATCAGCCATCTTTATATTATTCGTCAACAACATAATGTTTTAAGAACATTATTTTAAAACGCCCTTGACCCGTAAAAACTTATTTCACAGCACCAAAACTTCTCATTTAGATCAAGTTTCTATTTTATACTTTAAAAACTTTATATCAGCAAATAAGAAGCCTGTCCTCATATACAGTATAAATACCTCGAAATTTAATGATCCCATCATCAATTATCAAGGATAAATGGAAGCAGTTCTAAATGAGCGCCAACAACAGGTCTGTCATTAAACAAACCCCTCTTTAAACCATATCGTGCACATTACACAGGTTTCTTTTATCCAAACAAGCTTTTTTTGATTGAGGACGCCAAGAGTGAAAGACCCCAAGACTCAAAAACAAGACTCCGGACCGCTAAGACGTTATAGCATGTCTGTTCTCATATCAGCACTATAAATACTTTTCCGCTAAGATCGCGAGTTGGGTGAAGGACGGCGTGCCCTCGCTAGCCCGTGGATACACGGGGGGCACAGCTCGTCCTTCACCCGGTATTCGATAAACAATGACACGCAGGTGCTTGCACGAGATAAGCCCTGGCGGTACCTGTCCTCCGTAGCGTATTCGCGTAGGAGGATTCCGCCACTTGCGGGGCTTTCCGTGCAAGCACCTCAATAGCGATCTTAGCGAAAAAGTGTTGCCGCTC
>CAYWNP010000231.1:0-2529 GCA_964459675.1 uncultured Akkermansia sp. | reverse complement strand
CTCCGGCGACAGATTTCAAGGCTAAGCTGGACGCAAAGCGCAGTTTAACACGCGAGCGTGAGGCGGTTCGCGCCCAACTGAGAGACGGCGAGTCTGCAATGCCCCTCGGACATGGTGTTTGGATTGGTATGGACCAATCCGGCAATAAGCGCGGAATCATTGCGTTTCCCAAGACCCCCGAAAAGAACGAGAAATTTACTCCGAACGACGACCTTCTGGAAGCCATTCTGGAGGCCCGGCTCGGCCCCAGGATGGGAAGTGGTTTGATTGTAAACCGCCACACGTCAGCCTGTGCCTCCTCGAAGGGGGAAAAGTGCAATTGTTCCTGCGGTGGGGCGCAACACGGTTCGCAGTCCTCGGGGGACGGCACGGCTGAACCACCAAAGGTGGAGGTCCCAAAGGCAGACAAAGAAGCGTCCACGCCTGCCCAGGAACCCGAGGAAGCTCCAAACTGGGAGGCCCTTGTCGCCGGATTCAAAGCAGCGATCGAGAAGGGAGTGAAGCCGACCATGCGCGAATTGAAAAAACAGTTCGCAAAGGATGCTGACGAGGCAAAGTTCAAACTCGCCTCAGCCGCACTCGCCGAGGCCTGGCACACGACCAGCCTAGACAAGTTTCAAGACAAGTTCGGACGCGATCCGAAACGGAACTTCGAGTTCAGAACCTTCCAGAAGAAGAGCGGCGTACCGCCAGAATTCATTGGAGGCAAATAACATGAGACGGGACGGCATAGCGAACTGGACTCCGGATGCTCGCGCCAAAAGCCTCGCGGTCCGGCGTGCCAAAGGCAGTGTCTGGGGTTGGGACAAACGCACCCGAGCCGAAAATACCGACAAGAATACTGTCGCTGTTGCTTCTTCCTCTATTCTGCGTCAGCCGCCATCTCTACGCGCGCGTACCGTCGAAGATGAAATGTCTTTTGTAGACGAAGAGGAATACCAGGCTTATCTTGATTCTCTTGAAAAAGAGCAGAGAGATAAAAACGCGCTTGAAATGGGAATGATGATGGCGGTCGGCGCTCCGGGCATTACAAAGGCGGCAAAGTCTACAAGCCTGACAAGTAAAACAGTGTCAGCGATGTCCGATGTGGTGAACTCCCAACGTGCGGTGATTACCGCTTATGATCTGTCTGCTCCTTTTCGTCAGGGAGGTATCTTGTCAATCGCGCATCCTACAAGGATCGTCAATGCGTATGTCAACATGCTGAGAGCCGCTAAAAGTGAGAAAAGCGCGGCGGCGGTCATGAACGGTATTAAGAGACGGAAGTATTACGGGCTTTATAAAGGTTCGGGACTTTATCTCGCTGAAACGGATAAAGGCGCGGAAGAGGTTTTTAAGGCGGTCTTCGCGAAGAAAATCCCTGGCGTGAATATGTCCGAACGAGCCTATAATGCCTATCTCAATACACTCCGCGCCGATAGTTTCGATTCGCTCGTGGACGCATTGAGTGCTGCCGCGAACAAAGACGCATTGAAGGCTGGCAACGCTGCATACGAAAAATATGTGAGCGGTTTGAGCGCAGGCGGATTCAGTTCCATGGACGACGCTCTGGCGAGTCTCAAAAGTGCCCAAAAGAGCATTGCAGACGAAATTGTAAAAAGCATGGTGAGCGCGAAGGAACTTGAGGCCATCGCGAATTTCGTGAATGTCGCCACTGGGCGCGGCAATATCGGCGCGGCGGAAAAATATGCAGAGGAGCTTTCCACTGTTTTCTTCGCACCGAAACTGACTGCCAGCCGGGTACAATTTCTGGCCGGGCAGCCGTTGTACGGCGGTTCGCTGCGCACGCGCCTGATACTCTCTGGCGAATACGGGAGATATCTTGCAGGTCTTGGAACATTGTACGGCCTTGCCGTGCTGAGCGGCGCAAAGGTGTCCTGGGATATGAAATCGAATGATTACGGAGTAATCCGTTATGCGGAGAACAGGATCAATCCCCTGTCGGGTCTGGGCAAGCACGCGATATTCGCGGGGCGGCTGATATCCGGACAGTTTGTCGGCGCGAGTGGCAAGGCCGAATCGATCTACGATGATAAAGGACGAAACAACTGGGACGACATCACGGGGCGGTATATCCGGTCCACGCTGGCACCGTTGTACGGTACCGCTTACACGCTCGCCAAGGGCAGAGGCATCGACGGCAAGCCCTACAATATCAGCGATGTGCCGTATGACTTGGTGCCGTTGTCTGCAAGGGACGTATACGAACAATATCGGGATAATCCCGTCGGGATGGCGACGGCGATGTCGCTAATCTCGCTCCATGGCGGCGGAATCGATACACGCGAGAAGAAAGTTCCGCGGATGACCAAGGCACAGGTGGACAAGGCGATTGAACAAGGCGAGCCCTTTGATGCGGCTTCGCTCTACAAATAACGAGGTGACTTATGGGATTCCAATTTGACGAGAAGGGCTGGGCGCATATCACGCCCCTAGGCGAGTTTGAACACGCAGGCGCGGGCGTGGTGCAGGTAATCGACGCCGAGGCCGCCAAGGCCATGGTCGACGATTTCAAGGCGAAGGCTTCAG
>CAYWNP010000230.1:0-2534 GCA_964459675.1 uncultured Akkermansia sp. | reverse complement strand
AATCTGCTTGATTTAGGTCGGGAGAGAGGGTATCTTTATGAACATGAAAATTTTAGTTGTCGGAGGTGGCGGACGTGAGCATGCCATCGCATGGAGATTGTCTCAGGATTCGTGTAAGCCAACCCTCTTTTGCGCCCCTGGAAATGCGGGAACTGTTGGCGTTGCGCAGACGGTGCCGATTTCGGCTGAGGATGTTCCTGGGCTTGTCGCCTGGGCAAAGGTCAATCGGCCTGATCTGACCGTGATCGGACCTGAAGTGCCGCTCTGCCTGGGCATTACTGACGCCTTTAACGCTGAGGGACTTCGCGTGTTTGGTCCCTGCAAGGCGGGTGCGCGCATGGAGGGTAGTAAACTCTTCTCGAAGGACGTGATGACTGCTGCAGGCGTGCCGACCGCGCGTTCGTTTGGCTTTACGAATGCCGCTGAAGCCATTGCCGCATTGGATCAATTTGATTTACCGGTGGTCATCAAGGCCGATGGCCTGGCCGCTGGAAAAGGTGTCGTGATTGCTCAGACGCGCAACGAGGCAGTTGAAGCGATCAATTCCATGCTCGTCGAGTCTATTTTTGGCAAAGCCGGGGCCGAAGTGCTGATCGAAGATTTTCTGGAAGGCGAAGAGGCCTCCATTCTGGCGCTGGTGGATGGTGAGCACACGGTGCTTCTGCCCTCCTCGCAGGATCATAAACGAATTTTTGACAATGACCAAGGTCCCAACACCGGCGGCATGGGAGCCTACTCACCTGCGCCAGTGGTAACTGAAGATCTCATTCCGTACATCAAGGAGCAGATCATTCTGCCTGTAGTTCGTGAACTCAAGAAGCGCGGCATTGTCTACAAAGGCGTGCTTTATGCTGGCCTCATGATTAGCAAGAAGGGGATCAATGTGCTGGAGTTTAATGCGCGTTTCGGTGATCCGGAGACGGAAGCCGTGTTGCCGCGTATCGCAGGTGACTTGATCCCTGCGCTCCAGGCGTGCATTGACGGCACCTTGCACGACGGCCTCATCCAGGTTCGTCCTGAAGCAGCCGCGACGATTGTCATGGCTGCAGGCGGATATCCCGGCACATATAAAAAGGGTGACGAGATTAAAGGACTTGAAGCAGCCGCGAAGGTCAAGGGTGCAACTGTCTTTCATGCGGGGACATCGCTCAAGGATGGCAAGGTCGTCACCGCTGGCGGACGCGTACTCGCAGTCACCGCGCTCGGTACTGATCTTAAGAGCGCCGTAGCCTGCGCCTATGATGCGGTTAAGTGCATCACCTTTACGGGCGCGCAGTACCGCAATGATATCGCGAGGCGCGCGTTTAATCGGTGAGAGAATTAACGCTTCGCTTTCGGCATTCGCCGAATGGTTTCCGCTTCGCTCCAACGAGCCTTATTAGTAGTCCGCTTTCGACTTTAAAAAAAGCATGAATTTTATTTATAGCGTAGTTAACGGCCTTGGGATCATCCTTGTTTTGACGCTGGCCTCTTCGTGCTCCTCCATCGAATCAGGCACGTATCTTGTCGCACACGCACAGGATCAAGGTGTTGCGGTGCCCCAGGATTATTGGCGGACGTACGGCCTTCCTTCCGAAAATAAGTCACTCAAGAAAAAGGTCGAAGCGTCTGTTGGACATAAGCGACCGATCGTCTACAAACGATCATTTGACAACGATCTGAGTTATATTCTCTACCCTGTCATCCAAGAGGAACAAGCTCTATTTTTTGGTCCTATTTTGTTGACCGTATTACCCGTTTGGTTCATTGATCAAAGCGATACGAATGATCAAGCGAGAGCTCGTAGTGTAACGATATCCTGGTATGGCGATGTGTCCAAAGCCGAAAGGATAGTCGTCCGATGTTTTGATTCTGGCGAGCGCTTCGCAGGTGTCCGCTGCTCGTTTGTGAAAACGAACAATCATATGGAATGTGTATACACGTTTAACAAAGAACTCACTGATGGTTGCAAAGTAGAGATGAAATATGCCGACTCAGAGAAGGTTGAACGTGTCCCACTTATCTCTGAATGGGGCATAGAGTGGACGCCATATGTGCGCCTTATCAGTGCACCGGAATACCCTGAATCATATCCTGGTTATCGTTAGCAGGAAGTGCAAAGAAAAAATAGATAAGCCCGCCGCCCAGATATCGTCGGGAACATACTAACTGGGAAGCTTTCTGAGCATCTTCATTTCTAAAGCCGAATGGATTGCCACTTTATATCCCCGCTTCCAGGATTTTGGCGATCTGTTCGGGGCTCGGGAGCTGGCCTTTAAGCGCCTTGGGAAGGCGCTTAAAGATTTCGTATGTAGCTACACCGATGGGCTTGCCTGCAGTCAGGAGGGCGTATTCGACGATGGTGCGCTTCTTCTCCTTACAAAGAATGATGCCAATGGAGGGATTCTCCCCCTCCTCGCGCACCTGCTGATCGAGGGCAGCGAGGTAGAACTGCATCTTACCGACGAATTCCGGTTCGAATTCGCCAATCTTGAGTTCGACAGCGACGAGGCTCTTGAGCCTGCGATGAAAGAGTAACAGGTCAAGGAAGTACT
>CAYWNP010000229.1:0-2538 GCA_964459675.1 uncultured Akkermansia sp. | reverse complement strand
AGCGACTCCGGTTCATGCTCACGCAGCCAGGCAAGGAGCGCATTCGGCTGTGCAGGCCAGACGCACTGCGCTGTCTTGGGAAGCGCCTGCGCATCGATACCACGCGCCTTCCAGTCTGCAATGATCGCTGCTGCACGTCCGTCAGAAGAATAGATTCCGTTGCGGACCGGGTTGCCGTCCGCATCGATCAGATAAAGACCATTGCCATGCCCCGTGCAGGTGACACAGGCAATCTCTTCCGGCTTCACACCTGACTTTTCAATGGCTTCGCGAATCGCGGCCGCCGTATCCTGCCAGAGCACGTTCATATCACGTTCATTCCAGCCCGGAAACGAGACGAGCGTAGCCACTGACCGGCCTGCAACAGCCAACTCCCGTCCATCCTCCGCGGCAAATACCGCAGCCTTGGAGACCGTTCCGCCGTTATCAATACCGACCAGATACTTCGCCATCGTGAACACTCCCCTTTTTTTAACGCATCATCAAGCCGCCGGTCACGTCGAGCGTCGTGCCCGTCATGTAACTGGACATGTCTGAAGCCAGGAAGAGAACGACATTGGCAACCTCTTCAGGCTGCGCAATGCGATAAAGAGGAATACGCGCAAGGTATTGTTCCTTCCGCTCTTCCCACAGTTTCGCCACCATCTCGGTCATCACCATGCCAGGGGCGACCGCATTGACGTTGATGCCCTCTCGTGCGACTTCGCGGGCAATCGAACGTGTCATCGAAATGAGAGCCCCCTTGCTCGCGTCATACGGCAAGTGACCCGAGGTCGAACCGAAAAATGCGGCCTGCGAAGAAATGTTGACAATCTTACCTTTTGCACCCCGTTCACGCAAACGCTTAATCAGCTCCTTGCAAGCTATAAAAGCTCCTGTCACATTGACCTGGAAGGTGTAGTTCCATTCGGCCTCCGTATAATTTTGAAGCGGACCCTTCGGCAGATACGCGGCATTGTTCACGAGAATGTCCACTGCGCCAACAGAGGCCTCAGTCTTGTCAAACATCTCAATGATTTGCGCCTCGACTGACAGGTCTGCGTCAATCGCGATGGCCTCCGTGCCATACGTCTGCTTGATTTCAGAAACAACCGCCTCAGCGGCCTTGCCAGAGTCCTGTTCATTCTTCTTGCGATAGTTGACCACGACCTTCGCACCTTCGGCTGCGAAAGCAAACGCGATCTTCCTGCCGACGCCTCCCGAGGAGCCGGTGATGAGGACTACTTTGTCTTTGAGATTAAGATTCACGGTTTACTCCTGTTTGCGAAATTTGCCTTATTGCCTTATTGCGTGATTGCCTTATTGAATCCGCTTTGCCAACTGCCAACTGCTACTGCCAACTGCTTACGGCTTCAGCACGACGCGTAGCGCGACACCGCTCTTCATCAGTTCAATCGCCTCCTTGAACCCCTCGAAGGGCAACTGGTGCGTGATAATCTTGTCAGCCGGGAAGCTGGGTTGGCCCAGGATCTCGACGGCCTTCGCGACATGCTCCGGCGTGGAGTCGCTCGTGCCGACCACGCGCAATTCGCCGTAGTGCAGCAGACGGCTGTCAAAGGTGATATTACTCTTGCCCGCAGGCAGCGAGGCGAACAGGCAGACGGTGCCGCGTTTGCGCACCAGAGCAAGCGCCTGTTCCTGAGGGGCGGCCGCAGGCGCCGCAACAATCACGACATCCGCGCCATATCCGCCGGTCATCTCCTTGACGATGGCACCGAGGTCTTCCGTCGCCGGATTGACCAGACGGTCAAAGCCAAAGGTCGCACCCTGCGCCAGACGCTCGGGGTTGATCTCGGAAAGGATCACCTGCTTGGCGCCATACTGACGGGCCACCAGCGCATTCAGGATGCCCATTGGTCCTGCGCCCATCACGAGCACAGTGTCGCCCGGCTTCACCTGGCTGTTCTCACAGGAGTTCACCGCGCAACTTACAGGCTCAGCGAGACAGGCATAGAGCGGATTTACATGAGCCGGCACCTTGATCACATGACCGTTTTTCAGACCCTGTGCAGGAATGACGACATACTCCGCCATTCCGCCGTTATAGCCAAAGCCCATGGGTTGGATATTCGCGCAGATATTCTTCCAGCCTTTGAGGCAATAGGCGCAGGTACCGCAGGAAATACTGGTGGCCATCACAACGCGCTCACCGACTGAAAAGCCAGGAGCCTTTGCCTCGACGATCACGGCCGCAAACTCATGCCCCATGACGATTGGCGGTTTCATGCGGGGATTCCCCGAGAGGTAGGCCTTCATATCTGAACCGCAGACGGCACACGCATCCACTTTCGCTAAAAGTTCGCCTTCCCCGCACGCGGGAACTGGGATCGATTCCGTACGCACATCCAATTGCCCATGGAAGACGACAGCCCGCATATTCTTTTGATTCATGGTGTTTCCGCTTTCGTTTATCTTTCGTTTCTTATTTAAAAGGCTTTTATTTTGCCAAAACAGCTGCCTCCCGTCAATCGTAAATTTAAAGACCACCAGGACCGGCAAGCCCGCCGCCCGGAGCGGGGGCAGTAATCAGTGATCAGT
>CAYWNP010000228.1:0-2587 GCA_964459675.1 uncultured Akkermansia sp. | reverse complement strand
TAATAAAGGTTTACCAATTGGTTGCGCATTTGCATGCAAACTCGTAATGTAAACCTAACGGGTCATTCGGATGCCAAAAAGTTACTCGTCAGTTTATTCCTGACACCGCGTGGCGAACTACCCTTTTATCCCGACGTACATATAACCCAAAGCGGAAAGCTTTTGGGTCTTTCCTGAAAAGCCGTTCTTCTCCAGAAGTGCCTGGAGCGCCTCTGGCGTGATAAAGACTGAGTCATCAACAAAGAGGCGTTCAAACCAATAGAAGAAGAAGCCCTTCCAGCCTTTGAGATCAAACTCGTGGATCACAAGGGTGCCGCCGGGCTTGAGCACGCGGCACATCTCATCAAGGGCGCGCTCAATCTGCTTGATATGGTGCAAGGCGTCCGTACACAGGACAACATCAAACTCGGCATCCTTGAAAGGAAGTTCAAGGGCCGAGGCCTCGACAGTCTCCAGCTTGCGGCTACGCGCCACGCTGAGCATGCCCGGGGAGAGGTCTGCAACCACCACACGCGCATAACGGTCCGCAACGCAAGAAGCGAGATAACCTGTCCCGCCTGCAACATCTAACAGGGACTCCCCCTGCCCTTGCGGCTTCAATACCTGCTGGAGTGCTTCCACGTGATAGAGTCCCCAGCGTTTCATGAACCAATCATACCAGGGCGAGAAGCGATTAAATAGATGCAGGCCTTTTGAACGTTCAAGCCACCAGCAACCAAAAAACGTCAAAACGCCGACACAAAGCGCAACAAGAATGATGCCTGTCATAGAGGCATGATAGAAGATCAATGAGGCGAACCCAAGCAAATAAAGATGAAGCAGATAGGCAAAAAGCGCATGGCGTCCGAGAAGATTCAGCCAAGAGAAACTGAGCCTCTCCCTTGCAGAAATCACATAGAGCAGCAAGAGCAAAGCCAGCATCATGATCATCACATAGGACAGAGAGGGCGGATATTTATAAAACGCTTCCACGGACAGAGACCATCGGGGGTCCATTAAAATCCAGCAACCCACCATGATCATTAATATAGCGCTGACATTCAACATCCAAGACCGCTGAAGCTGGCCTTCGCAGATACCCCTTCGTGCAAAGAGAACCCCTAGAAGCGTGATTCCGGTCCATGGCAACAGCGGATAAAGGACCTCCACACGGGATCCCATAAACCCGCCCACAAGCCAACCGATCCAGGGCATCAGGGATTCAGGAATAGTGATCAGCGATGACAAGATGAACCCCGATGCGATCATCGCCAGCAGACTATCTTTGAGCCGCCAGAGTAACGCGGTGATGATCATGCTGCCACCTAAGCCGAATAAGACCCCGCAATAGAGCAGGATCCCCTCCCCGCCTTCACAATCCCCTCTGAAGACTATCGGTAATGCCCATGCCCCATTTTCAACAGCAAACTGCAAAAAAAACAAAAGCAACCCACGCTTGAAAAATCCATACCACACCTGCTGCGATGTTGCCTGCCGCATGCGCAAGACCATGCCGATGCCCAGGAGAAAGAAAAATCCAGGCGCACAGAGGTGCGAGAGCGACCGAATCAAAAGCGGAAACGCCTCGCCGAAAATAGAAACAGGGACGGCTTTTGTCTCCAAGATCACCACGCCCGTGAGCATTTGCCGCGCATGCTCAAAGAGCATCAGGATGATCAATACACCCCGAAGCGTATCCAGCGATTTGATGCGTGAATAGGCGCTCATGAAATCCCCTTTGCAATCAGATAGATCAGTATGGGAGCCCAGAAGGAACAGGAGGCCCCTACCCACATGGCATAGAGGAGGACATGCCGTCCGGATGCCGCCATGATACCAGGGAGCAGAATATCCATGGAGGAGACGCCACCGGGCGTCACACCCAGCAAAGCGTAGCCTCGCCGGCTCACCAGCGGAATCATCACGAGGGAGACGACATCCCTAAACATGTTGGTCAGAAAGGCGACGTTGCCAAGCTGGAGTCCGCGTAACTCCTGAATCATCGGTCCTCCCAGTGTCTGCCAGCCCATCGGGGCGCCACAGAGCATGCTGTCACGCCACCCGTACGTCAGAAAGAGTCCTGCAATCGCACAACTGCACAAGGTCCCCATGATGACCGCCACCGGAAGCCCCAACAGCACGACAAGGGCTGAGGTCGTAGAGGCGGCAGATCCGCGCGTGCTTTTGAGCGTCCGTATTTCCTGCGCGCTCTGGAACCCCACAGCGACAATCATCAGCAGGAGAAAGAGTTTGATGGGCGACTCCACCGGCACCGCAGGCGCCACCACGCCAACTACAATCCCGACCAGCAATAAACTCAGCGAAATCGTGACAGGTAAATAGCGCGCGGAGGCGCAGAGGAGATTTTTGACAGGATTAACAGGATTTATTGGATTGTTGCTCTGAGTTTTAATCCTCAAAATCCTGTCAATCCTGTCAAAGAACTTTTCGTGGTTTTCGTGTGTTTCGTGGGGAAAAGTATTGAATTTATAGACAGCCCATAAGAATAAAAAGGAAAAGGCCACGCTTCCGGCTGCCGCGCAGACGGCCAGCACACCTGCTGAGGCAACGTCCGCCACACGGGAATCGCCACATGAAAAGGCGGAGG
>CAYWNP010000227.1:0-2595 GCA_964459675.1 uncultured Akkermansia sp. | reverse complement strand
TCCGGCATTTGCGTGCAGCGATAGCGCTATATGCGTTACCTGCCATCCAATTTCCTTACCTGTGCAGCCTCAAGACAAGCCGCAAGGCATTGCCTAACCTGGGATCCCATAAGCTGGATGTCGTGGCGCAGCATCTCGGGTTCACCTTCAAGCATCATGATGCCCTTGAAGATGCCATCACCTGTGCCAAGATCGACGCCCACGTCGGAGTTCCCGAAGGTTCTCCAAATATGTTTCTCATACCATAGGACACTATAGAAGGGTCCATAAGGCGCTATCAGTCAACTTGTTTATTTTTAACAGGTTATGTTAATTTCTCAAAATGATCCAAAACGCCATTTTTGCCCCACGCATCTTCAGTTGGGCCTATATACCCCGTCAGGCACCCTCAATCTCTGATACCTTCCCGTCTCCGTTTTTCGGTGTCATTTCATTTGACGCAACCTAAAGCCTCAAAACAACCCCTCCGAGTCTTTAGGTGGCATGAATTATGAGGCAACGCAGTGAAAAAGCAAAGGCGTAAAAGTTTTCTTTCGGGACTGGACTCGTCTCAAAAGTTTAAGTACAGTTATAAGCAAACAGAACACGGGTCGTTAGTCGAAAGAGGGAAAGCTATGCCAACAAAGAAGCAAGCGATTGTTAAGAAATGCAGGACCACGAAGGATCGTGCACTCCTATCTGTTGAGAATCGTCTAAACTTTATAGCATTAGTCTCCGCCATCCAGCAAGTACACGAGCAGAGTGCTTCCTTTGTCAATCGAACGGTCAACACCACTCTGACGCTGCGAAACTGGGTGATCGGCGGCTACATCCGCGAATACGAGCAGCGGGGCGCTGACCGAGCGAAGTACGGAACACTTCTGCTGGAGAGGCTTTCTGATTCCCTACAACATTGCCTGGATCGTTCTTACACAGGGCGTTATCTCGGACTTTGTCGTCAGCTCTTCGATATGTATCCAGAAATTCGGAAATCAGTGATTTCCGAATTCAAGCTTCTCCCGCTTCCAGACACTCTGAGAGGCGACGCCTCCCCTGAAATTCAGAAATCACTGATTTCCGAATCAGGGCAGACAAACCTTCCAATTCGGCGGTCGCTGACCGCACAATCGGCGTCTACCAAATTTATCACCGACGCACGTATGTTGATTGAGCATTTATCCTTCACGCATTTGGAGCAACTCATCACCATTGAAGACCCTTTGAAACGCGCCTTCTACGAGATCGAGTGTATTCGGGGTAACTGGTCCGTTCGGGCCTTGAAGCGTCAGATCGCCACGCTCTATTTTGAGCGTTCTGGTTTGTCAAAGGACAAGGAGAAGCTGGCAGCGATGGTGAAGAAGGGTATTGAGACGGCAGAACCTAAATTAGCCATCCGCGATCCCTATATCTTTGAGTTTCTCGGGCTGAGGGCTAAAGATGCGGTTTCCGAGTCTGATCTCGAAGCGGCGCTGGTTGAGAACCTGAGGGAATTTCTGCTCGAACTGGGCCACGGCTTCTGTCTGGAAGCGCAGCAGAAGAGCATCGTCATCGGTAAAACACGCGGTTTCGTGGATCTTGTTTTTTACCACCGCGTCCTTAAGTGTCATGTGCTGGTCGAGCTGAAGGTAGACGCCTTCAAGCATGATCACCTAGGCCAGCTCAATACCTATGTCACGTGGTATCGAAGGCATATGATGTCCCCAGGCGACAATCTGCCCGTTGGTCTGCTACTCTGCACCGACAAAGACCATGCACTGGTAGAATACGCCACCGCCAGCATGGACAACCAACTCTTTGTCTCTAATTACGCAGTGAAACTACCTTCGAAGGATGAGCTGGAAAAGTTTCTGCACGCAAAACATCTTGAAATGCTAGGAGAGTCTGTCAACACATCTGGCAAGGGAGATTATTCGAGGTCATGAGTTTCAATGAAGAACAACTGATTGAACGGTTACGCAGTATTGAACGTCTCTTTGATGGTGCAACCACGCCTGGCGAACGCGAAGCGGCGGCCAATGCTTTGGAGCGGGTCAGCCAACGGCTGGCCGAGATGAGAGACGCGAATCCGGACACGGAATACAAGTTCACGCTGGGCGATGGCTGGTCCCGCCGCTTGTTCGTAGCCTTGCTCCGTCGTTACGGTCTCAAGCCGTATCGTTATAGCGGACAGCGCCGAACGACGGTCATGGTTCGTGTACCACGTCGGTTCGTCGATGAAACACTGTGGCCTGAGTTCGAGAAACTCTCCTCAACCCTGCGCGCTTTTCTGGATGATATCACGGAGCGGGTCATCCGGGAAAGTGTCTTCGCAGATGACTCTGAGGCTGAAGAGGTCGCCGCGCCCCGTGCGCTCACGTGAAGGAATGGAGGGCATAAGGGGCGCATTTCGACATTCGATATTTACTCCGCTGTATCGCTCTCATTGTGTTAGCCCGCATGCGCTCTTCTGCCATACCAACTTTCGCCTGTCCTTCTTCTCGGGTAAGTTCCTGATGCGCATCCTCCGGCGTACTCCACCTCCGGGACGGCAAGGTATCAGTCTTTCTTCGTTGCTTGTTCTGACCAGCGTAGATAGGGGGACAGACTATCATCCAAGAGAATATCCAATATCCAACA
>CAYWNP010000226.1:0-2623 GCA_964459675.1 uncultured Akkermansia sp. | reverse complement strand
TAAAGTTTAAGTTTGGGCCCAGGACTCTGGCCATAACTAATGAACTCATGCACTAATGACCTAGCGGACTGCTACCCAGTGACCCATTGTTGAGCCGATGTGCGGCATACAGTGGCAGGATGCCGACATCGCTTAGACGACCAAAGTTCTCTAGCGAGGCACGGATGCCGAACGCAATTCCGCGCTCTTTTAGGAAGATTCTCAGGCTCTGCATGCCTCCACGCTGTCCTGCTTTTACTTCCACGGGGCATATTTGATTGTCGAGCTGAATCACATAATCAACCTCTGCATTTGCCCCTGGTGTTTCCCGATGCCAATAGTAGAGTTCCGGACGGCGATGCGATGATTGAGAGGCCACCAAATGGAGGCCTGTTACTAATTCGGCGAGACCGCCGTTATTCACCAGAGCAGTGTCCTCTGTAATCATGTAACGGGAGAGATCTAACCCTGACAAGCGCTGATGAATGCCGACATCAAACAGTAACGCTTTAAAGCGACGCTTGTCTAGTTGCGCCCCCAGTGGCAATCCTTGGGCATGGGTATGAAACACCTGGTGCACAAGACCTGCCTTGACAAACAAATCTAAGGTCGCGAGGATACTGGTTGACTTGGCGTTTTTGTCAACGGCCGCGCAGACAAACTTTCTCCCTGTTTGAAGGGCAACCGATTGGAAGGTGTCGTGCAACCGTTCAAGAGGTACACGCTTTCTATATTTGCCAAAATCATCCTGAAAAGTCAGGATCAAGTCATCCAGCACGTTCATCACTTGGTGCAGATCCCGGGTGTCAATATAGGTTTGTACGGCCGCAGGCATCCCACCAATCAGCATATACGTTCGTAGATAATCGCTGAGCCTACGATGAAAAGGAATATCCAACGGGGCATCGAACGTGGCCTTGTCCACCATGGAAAGCAGCGCAGACTCATTGATGACCTCTAAAAACTCTGGGAACGTCAAGGGATACATAAACCGCGACGTGAGCCGTCCGACACCGAGTGAAGGAATCTGCTCTAAGGCAAATTCCAAAAGCGATCCAGCCGCGATAACATGAAGCCCAGGGAGTTGCTCATAAAAATAGCGCAAGGCGGACAGGACTTGCGGACATGCTTGCGCCTCGTCAAAAAATAGCAAGGTTTCGCCCGCTTGAATAGGGACTCCCGTAAAGGCCGCAAGCTTTTCACACAAGGGCTGAGCACTGAGCGCTTCCTGAAAAAAAAGACGGGCATCCGGTTTCTCTTCAAAATTGATCTCGGCAAAGTAGCGGAACGACTTTCCGAACTTTCGTATGGAATAGGTCTTGCCAACCTGGCGAGCCCCTCGCAAAATAAGGGGTTTTCTATTCGTTTCCGTAGCCCATGCCTGTAATTCGGTCTCGATTAGCCGCTTCATAACTAACATCCTCCCAAAATTATACCCTTATTTAACCGACATCCTCCCAAAGTTAGGCTCTATAAAACCATTTTTTCTCCCGTTTGTAAAGGCTGAATTGATAATGGCAGTTGACAGCCTGCTTCGCCAAGGCTACCACATTCGCGGTTACGGCTACGGCGGACAGGCAGTGGCGCAGAGGTTTTTTTGGGGGGGGGCAAGTACCTGCGTCTTCTCAACCTTGGATATTGGATATTCCGCCTGTCCACCGTCTCGTCCGCCGTAGCTTTAGCGAAGGCGGAAGGCATCGCGAAGGTGGATGTTGGTTATTGGATATTCTCCTCTGCGCCTCAGCGCCTCAGCGGGAGAAAGGAAAAAACGTTTAACGCTTACCTGTCCGCCGTAGCTTTAGCGAAGGAGGAACGCTTAACTTTTAACGTTTAAGTTTAGACGCGGGACCCCGCCTGAAGGCGGAACTCCGAACGGTAGCGCTGCCCCGCCATAACTTTAGAACTTTAGCCCTCTCGAACTTTAGAACTTCCCTAATTACGCTAAAGCGGCGGCAAAGCGGGGGAGGCGAGCAATCAACTTGCTGAGTGCAAGGCGCTTGCTGTCGAGTTCGTAACGGGTCTGCAGGTTCATCCACACATCGGGCGTGGTCCCTAAATAATGGGCCAGCCGCAAGGCGGTGTCTGCTGTAACCCCCCGCTTGCCGAGGATGATCTCGTTGATCCGACGAGGCGGGACGCCGATCTCCTTGGCCAGGCGATATTGAGAGAGCTCCAAAGGCTTCAAAAACTCCTCGGAAAGGATCTCTCCAGGATGAACAGGGTTTAGTGCTGGATCTTTCATGATAGAATACTCCTTTCTAATGATAATCAACAAGCTCCACATGATAGGCATGACCCTCGCGCCAAACAAAACAGAGCCGGTACTGGTCGTTAACGCGAATACTGTGTTGCCCTTCACGGTCGCCTTTCAACTTTTCTAACCGGTTGGCAGGCGGAACACGGAGGTCGTTTAATTCTGCGGCAGCATCAAGCCATTTGAGTTTACGCAGGGCTGCCTTTCTCACGGAAAGATCCCATGCGCGAACACGCTCGAAGTTGAATATGCGTTCCGTATCTCGACAATGAAAGGTCTTTATCATAGCGGTGAGCGTTACTATGAACGATTGTCGTTAATAAGTCAAGTGGGGAAAGAGAAGTTAAGAAGTGCTAAAGTGCTAAAGTTCGAGAGTTCTAAAGTTATGGC
>CAYWNP010000225.1:0-2663 GCA_964459675.1 uncultured Akkermansia sp. | reverse complement strand
GCGAAATGGTTCGCGAGGGGGGCTTGTTGGTGACCTTTGGCTTCGCCGCAGACAGGGACCGCCGTATTCGGCAGAGCCCGTGCTTGGCACGGGAGCGTAGCGTCAATGTCTGCGACACCTTACAAAAAAAGCGTGCGGCACCGAAGCACCGCACGCCTGGCGTAGCTCTCAATTCATTAATGAACTTTAGCACTTTAGTACTTCTTCTCACTTCTCCCACGCTCTGCCGCTTAAAAGAAGCTGATGAGCGTGCCTTGGGGCCGAAGATCCTCAACCGCACCCGCGGTGCTGAATACCGAGTTCGACGCCTGATTCATGAAGCAAGCCCAGATCCAGTTGGAGGAGCGGGCGGAGGATGCGATCAGCAATTCGTCAACCCATCCTTTGAAATTGGCGGCATTGACAGTCTTGCCAACCACGAAGTTTGCCGCTCCGACATTTGGCGCCGAAGGAGTTCGGCTGTTTACGTTAACGCCGTCGAGGTAAATAATCTCTGTCGTTCCATCCCAGGTATTCACAACGAAATGGTAGCCATCAAAGAAAGTTCCACTGGGCAAGGTTCCGCCCATGTCGTTTAAATACCAGTACTCCCAAACTTTGTTATTGGCGCTGTCCAACCGGATATTATTACCCTGACTGTTAGCTGAATTGCCCCAACCCAGCCAGCCGCCGCCCAGATCACACCCCGTATCGGCCTTGACCCAGGCGGAATGGGTGTAAGCACTGCCGCCGGTTGGGACACCCGCAGGGAAGACGCCTCCCTTGTTCATCGTGCTGCTTCCGTCAAGATACAGCGCTCCGCCAGTCCTGCCGCTGGAGCTATAGCTGGGAGAACCAGTTGCTGTACTGAGATGATTGGCATTGGTGCCGGAATCCTTACCCAGATCGCCGGCTGCGCCTTTGAAATGCCACACGCAACTGTACCCCTGCGACCACGTAGCCCCGTTGGTTGTATAGGATGGCAGCGGCGCGCTAACGTTGCCCCAGTAGGCGGTGATCGTGCAGCCAGCGGTCATGGTGGGAACTTTTACCCAAATAGACGAGTTCGAGGTTGTGTTCCACGACTCCACTTCGTAAGCGAGTTCGTAGCCATTCGCATCTACAAACCGCAGATCCTGCCCGTTCGCCTGGAACTGAGAATAGTCCACCTTGTTCGTGTCCAGCACCACCAGCGCCGGGAAGTTCGTGAGTGTGTTGAGCCGCACGTCGTTCATGAACGTGATCGGCATGCAACGAGACCAGCCCGACGCCACACCCACCCTCGGCACCACGGTGAACGTGTTGGTCGAAGAGGTGGCATTCGATGAGACGCTGTCGGTCACCGTCGCGTAGTTCGTGTACGTACCGACCGCCAGCACGCCCAGCGGGATTGTGAATAGATTGGTTGAGGCGTTGTTGGTTGTCCAGACCTCGGCCCCGTTCATATAGTACGTCACCGTGTACGGCGCCGTGCCTCTCGCGACCGTGACCGTGCCCGTGACCGAAGAGCCCGCCGGAAATTGCTGGCCGTTTGCCGGAACGGTCACCGTCACCTGCAGAGCGAGGTTCGGGCCTTGGGCGTAGAGCGTGGCGATTTCGGAGGCCGTCAGGGCCGTGTCGTAGATTCTCGCCTCGTTGATATAACCATTCATGTAGCCGGTCGTACCCACCCGCGGGCCGATCACGGCCTTGGCGTTGCCGTCGTACGTCTGCATGCTGCCGACCTGGTCGTGCTGCGCGTAGAGCTCGCCGTTGCGATACAGCTTGATCCGGTTCGCACCGGCAGAAGAGTACGTGATCGCCATCATGATCTGGTTCGGCTCGCTCAGCGTCTCCCCCACGCCGCCGTTGTTCCCCGGCGTGCGGTACCACATGTCGCTGCCGTTCATCCACTGCCCGGCAATGCTCTCGCCGTAGACAATCGAGTCGAAGACGCTGTTGGCGCTGTTCTCGATACCCAGCGGCCCGCCGTCCGGGCTGTTGTCGCCCGCGTTGGTGAGCGTAAACCAGGCCACCAGCGTCTTGTCGAAGGCCGTGGTGTGCCCGAAGGAACCCGCCGTGGTCTCCATGCGGTTATTGCCGCTCGACCCGCTCAACTGGAGACGGCCTCCGCTGATCGTAGCCGTACCATACAGCGTCCCGTGGGCCGTGCCCACCGAGTCATTTGCCGTTCCATCATTGAACGACCAGCGGTGAGTCATCGCCCCGTTCGAAAGAAGGGGAAAACCGACCGCACCTGCGGCCAACAGTGAGAGGACTGCCAGCCGACTGACTTTTTCACTCCATTTCCTGTTACTCATCATAACCTCCTGTTTCCTGTTGTTCATCCTGTTACCTCCTGGGTCATTGCGTAATCGGCGTCACCGGATTTTTGTTTACCGACCTTTTGACTCCCATAACACCTCCAGCACGTACGATTGGTGTATAGTATCTCACATTTCCAAAAAGCTGTCATGTCAGCAAAACTGTCTACAAGCGGCGGAGGGGGGGGGGATTGCCTTATTGCGTTATTGCCTAATTGCGTTATTTTTGGGATTCACCAGGGTATGGGGAAGAGAGCAGGATTGCGTGAGGACGCCAAGACGTGAAGACTCCGAGACGCAAAAGATAGACCAAAGGACTGGAAAGACTTTTTTGAGTCTCCTGGTCTTTCAGTCTTTGCGTCCTTTGACCACTGATCACTG
>CAYWNP010000224.1:0-2701 GCA_964459675.1 uncultured Akkermansia sp. | reverse complement strand
TGGAGGCGTCTTCGATCATCCGGTAATAGATCTGGTCAAAGGGTTTTTCGCCAGGCTTGATAGTCGCGGGGCCCTGCACCCAGCCCGGCCACCGTATGTTCCGTGTATAGATCATCTGATAGTTACGACGCCACTCGGTGAGTTGATAGGGTCCTGAGCCGACCGTATGGTTGCCGAACGCCTTGCCATAATAGGTGACAGCCTCCCGTGGTACGATGGCGGTATAGGCGATCGTCAGAAAATGGGGAAACACATAGAGCGGCCGCGTGAGTTCAATGCGGATCGTCTGCGAATCAAGGGCTCGAAGCCCGGCAACAGGGAAGTCGTAATTCGTAGGCTCTTTTGAACCCGAGTGTTCTGCAAAGGCCTTCATGCCCAGGATGGTATCGCTGACGACCCAGGCGCCGGGTGAGGCATTTTTCTTGTCAGCAAGTCGCATCAGCGAGTAGACGACATCACTTGCCGTCACGGGGCGTCCATGAAGACGGTCGACAGCATCGTGTCCAAAACAGGCATCTGGAACAAAGCACGCCCCAGGCTTCAATTTAAAAATGAAGACGCGTCCATCACTCTCACTCACGGGCAGTGTGGCTGCCAGGCACGGGATGAGCTTGTAGGGACGCGCGGTGTAGTCATATTCAAGCAGGGGTTCGTATGCCAATTGGATGGCCCGTGCAGAATAGGACGATGCAGCCTCGACAGGATCAAGACTTGAAACGCGGTTCATGCTCCGAGTATAAACGTTCTGAGCAAACGCCAGATGCGCCCCGGAGAGCAACCAAATCATTAACGCATGATTCCTGATTTTCATTTTTTCCAGCCAACCTTATACGGCAGGATGCAGATAGATAGGGGAGGGCTCAAGTTTGAGTGCCTTGGGATCCGATAAAGCAAGTCGCCCGATGGCCTCGGCGGTGACAGTGACAGCGTTACAGATGAGGCACGAGGACTCACACTGCGTGCGCAAAACGTTTTCAAGTCGGGCCCAATCGGTTGAGACAACACGCGCGCCTGCGGGGATCACGGAGCCGAGTGATGCGGCCTCTACAAGCTGGAAGTCATCGGCGGTATGTGTGGGGGTGCTGCCATTCGCCAGGCAAAGTCGCCCGGTCTCCTTGTCTTTGCGGTAACTGACGCACCAGAGACGGTTGCGTCGCGCATCACCCACCACGGTGACACATTCATCTGGAAGCGCATACGCAATCGCCGCTGCGCTCGCCACCCCGTAGACCGGTGTCTTCGTGGGAAGCGCGAGCCCCAGGATGGCAGCCAAGCACGCGCGGATTCCGGAGAAGGAGCCAGGCCCTAAGCCGCAGATATATCGGTCAATGGAATCAAGAGGGATGTTGTGTTGCGCCAATAGCGCACCTAGCTCTACGAGCCACTCGGGCGCGCGTGTCGGCTCCCCGGTCCACTGGTGTTGGCAAACGAGCTGTTCATTGCGAAAGAACGCAAGGCTGGGACGTACTGAGGAGCGATCAATGACAAGTGAATTCATGGCATTAGATGTCCTGACGTCCTTTGAGCGCCCGTTTTAAGGTGAGGGGATCTGAGTAGCCGATTCCGCTATCCGCGGGCAAGCCAAAGGCGAGACGGGTGACGCGGACAGGGTATGGCTTCAGCACTTCGCAAATGTAGCCCGAGGTGATGTCCCCCTCCATGTCCGTACTGAGCGCAAGGATAACCTCCTTGACTATCCCTTGGCCAACACGTGTGATCAAGGCTTGCAACCTCAACTCAGAGACCCCAGTCTGACGGGAGGGTGAAAGCTTGCCCATGAGTGCATGGTAGCATCCGGTATACCCGCCTGTCTTTTCGATCTGAAGGATATCCGCCGGCTCTTCGACCACGCAAAGGAGCGTGGCATCCCGCAGGGAATCGCTGCAGAGACGGCAGGGGACGACCTCTTTTGAGGTAAAGCCGCCACACGTCGGACAGCAACAGACCGTCTCCCGCGCGTCGCGCAATGCCTCGAAGAGCGGATCGAGAATGAGCTCCGGCTTCCGCAACAAGGCAAGAGCGGCACGCTCCGCTGACCGTCTGCCCAGTCCGGGGAGACGTGCAAGCGCGTGGATCAGGGTGTTGACTTCAGGAACCAAATCAGCCTCCGAACATTCCACCCATGTCGCCATTCTGCATCATTTTCTGCATGGCTTCCTGGGTCTGTTTCTTCACATTTTTGAGTGCGGCATTGACGACGTTATTCAGCATCGTTTCAAAACGGTCCTTCTTGCCAGCTTTTACCTCGACTAGCGCTTCATCAGTGATCTTCAAAGAGACCAGGGTGAAATCGCCACGAACGACGCAGGTGATCCCGCCATTGCTATACTCGCAGGTGATCGCCTCGATCTCCGCTTGAATTTTTTTGGCATCCTTGCGCATCTGCATCGCCTGCTTCACTTGATCAAACATGCCCATAAAGTTACTCCTTTTTTCTGTTTCGTTTCCACTGTTCAATTGAACGGGTATATATTAAAAGAATGTGCCCACTTCCTCAAGCTTCATTATGAGTTTGTTTTACGCGAAGGTAGGGGCTAGCAAAAGCATGGCAGGGAAAAAGCGAAAACCCAACCTGCTATTGCAGATTGGGCGTTTGCCCGGCTTCGCTTACGCTATGCCGCGGCATTTTTCAGTCCTGGGACTGAAAAATGGTGGAGGCGGGGAGAATCGAACTCCCGTCCGAAACAGTGTAGCCTTAGTT
>CAYWNP010000223.1:0-2703 GCA_964459675.1 uncultured Akkermansia sp. | reverse complement strand
TAGTTCGCGAGCAATAAAATATCAGCTTTCCGTTTCACTAAGGGCGGAACAAAGATCGGGAAGACACTGAGTCGATAATAAAGATCCTCGCGAAAGAGTCCTCGTTCCACCATGGCAGGAAGGTCGCGATGGGTCGCAACGATGATACGCACATTGACTTTTGTCGTTTTAACATCCCCCACCCGCTCAAACTCTCGTTCCTGCAACACGCGTAACAATTTGGACTGGATCGCAATAGGGATTTCGCCAATTTCATCTAAAAAAATGGTTCCGCCGTCCGCCAATTCAAAACGTCCTTTACGATCAGAAACCGCACCCGTAAAGGCGCCTTTGACATGACCGAAAAGCTCACTTTCAATAATAGATTCTGGCAGTGCTGCGCAATGGACACGCACGAAGGGCTTGTCTGCGCGATTACTGGCATAATGGATCGCATGAGCAACCAGCTCCTTGCCGGTACCCGTCTCGCCATGAATCAAGACCGTGGCTTGGCTCGTCGCCACTTGAGAGATCTGGTCATAGACCTCCTGCATCTCGCGGGAATTTCCAACAATGTTATCGGGATGATAACGACGGGTCAACTCTTCACGGAGGAGACGATTTTCAGTCTCTAAAACCTCCTGCTGAGCCACTAAATCACGTCGTAACAGGAGCGCGCGCGCCATCATGGAGGCCACAATCTGGAGAATGGCCATGTCAGCCGTCAGCTGATCATTATCCGCAAAGTCACGGTAAACGCTCAAGGCCCCGACCACTTCCTGTTTTTCCTTGATCGGCACACAGATAAAGGCTGTATCGGAGCTTTTTCCAAGCTTTGTACGATTTAAAAAGAGGGGCGACTCGCTTGTCCGAGGCACAACCATGGGTTCACCTTTTAACACAACAGTTCCCGTAACGCCTTCGCCAAGCTTGTAATGACCTAATTGGGCCTGTTCCTGGGTCAAGCCATGGGAGGCTTCAATAAGGATGTCGTCCCCACCTTTACGCAAAAGGGTAATGGTTGCCCAACGAAAACCAAGGCACTCATCCAGTGTCTCCAAAATCGGATGCACCACGTCCCGCATGTCCACGCATTGATTCATGATCATGCTGATTTCATGCAAGACGCGCAACTCTTGAGTATGTCGACTTTTATCCATGTGTCAAAGGGGGCACATCATAAGCCATTGACCCCTGAAAGTCAATATTACTCAAAAGTCCTGTAGGTAAGAAAAAAGCTTCGCTAAAAACCGGCTTGACTTGGGAGCTGACTCCCTACAGCCTAAACCCCTACAGCCTAAACCCCTCCTCCTGCTACTGCAAGAGAATCAGGCTCGGCATCCAGCGCATGGCCGGCTGGTTCGGCGTAATACCGACATTATCAACAAAGGTCGCCTCGCCCCCTACTTTGAATGCGCTGAAGTTCAAGACGTTGGTATTGTAGAAGCCGAACTTGTTTACACGCACGTCGTTCACATAGAGAATGTAGGTCTTCGTGGTGTAGTCACTGAATGTGGTGAAACGGGTCCACTCATTCGTTTGCGCAGTGAATCCCGTTTCGACTGCATTCGTGCCATTGAAGGCCCAAATCATGGCATTTGTCGAGACATAGACCGCCACCGTACTATTCGTTTCAGGGGTTGGTTTTTCAGAACTATAGACAACCCTTAGGCGCATGTCTATCCAGACCTTAGTCCTTCCGTCGTTAAACGTGTGTTTCAAAAAACCACCCGAATCGGCGATATGAGCAGCATTGGTACTGCTATTAAAGGTATTGGTGTTTTGCACAACGGTTCCATCAGCGACCCAGCCATACTGTCCGTTCAGATCGCCTAGTGTCCGCGCGTCAAAGGGTTCATAGAATGGCACTGCATAAATATTGATGACCGTGATGACGACCGAGCCCGTGACACTTGTGTAATTGTCGTTCGCAACAAAGGTCACCGCTGCGGTATAGACACCGACGGGCGGAATATTTGTAGGTGAGAGATAATTGAAGGTGCCAGGCACTGAGGTAGTACCACCACTGAGGACAGCATTGGATAGTGCCTGTCCAATTTCAAGGGTCATAGTTGTAGGCCAATTGGTAACTGTTGGGGTCGCCTGCATGACGAACAGCGTACCATTTGTTGCGCCTTGATAGATGGTATCAGTAATCGTCGCTACTACGGCATAACTTCCAGCATTTGTTGGAGCCGTTGCGCTTCCAGCGTAAGTGACGTTGACAACGAGCCCTGTTGGAGCCGTTGTTGTCGTCACCACTCGCGAATTACCGTTGTAGGTCTGTGATAGGCTGCCGAGAGTCACCGATGCAGGCAAGTGATTAACCGTCAACGCAACACCACGTGTCGTGTTAGTACTCCCATTTGTAGTATTCGTGAAGGCAACGGTATCATTGTATACGCCCGCAAGCAATGTGTTCGCGCTACTGGCGATGGAAACCGTTACCGTAGTACTTGCGCCAGCAGCCAAGGTGCCACTGTTAGTGCTAAGATTAACCCATGCGGTTGATTTCCCTGCAGTCCAATTGAGGGAAGCCCCGCCTGAATTGGTGAGCACGTACGCTTGGGACGCTGGCGAGAAAGGGCCACCATAGGATCCTGAAGCATGGAGTTGGTTCGTGGGAGTCACGACAAATCCAGTCGTATTCGTAGGGAGTCCCAACTGGAAGGTCATCGTGGTGGCCGAAGCACTAAAGTCAAATGCCTTAAGACCAGAATTCGC
>CAYWNP010000222.1:0-2786 GCA_964459675.1 uncultured Akkermansia sp. | reverse complement strand
TGCTAACAGCCCAACTGCCCTGCGCTATGGCTTGGCTTGGCTATTGCTAACAGCCCAACTGCCCTGTTTGGTTCAGTTCGGCTCTCTGCGTTTACGCAGAGAATAGCGGAAGCAGTCGGCGAAATGGTCGTTGACCAGGCCCACGGCTTGCATGAGGGAGTAGCAGATCGTGGAGCCCACAAAGTTGAAACCGCGTTTTTTGAGGTCTTTGCTCAGCTGGTCTGAGATCGTTGACGTTGCGGGAAGATCGGCCATGGATTTTGGGAGGTTTTGAATCGGACGGCCTCCTACGTACTGCCAGAGGAACGCGTCAAACGAGCCATACTCCTTTTGTATGTCGAGGATGCCCCGGGCATTCTTGATGGCGGATTCGATCTTGAGGCGGTTGCGGATGATGCCAGGATCAAGAAGTAGGCGGTCGATCTCCTTCTGCCCATAGCGTGCGACGCGGCTGATCTCGAAGTTGTCGAAGGCCTTGCGGTAATGCTCCCGCTTCTTCAAGACCGTCAGCCAGCTCAGGCCCGCCTGAGCCCCCTCCAGGACAAGGAATTCAAAGAGCAGGCGGTCGTCATGGACAGGCACGCCCCACTCCTTATCGTGATAGGAAACATAAAGCGGATCCTCTCCGCACCAGGCACATCGCTTTTTCATAAGAATTCATTTTACTGGTTTATAGCAGGAATGCAAGCCGTGGGGTACTAAAATCAACTCGTAGTTCAGGGTTGTTTCCAATTCCGACCCTTTTTCTGGCTCTACATACTTGACAAATTTGTCCCTTTTTGCTACAAATTTGTCCTTTAAAGCAGCCATTCCCTCTTTTTTGGGAGGTGTTTTGGATTAAAAGGGGGGTGTGTTATGGTTAGAGGCAACAGGGTATGGTCAATAGTATCACTCATTTTGACGTTCGGTCTGCTGACGGGATCTGCGCAGGCGGCTGAGGTGGGTGCGCCCACGGAGCTGGCACAATCTTCCAACACGCTCTTCATGCTCCTAGGGGCTGTGATGATTTTGGCGATGCACGGGGGCTTCGCCTTTTTGGAGGTTGGCTCGGTCCGTCGCAAGAACCAGGTGAACGCGCTCAACAAGATCATCTGCGAGTGGGGCTTTTCAACGCTGATCTACTTCTTCATTGGCTATCCCCTTGCCCGTGGAATCTCCTTTCTGGTGCCGATCAGTGAGATGTCCGGTGCCCACGGCATTGAGTGTGTGAAGTTCTTCTTTTTTCTCGGGTTTGCGGCCTGCATTCCTGCGATCATTTCCGGCGGTGTTGCGGAGCGGTCCAAGTTCTGGACGAACTCCGTGGCGGGCGGAATTTTTGTGGGGTTGGTCTATCCCCTGATCGAAGGCGTGACGTGGGGACGTTTCTCTACGCAGCTGGCGAGTACCACGGGTTGGCTGGCAACGACCTTCGGCGCACCCTTCCATGATTTCGCAGGTTCCGTGGTGGTCCATGCGACCGGCGGCTGGCTGGCGCTTCCTGCAATTCTGCTTCTCGGCGCGCGTCTGAAACGGTATGATACCACCTTGATCAAGGTCAGCTCCATTCCCTTCCTCTCGCTCGGGAGCTGGATCCTGATTGTGGGTTGGTTCGGTTTCAATGTGATGAGCTCGGCTTCGCTGGAGGCGGTCTCCGGACTCGTGGCGATTAACTCCCTGATGGCGATGGTCGGCGGCACGATGGCGGCGCTGCTCATCTCCAAGAACGATGCTGGCTTTGTGCACAACGGTGCGTTGGCCGGACTGGTCGCTGTCTGTGCCGGTTCGGATCTCTATCATCCCGTGAGTGCCGCCGTCGTGGGTGCAATTGCCGGCGGTATCTTTGTGACGCTCTTCGAGGCGGAGACAAGCAAGTGGCGCATTGATGATGTGTTGGGCGTCTGGCCCTTGCACGGCGTCTGCGGAGCCTGGGGCGGGATTGCCGCAGGTATTTTCGGACAGAAGGCGCTGGGAGGACTGGGAGGCGTCTCCTTCCTCTCGCAGTTGATCGTGACATTTTCGGTGGTGGGCTTCTGCCTGATCGCAAGTACGCTTGTGTATGGACTGATGAAGCGTACGGTCGGCATTCGACTCTCGCCGTATGAAGAGCTGAGAGGCTCTGATTTATCCATCCACAAAATTGAAGCGTGTCCTGAAGAGTCCATGTAACCTTGTCATCTGCCAAAGGAGAATTCACCATGAAAATGATTACTGCCATTATTCAGCCTGAGAAACTTGATGACGTGAAAGATGCGCTCTTCCATGCCGAGGTCTTTAAGATGACGGTCAGCCGCGTCAAGGGTTGCGGACAGCAAGGCGGGTATACCGAGCACTACCGCGGACAGATCCGTTCCGTCAACCTTCTCGAAAAGATCAAGCTCGAGATCGCGGTGAATGATAATTTCGTCAAGCCCACGATTAACGCGATCATCAAAGCTGCGAAGACCGGCAAGATCGGCGACGGTAAAATCTTTGTCATGCCGCTCGAAGAGTGCATCCGCATCCGCACCGATGAAGAAGGCCCTGCTGCCATCGGCTAAGGTTTGCGTATGCCTGCCTAGAACTAGGCCAAATTGCTAAAGAATACTTTTTCGCTAAGATCGCTAGTTGGGTGAAGGACGGCGTGCCTACGCTATCGGCGAATACGCCGGCGGCACAGCTCGTCCTTCACCCAGAATCAATGCGTGACACTCGGGTGCTTGCACGAGATAAGCCCCGGCTGTACCTGTCCTCCGTAGCGTATTCGCGTAGGAGGATTCAGCCACTTGCGGGGGCTTTCCGTGCAAGCACCTCTCATAGCGATCTTCGCG
>CAYWNP010000221.1:0-2829 GCA_964459675.1 uncultured Akkermansia sp. | reverse complement strand
CGCCTGAAACGGTGGCCCAGTTCGCCGACCGTCTCCGCGCCGACATTGCGGAACGTCCTGACTACTACTATCAGCGCCGCGAGGTGGCTGTGCTGGGCAATGACCTCACGCAGTTCGAGGCGCAGCGGATTAACGTGGGCCGGATGATCCTCTTTTTCCGCGCCTCCGCCGCAAAGCAGGAGTTGCCGGAATGGGGCTGGCCCCGCAACTGCAACGGCCTGACGTGCCGCATGTGCGACTACGAAGTTTTCTGCATGCAGAATTTGCATGTGACGGCGGAGAATCCGCCGCTTGGTTTCATGGCGGGTGCCGTGAATCCTGAATTGGTAAACGGTTAAAGTAAGGAGAAATAAATGAGTAATCCCATTCCTGTCCGCGGCGGTCTTCCGCCAGTCAAGGCTATGCCTGCCCGTCCTTCCGCGCCTGTTGCGGAAAAAGAGACGGTAACTTTCACGAAGATCAAAAAAGATACGACGGGCGACCGCATTGTGCTCTACGGATCCGGCGGCACCGGCAAGACGACTCTGGCTTGCTCGCTTCCAGGACCGGTGGCTTTTTTCGATTTCGATAAAAGCCTTGAGAAGCTGGGCAAGCAGCCGGGAGCAGATAAGTTGCTCGAAAATGTAATCGAGATCAAGGGTGTCGAAACGTGGGAACAACTACGGCGCAAGCTGCAAGCCGCTGGCTGGGACAGCATACGGAGTATCGTTATCGATTCGCTGAGCGTTGCTCAGGCGATGGCGATCACGTGGATGTTCGAAAACATTAAAGAGAAGGGGGCGGCAGTCACGCGGATGGAGGACTATGGCTATAAGGCGGGGTATCGCCATCTGTTCGACACGTTCTGCCTTCTGTTCGCAGATTTGGATGCGCACGTCAAGGCCGGACGGCATGTCGTGCTGATCTGCCACGATGCCGACTCCAAGGTGCCGAATCCGCAGGGGCTGGACTGGCTCCGTTCTGAACCTCGGCTGGAAAACGAGAAAAATTGCCAGCTTCGTTTTCGTATCAAGGAGTGGGCTGACCACGTTCTTTTCGTGAAGCTTGACGTGAACGTTGGCAAAGATGGCAAGGGCCAGGGGTGCGGGACGCGCACGGTTTACACGAGCGAGCTTCCGCACTGCATGGCGAAGAGCCGTACGACGCAAGGCGATTTCGCTTTGATCGAAGGTGATGACTTCTGGTCAAAAGTTATTTACTAAACAAAAGGAGGATGAGTATGGAAGGGAAATATGATGCGGTTTCCAATGCCGCTTCTGTCTATAAAAAGGATGGCAAACTTTTGTGCGCCATGGAGTTTCGCGTGGGTCCAGAAAACGAGATGCTAAAGAAGTATTTCGTTATCTTCAAGGCGGATGGTTCGCCGAATATTGATGATTATAATCTCCTCCGCGAGTTTAGCGGCTGGAATGGCATCGATCCTTACTGGATTCAGGATAACGCTGGAGCTGAATGGCCGGTGTCGGTCGTTGTGGCGATGGAGAAGGGTTACAAGGATCCGACGAAGCTTTTTCCAACCATTAAATGGGTTAATTCGGTCGGGGGTGCGGGTATGCCGGCATCCAGTGATCGTGCGGCAATCCTCTCGGAGTTTGGTTCGCGTTTGCGCGCACTGGCAGGGCCACAACCTGTGATGAATTCACGGCATACCCCTGTGAAGGCAGCACCGGCCATTCCCCCTGCTCGCGTCCCAACTCCTGCACCCATGCGTCCGCCCCCCGGCGGCCTGAAGCATACACAGACAAGCTGCTGGGATGCGCTTCAGGTGGGTCAGCCCAACGCCTCTTCGGACCAGGTCGTAGCCCTCTGGTATTCACTCATCGGGGAACGCGACCAGGCGACGATGACAAGCGCCGACTGGGCGGGAATTGCCGAGGCCATCGAACGGCTGAGCGTGAATATTACGACAACTGACGATGAACCCATGCCGTTCTAAAAACTCAAAACCGCCCTTTCAAAATATGGGAAGGGCGGCAATTCTGGAGGGGTTGACAAATGATTATCACTATTGAAGTTGATGCGAAAGCAAAGGATGTGGCGACTGCGGCTGCCGTGATTACCAACATCTACAATGGCCGTGCGAGCATGCGTCAGCATGACAAGGTCAATGGACGTGAGGCGACAAGTTTCGAGGAGGAATCCTTTGCCGGCTTGTCTCTTGCGGCACTGATCGTAAACCGTGTGAATAAGGAGTTCGGCAAATGAGTGTCTCTTATTTGAAAAAAGAGTCGATCCAGACAAAGGGGATGCAGGTCCGCGCACGTCTTTGTGAGGAGACGGTGCAGGAGTATGTCGAGGCTATGGCTGCTGGTGCGAAGTTTCCGCCGGTGATCGTGTTTCACGACGGGACAAACTACTGGCTCGCGGACGGGTTTCACCGGCTTGAGGCATGGAAGCGCAACGGCGTCAATTCAATAAAGGCCGAGGTTAAAGAGGGAAACCGTATCGACGCGCTGAAGTTCGCTTTCGGTGCGAATAACAGTCACGGGTTGCGGATGAGCAATGAGGATAAGCGACAGGTTGTCTTAATGGTTTACGAAAACCGAGTCGCCCTCGGCCTGGGCGACGTCCCAAGCGCAAATTCGGTAGCGGCAATGTGCGGTGTTTCGCATACCTTTGCAGGCAGTCAACTTGCAACCGTTGCAAGTTGGCGAGATGCAACTGAACGCCAAGGTACTGACGGACGGAAGCGTTCTTTGCCCATTCCTCCGCCCCGCCCGCCAATGCCGACGCCCCCGGGCGCGCGGTTCCCGATTCCACCGCCGCGAGGCGAGTCTGGTGGCGGCGGTACACCTTCGGACAGGGATGGGGACGAAGATCAGGGTTTGG
>CAYWNP010000220.1:0-2866 GCA_964459675.1 uncultured Akkermansia sp. | reverse complement strand
GTGCCATTCGTAAACAGTTCGACACCCATGCCACGCGCACGAATACAATCGCAAAGTCCCAAGGTGAAGTCATACAGCATCGGCTCCCCACCCAGCAAAATGATTTTACGGGCCCCCAAAGCTTGAGCTTGAGCAATGACACCTTGGATCTCGTCCAAAGTCAATTCACACTCCGCCTCCAGGGGTTTAACAGCGATGCCATCGCCCACGTAGCAATAGCGACAGGCAAAATTACAGAGTGTGCCGACCTCGACCTCCATGGTCAGTAAACCATTCGACCTCCGCGTCTGTTCAATTTCTTCTGCTGTAAATTCTTGGCCAAAAAGTGTTGAAGCACAACTCATTTCAAATATCCTATCATCAGCCGCATTTAACAGAAAAAAATATCCATACCTTTATGGGGCCGAAAAGTACTTCAATAGTAGTCTTTTAGGAGTATTTCTTCAAGCTCAAAGGAGTCTTGCCAAGGCCATTTTTGCCGCTGCTTCACCTGTCGCCATGCAGGTGCCCGTCACACGCACTGACGCCTGGGCTTCGCTATCAGCGGAAATCATCATGCCGGCACACAGGAGATTGATTGGCCCCTGCTCCGGCTGCAGACAGCGCGCAGGAATATCATGCCATTTGCCCTCCGGCAAATAGCCATAGCGCACCCCCTTTTCAGCGTCCCAGCGTTCGATGGGCCAACTGTTTCGTGCAACAGCATCCTCCATCTTCCGAGCCAGCAGCACATCCTCCCCTGTCAGGCGATAACGCCCCCGCACGCGGCAGCCCTCGCGTAAAAGAACATAGGGGGTCTCTTCGCGCTTTCGCGCATGCTGAAACGCGGGGAGCTGCTGCTTGAGGAGATGAAACATCTTCGTCTCGACCTTGCAGACGTCCTCCATGGATACATTGCCGGGCACAGCTAGGCGCAGCCAAACGCACCCTGCCTCCGGCAATGCTTCGCAGGTCGTAAGCGCGCACCACGCAGGCAAGGCCCCCTGCTCAGCTAGCTGACGGCAGCACTTGGGCACATCAATCGCCAGCCCCAAGGGGCTCGCTGATGAGACGAGCACATTTTCGACGCCTAAGCCATAACCTCCGAGAGCAGGCTGCGCGGGTGCTTCCAGCGATGCCTCCGAAATACGACACAGTGCCGCATGTCCCGTGCAGTCGATAAACGACCGTGCTTCTATGATCCTTCCCGATTCACATTCGACTGAGCCAATCGTGGCGACACCCTCCGTATACTCGACCTGCGCACGTTGCACACGTTCGTTCACGCACAATTCAAGGGAACGTTCTTTGATGAGCAGCTCATGCGCACATGATGAAAAGGCCCCACCCGAGGTAATCGGCAACAGCCAGACGCGTCCGCGGCGTACCGCGTATTCCCGAGGGTCTCCATAAACGAGGCGACGACAGAACTGTTCGACACCAGGACCATGTAAAAATTCTTGAGGCTTTTGACTGTCACACGGGAAGAGGCCGCACATCCATCGTTGCAAGCCATATTGCACCACCCCGCCGAGCTTGGGTGCGGACTCAATCAAGGCCACGCGCGCGCCGGAATGCGCAGCCGTCCATGCGGCAAGTATCCCTGCCGCACCCCCGCCGACAACAGCAATATCGTACTGCACACCCATGGATCTTTATGCAAGAGCCTGCTCGCGGAAGCGAGCAAGGACCTCTTTTGCATCCTCCTCTGAAATCACGCCATCAAAATAGGAGAGGACCGCATGTGTCCTCCCTGCATACTGGCAGAGAATCAACCCCAGCCCAGGAGGCGTTGGAATGATCGGGAAGTGGATATAATCCAGCACCCGCACCCCCGCGACTTCGGAAATGTTCATCTGGGGCTCACCCAAGGACGTAAAGGCAAACGAGGACATGCGGTTCCGATAAAACTTCATCAGAAACTTCCATAACATTTTAGCCGGGAAAATGCGCATCAGCAAGTTGGCCTCTTCAAGAACAGCCGGCAGGCCATCGCGCGCTTGCTGCACCAACTGGTTACGCAAGAGCGCGGCAAGCGCATTCCGGTCCGCCGCTTCCGACATCGGGAACTGGAAAAAGAGGAAGGAGAGGTCATTAAAGAAAACATGCTGCTTCCGAGTCGCGGCACGCTGCTTATCGGTTGAGGTGGAGACCACAAAATCAAACGCGCCCTTGAGCGTTTTCGCAAATACGGGATAAAATGCAGAAACAGCCGTTGCCAGCACATACGGCGCATACATCAGGTAGCCGGCAACAGCAAATGCACGCTCCTGTATACGCTTGGTCTCTTCGGGGGTAAAGCAGATCTCCTGAATCCGGATTGGACGCGCCTTGACATCTGTCGGCAACGGCAGGATCGCGGTCTCAGCCTTCATCAGCTTCAGAATGCACCGATTCGCCTGCTGCCCGCTCTTAAACCGATTAACCCAGCCTTCCAACTGCGCATCTGACCGCGGCAGCCGTTCCGCTTCAGGAAGATCCGTCTCGCCGCAATTGACCTGCTGAAGAAAGAGCTGGATAAAGGCATCCGCACCCTTTGCATCAAAGAGCCCATGGTCAAACATGAAGAGCAGCATGCTTTTGGACCCATCCTGCACCTGGACAACATCCAGGGCCACACGCCAACCATCGATCACGGCATACCGGTTAATCGCCTGCTCAACATACGTTGAAAAGGCAGCGTCATCTTGAAGCACACATCCGCCCACACGCACTTCTTCAGGCACTCGCGGTGCCTTGTTTGGCGCATATTTCCAATACGGGGCGAGACACCAGCACCGCGCATCGTGTCCGCGCAAAACAGGAAACCGCTGGCAAAACTGAATAAAGGCACTCTTCAACGGGTTCGCTTCTGGAGCACCTTCCAAAAAAACAGAGACCCCGAAGA
>CAYWNP010000219.1:0-2957 GCA_964459675.1 uncultured Akkermansia sp. | reverse complement strand
GCCGGCTGTGCGCGAGGCCACCAATCACAATCCGAGGCGTGCACCGTCTCCGCAACACCTTTGTGAAGGTCACGGATCGCGACTGCACCGTCGAGCGTGGCGCGGACACATCCCTTCTGACAGGGCGCGGGACAGATGTAACCGAGCACACCCGGAAACGCAAGACGTTCTCGGACTGTACGTGCCGCTGCCTCCAGTTGACCGTCAACAATCTGTTTGGCCATAATGGGGATGTCAAGATCCGCAGGACAGATACGCCGACAAGGACCTTCGCAGTCACCGGCATGTTCGCTCAGCAGGAGTTCAAGCGCCTGCCGACGATATTTATGAACCTCCTCGGTCTCACTCTCAACACGCATCCCCTCCTCGGCCAAGGTTGCACACGAAGGGGCGAGCGAGGATCTGCCCTGAATCTTGACCACGCAAACAAAGCAAGATGTCGGCGGTTCAATGCCGTCGAGATGACAGAGCGTGGGAATAGCGATGCCAGCCCGTGTGGCCACTTGAAGAATGGTCTCGCCAGGTTCAAATGAAAGGACACTGTTATCAATGGTTACTGTTGGCACAGGCCCTTCCTTTCTTCACCGGTGACAATCCGAATCGCGCCTTCAGGGCAGTTGACACGGCAGATATCGCAACGCACACAGAGGGAGTCGTTAATCACATGGCGCTCATGGGGTGTAAAAGGGATAGCCTCTACCGGACAGTTTTGGGAGCAGAGTGTACAGCCGATGCAGGCAGGTGTAATGGTGTAGGCAATGAGAGCAGAACATTTTCCAGCAGGGCAACTTCCCTTCAAATGCGCCTCATACTCACTCCTGAAATATCGGATCGTCGATAGAATCGGATTCGGCGCGGTCTTGCCCAAGCCACAGAGGCTACCCATGGCGACACTCTGTGCAAGTTCCTCGAGGCGCTCAATATCACCCTGAACCCCCTGCCCTGCGCAGATGCGCTCGAGGATATCCAGCATGCGCCGCGTGCCGACACGACAGAAGGTGCAGCGTCCGCACGATTGACTCTGGGTGAAGGTGAGAAAATAACGCGCGATGTCCACCATGCAGTCACGCTCATCCAACACCACCAACCCCCCGGAGCCCATCATCGCCCCTGCGCCGATAAGCGCTCCATAGTCCACAGGCAGATCAGCCTTTGAAGCAGGAATACATCCGCCGGAGGGACCGCCGATCTGAACCGCCTTGAACGCCAGATTGTTCGCAATGCCACCACCGACCTCCTCGACGATCTCACGTAACGTCATGCCCATGGGGACTTCGATGAGTCCGCCATGCCGGATTTTACCCGTGAGGGAAAAGACTTTGGTCCCTGCGCTCTGGGCCGTGCCAATGGTACGGTAGCGCTCCGCCGTATTGCGGATAATCCAGGGGACAGAGGCAAAGGTCTCGCAGTTGTTGATCAACGTGGGCAAGCCGTGGAGTCCCTTCTGTGCAGGATAAGGCGGACGTAGGCGCGGCATACCCCGAGCGCCCTCAAGGGAACGGATCAATGCGGTCTCCTCGCCACAGACAAAGGCACCGGCACCTTCCTTGATTTCGAAGTCAATCGAGAAGGAGGAACCTAAAATGTTTTTACCGAGAAGTCCTTTTGCGCGGCAACGTGCGAGCGCTTCACGGATCCGGATCAGGGCGAGCGGATATTCGGTACGGATGTAGAAAATACCTTCATGCGCCCCTACGGCGTAGGCGGCGATCAGCATCCCTTCAATCACCCGATAGGGAAACGACTCCAGCAACATGCGGTCCATGAACGCCCCAGGGTCCCCCTCGTCACCATTGCAGATAATGGCGACAGGCTTGCTAGAATTCTCCCGGACCCGTTGCCACTTCACTCCCGTCGGAAAACCCGCCCCGCCGCGTCCGCGCAGGCCTGCCTCCGTGACGCGCGCAATGATCTCTTCTGGCGATACAGAGTTGAGACAGGTTTTCAACGCGGCAAAGCCATCATGCTTGAGATACTCTTCCAAGTCAATCGGATCGAGCTGACCGTAATGTTCCGTGGCGATGCGGACCTGACGTCCCAGAAAATCAGCAACCGGCTTCTCCCGGAGATCCAGATTAAATTGGGGCGCTTGAACGTGTTTAGGAAGCGGGGCAAAAAGATCGCTGACATGCGTCTGAACCCACGACTTCAACTTGCCCTCCAGCGAGGGAGGAGTAAACTGGCGGCGGATAATCGACGCGACTTCATTCGGGGTCACCTTCGCGTAGAACGAGGAGGAACCCCCATGGGCATGGACAATCTCCATCAGCGGTGTACGATGACACATGCCGGCACAGCCAACTGATTTGACGCGGACAGGAATGCCCAGGCTTCTCACCGTATCTAGAGCGGTCTCATAGACTCCGGCGCTCCCCCCTGCCACGCAGCAGGAACCAAGGCCAATGCGGATCTCACCAAACTCATCAACTTCCGAGGACACCTCTTCCGTCGAGGTGCTCTTCCCTTTGTTCTCCTCAAGGAACTTCTTCAGGATGTCAGGAGCGGTCGCAGGCGTGACATGTCCATAGATGACGGAATCAATCTGAACCACGGGCGCCAGTGTGCAACAGCCGAGACACGCCACCTTCTCAAGGGTAAAGAGTCCCTGCGGGTCGGTGTCGTCCCCCTCCTTGCACTCCAGATGGCGGGCGAGCGCATCGTAGACAGCCCCTGCCCCCTTGACATGGCAGGCGGTTCCGACGCAGACTTTCACAGTATGCAGACCAGCCGGCCGATGCCGGAACTGAGAGTAGAAGGTTGAAACACCCGAGAGGTCGCTCGGAGTGATTTGCGTAATCTCGCAGACGCGTTGTAAAAGCTCTTCCGGCAGATAGTGGAAATGAGCCTGGATGCCCTGAAGAATCGGGATGACTTTATCCGGCGTCGAGCCAATACGCGCAACCAGGTCATCTACCCATTGGAGTGACTCGGGACACGCCGTTTTAGCAGGTGACCTG
>CAYWNP010000218.1:0-2991 GCA_964459675.1 uncultured Akkermansia sp. | reverse complement strand
GATAGCACCATCAACAACCCACCAGATCCATTTCTGGTACAAGATGAAAGGCTCATCCATGAAATACTCACCCTTCACACAAACGACTCGCATGACGTGTGCGACGCTGGTTGCAACTGCAACCCTCCTCACCGCGTCAGGAAGTCTGTTTTCCAGCCGCTCACCGGTCATGTCCTGTAAAGTCGAGCCTGAACGCTCAGTGCTGGCCGCTGGCAAACCGGAATCCATTATGGTCAAAGTCTCCCTCAAGGGAGGTGAACGCGCGGCGGCTACCGAACGATCCAATGTCAATATCGCATTGGTCATTGACCGCTCGGGGTCTATGAACGGAGATCGCATGGCACAAGCCAAAGAGGCGGCGATCGTCGCGGTTGAGCGCTTAACCGCAGCTGACATTCTCTCGATCGTCATCTTTGATTCAACCATTGATACGATTGTCCCCGCTCAGTTTGTTCTAAACAAACAAGAAATCATATCGAAGATACGATCCATTGAACCGCGGGGAAGCACTGCGATTTTTGGCGGGGTCTCTCAGGCCGCAGCCGAGATTCGCAAAAACAGCGAACGGGGCTACATCAATCGAATTGTCTTGCTCTCCGATGGCCAAGCCAATGTAGGACCACAGAGCCCGGCTGACTTGGGGCGTCTCGGTGTTTCACTGATGAAGGAGAAGATCTCAGTGACGACGGTAGGGCTCGGATTGGGGTATAACGAAGATCTGATGACCCGTCTGGCCTCAAAGAGCGATGGCAACAGCTACTTCGTTGAAAACAGCGATGATCTGCCGAGGATATTCACAAAAGAACTGGGCAGTGTCCTCTCCGTCGTGGCCAAGGGCGTCCGGCTCTCCGTGCGCTTTGCAGATGGGTCAACTCCCGTCGAGATTATTGGGCGTGAAGGGAATATTGATGGCAAGACAGTTACCCTGGACTTCAATCAGATCTATAGTTCACAAGAGAAGTATGTGCTGATCCGTACGGAGTGCGATCCTGGCAAAAGCGGTGAGTCGCGCGCAGTAGCCGAAGCAACAGTCCATTATAAGGATGTCGCCGCAAACACATCCACGAAAGTCTCGGGTATCGGAACTGTGAAATTCAGTGAGAGTGCGTTTGCAGTGCTCGAAAGTGTAAAGAAGGATGTTGTCCGGGAAGCCGCGCTGAATGACAACGCCACCATGGTTGCGAAGGCGATTGTTCTGGCGGACCAAGGGAAAAAGGAAGAGGCTGCACAGATCTTGGAAAAACAAGCTGCAAAGCTGAAAAAGCAAGCTGCTGATTATGACATTGCTGAATTGAACCAGGAGGCGGATTATCAGACCCTCAACTCTTTTAATGTCAAGAAATCAGGTTTCGATGCCCGCAGCCGCAAGGAGAATGTCCAGCGAAACTTTGAGACTCAAAACCAGATGCTTAAACAATAGGTGAGCGATTCACATGTCACGACGAACCCCCATCCTTTATCTCTTTCTGATTGGACTTCCGGCACTCCTGCTGACTCTGGCTGCGATACGCCTCTTGGTCGGTGTGCGTGAGCAACTGGCATCCTTGGAGCAGGAGCGGTGCAGGAATCTTGCGGAAAAGGTATCGGGTGAGGTGGTGACGTGGGTTGGCGCACTTCAGACGGATCTGCTGCGACAGGTCGAGAGTCTTCCGCAGACGGACCTGCCGCAGCATCTTCGCACGTTGCAGCAGGAGAGTCCCTTTATCCGTAATGTCTTTGTTTGGGAGAAGGAGAAGGGGGTGGTCTTCCCCTCTCGATCTCTGGTTGAGACTGAGGAGCAGCGCTTCCTGCTTCGCTTCGCGCCCCTTTTCAAAGGCGATTTTGCATGGCAGGAGAATAAGCAGGAGAGTGATACATACTCAAGTCTGCTGAGATCGAAAGTTCAGGTTCGAAAACATCGTTCCGGCTGGATCCCCTGGTTCGAAGGGAACCAGCTTCATCTGCTTGGCTGGACAGAGCTAGGGCAGGGGCGTATTGCCGGTGTGGAACTGGAGATGAGTGCTGTCTTGGCGCGTCTTCAAAATCTACTGATCCCTTGGACACAAGGGAGGCAAGGCGGTCAGGGCCTCGAGCTGACAGATGGACAAGGTGTCCTCGTTGCTGCAGGGGGACTGGGTGTCCTCCCTCAGAAAAATCCGGCTCTGTTTGAGTACTCCTTGGCCCCTATGCTTCCACATTGGGCGTTGAAGATCGCTCCCAATCGTACAGCGGATAAGAGCGTCGAGGGTTCGATCTTCTGGGTCGGAGGATTAATCCTCCTGCTCCTGGTCGTCTCGCTGATTGCCGGCGGCCTCTTGCTGGTCCGCGATGCGATCCTGCAGCGTCAGGAGGCACTGCAAAAGACAAGCTTCGTCTCCAACGTCTCCCATGAACTCAAGACGCCCCTGACCAGCATTCGCATGTATGCGGAGTTGTTGGCGGACAACAAAGCCACGAAACCCGATGTGATGCGGCAGTACCTCAACGTGATCGTCACTGAGAGCGAACGTCTGACACGGCTGGTGAATAATGTCCTGGACTTTGGCCGTCTCGAGCAGAAGCGCCGTCAGTATCATTGCGAGCCGGTCAAACTACCTGAATTCGTCATGACGGTTCTCGAGACCCTGAAAGGTGTTCTTGAGGCGAGCGAGATGAGCCTTGAGATCAAAGCTGAGGCGGAGTCGCTTGTCTTGGCGGATCGTGACGCGCTCAACCGTGTGCTGGTCAATCTTGTTGATAATGCCTGTAAATATGCAGCCGACGGAAAAAGTATTTTAGTCACCATCGGGAATGGGAAGAAACAGGCGTTCATTGCAGTGGCTGATCGCGGACCTGGCATTCCAAGTACACACGTGAAGCGGATCTTTGAGCGTTTCTTCCGAGTGGACGACTCCGTCACCGCGACCGTGGGTGGCAGCGGACTGGGACTCAGCATTGCGCAGCAACTCATGCATGGCATGGGAGGCGATCTCCACTGGTCGCCTCGTGAGGGGGGCGGGAGTGTCTTTACCG
>CAYWNP010000217.1:320-2996 GCA_964459675.1 uncultured Akkermansia sp. | reverse complement strand
TCGCGAGAATGAACAATATAAGTGTAAATGTGACGAAGGGGAATTGCATAGGTAGTCTTTTTATGTGCCGAACAAGCCGGTATATCGGCATCCTATTTCCGCGCCAGAACCTTGACCTTCAACTGATTACTGAAACTGATCACGGCTACTTCTTAGGCGGTGCGTCGGTCAGCCATGATTTCTCGGCGGCGGCAATCTTGTCTTCGCTTAAGCCGAATGCCTTAAGAATGCCCTTTGCCATCATAATGTTTCCAAGCTTGTTCATGTGGCAGCCATCGGAAGTCAGCTTGTTCTTTATGTCGCGTTTGTAGCCGCGTTCACCGAACATCTTCGCCACGCCTTTTTCATCAGGGATCTTCTTGATGGCTTCCTGCATGTCCGCGTTCAGGTCTGCCAGCAGGCATTTCTTTTCTTTGGCTATCTGGCGGAGAAAATCATTGTAAGGTATCATGTTCTTGTTCAGTTCCCGTTCAGGATCTTCGCCGATCATCGTGGACGTAAGAATCATTACCTTGATGTTGGCAGACTGTGCTTTCTCGATAATAGCTGTAATGTTCTTTTTGTAGTCTTCTAGGGGGACGCCTGTAAAAGTGTTCTTGCCAAGGCGGAGTTGGAAGTGCCAGACGTCGTTCACGCCGCAGCTGAGCACCATCCACTGGGGGCTTTTGCTGATTACATCGTTATCGAGGCGGCCAAGCATGTCGTTCGACTTTTGTCCGGATATTCCTGCGGGGATGCTTATGACATCCAGTCCTTCTTTCTTAAAGGCATCCATGACCAAAGTGATGAAACCATCACCCCCCGCCCCGCCTGCCGTGATGGAATCACCCATGAAAGCCATCTTATCGCCGCTTTTTACCGGGATTGCGGCGGCTTTACCTGCCGGTGGTGCTCCGTAAGCAGAAAGGCCGATTGCCAGGAGTACCATCAGTCCTGTCATAATGCCGGGCTTGAAAAACATGAACGCCTGTTTCTTCATCATATTTCCTTCCGAATGTTCCGTACGAGGTAGAGGGGTCACTCATCCACATACTACAAAGCGAATTCACTCACATCCCATAGGGTTTGCCGGAAACATTCCAGCACCTATGATTGGCACATATTATGTGGGTGGGGGCAAAATAGTCAACTCCAAAAATAATCTTTTTCGCACCTATTTTTAAAACGAGCGAAAAAGTGCTGGCTTCATTTTCAAACTCCACCCTCTTCCGCCCGATCAATCACGTGACCTCGCGACAAAATTGTACTCCGTCCTTGACTTCCCCGCTCCGGGTCATGTAAGTTATACAAATTATAACTAAAAAAGTTTGTGATAAAATTTGCTCAGCATCGTTTCTGCGCATTTTATCTCGAAAACGGGTATCCTGATAAATGAAATTCAAACACAATGTCCAGCTGGTAGCCAGTCACTTCCAACTCTACGGTGCTTTTCAGGAAGCAGCGCCTTACGGCAGTGGCCACATCAACGACACGTACTGCGCCATCGTTGATCAGGCTGGCACACGGGTGCGCTACATCTTCCAGCGCATCAACCACAACATCTTCAAAAACCCGGTAGCGCTCATGGAGAACATTCAGCGCGTCACGACGCATCTGGCGGGCAAGGCGAACGGTGATATGAATTTCAGTCGACGCGCGTTGACGCTGTTGCCCACGCGGACGGGCGAAGCCTATCATCGCGATGGCGAGAATAATTATTGGCGTTGTTACCTCTTCATCGAGATGGCCAAGACGTATGACGCCGTCGAATCCTCGCAGCAGGCGTTTCAGGCGGCTAGGGCTTTTGGCCAATTCCAAAAAATGCTGGCCGACCTGCCGTTGCCTCGGCTGCACGACACGATTCCGGATTTTCATCACACGCCCAAGCGCTTTGCGAATCTGGAAAAGGCCATCATGGACAACAAAGCCAACCGGGCGACGCTGGCAAAAGCGCAAATTGATTTTGCGTTGAAGCGAAAATCCATCTGTAGCGGGCTGCTCGACGCGAAACTCCCTGAGCGCGTGACACACAATGACACCAAGTTCAACAACGTCATGTTGGACGACGCCACGGGTGAAGGCATTTGCGTGATCGACCTGGACACGGTGATGCCAGGCCTAGCGCTCTACGATTTCGGCGACATGGTGCGCACGACCACCAGCCCAGCGAAAGAGGACGAGCGGGATCTGTCCAAGGTCACGATGCAGTTTCCGATGTTCGAGGCGTTGGTTCGCGGCTATTTGAGTTCGACCAGGGAATTTCTGACGCCGGAGGAAAAAAAGTTGCTGGCGTTCTCCGGCAAGCTCATCACGTTTGAAATTGGCCTGCGCTTCCTGACGGACTATCTGGAAGGCGACACGTATTTCAAGGTGCATCGCGACGGTCATAACCTTGACCGCTGCAGGACACAGTTCAAACTGGTCGAGTCCATCGAGCACCAGGAAAAAGAGATGAATAAATTAGTGGAAAGCATCTGACTGGGTTAGGGTTACCTTGCATAATCATCCGCTGGAACCCGCTAAACGGTTATGTTCGACACGTGGCGGTCGAGCCACACGGAAGGTAATTTTTTCGTTAAACCGCTTGCCGATAACTTCAAAAGAATTACACGAAGCGAATACGCTTATTCCTTATTGCCTTATTAAAACTTCGACGTTGGATGTCCGATGTTGAATGTTCGATGTTCGCATTCACTC
>CAYWNP010000217.1:0-310 GCA_964459675.1 uncultured Akkermansia sp. | reverse complement strand
ACCATGACAGGGTCGCGAGGCCTATCATTTCGTGGTGGCTCCAGATTGTCGGATTTAATATCCATTGGCCTGGCGGTTACCCAGCCAGCCGTGAATAAAATAATCAACACGTATAGAGAGATTGATATTCGCATACTAGATCCTTGAGATAAACAGTTAATGTGGTAACTTTACTTTTAATATGGTCAATTTGTCAAGCATCTGGCCACTGCCGGACCACGTGGCCAGAAAGAAGATGAGAAAACTCGAATATTTCGGCTCTTCGAACAATTTAGTGGGTAATAATGGCTCTTCGTATTTTTTCATGGTA
>CAYWNP010000216.1:0-3000 GCA_964459675.1 uncultured Akkermansia sp. | reverse complement strand
AGCAGTCCCGGCAAGCCCGATGTTGCCGGAGAATTCGTAAAAGAATGCCGCAAGGCAGGAATTACTCCAGGGTTTTATTACTGCCTCTGGGGCGGAAAAGGTTGGATGCCGAATCCGAACGCGCGTGAGATGATCCTCGCGCAACTCAACGAGCTGGCTACAAAGTACGGCGAGATCCCTTATTTCTGGATAGACATGGGGAACTGGCGTCCGGGGAACCTGTCGATTCAGGAGATCTACGATTCAATCAAGAACGCCCAGCCGAATGCGATCGTAATCATGAATCAGCACATTCAGGATGGGCAGAAGATAAATTATTTCCCGACGGATGTGATGAACGGTGAGGTGGTTGTCCCGCCTGCCGGAGGTCATCAGCCCCTCCGCACGGTGAACGGCAAGCAGTATTACCTGCCGTTTGAGTTTGAGCCAGTATCGCAGCGTATCTCAAAAGGAACAACAACACCAGTGGGGGCCGTTGGCGCTTGGTTTACGTATGGTGAAGGGAAGGGTTTCGAGGTCAGCAAGCCGATAGAAGTAAAGGTTTTGTTTGACTGGATCAAACAGGCGTATGACCGTGGCGCCGCGAACGTACTGTTGAGCCTGGCCGCGGATCACACCGGGAGCATGCGCGAAGACGACGTGAAACAGCTTGAAGAGCTGGGCAAAATGCTCCGCGAGGCTAAACTCCTTGATCCACCTACGGAAACACAGCACTAGAAAAATGGATAAACTTAAATGAAAAAGCTGATGATGGTTTTTACGGTCGTTTGCCTGGCCGGCTGTCTTTCAATTCCCACTGTAAGTAAAGAGACAATAAAAATCGAAGTCGACTGGCCGGCGTTCATGGCGAGGCATGATCCCGTGTGGGAAGTTTTGCCTGCTCAGTTTGACCATGGAGCCTTTCTTGGTAACGGCATGCTGGGCACGACGATTTACACCCAGGGCAAGAATCGCCTGCGGTTTGAGATCGGCCGTTCAGACGTGACCGACCGCCGCCGCGACAACGCACGGATCCCGATTGGTGGCATGATTCTCACGACCGCTGGCACGATCACGAATGGCACGCTACGTACCGACCTCTGGAATGCCGAGGTCCGCGGAGTACTGCTGACCGATAAGGGACGCATCCGCTTCCGCGCCCTGACTCACGCCCAGGAACTGGCATTGCTGATCGATCTCGAAACCGAAGGCGGCGAGCAGGAGGCGTCGTTCGTCTGGGAGCCGACATCGGCCGAGGTTCACGTCGATAAGCAGAAAAAGGCCAATGTTGAGCCGAACCCCGTCTCCATAAATGGTACGGCGGGTGACATTTCGTTCTGTGAACAGCGCCGCATTGCAGGCGGAGCCTTTGCGACTGCGTGGCGCGTGCAGGGCGCCGCCACGAAGCGTCGAGTGACACTGAACGTTTCCGACACCTTCCCTGGCACGGAAGCCAAAGACCAAGCGATCGCCACCGTGGAACGAGTCTCCGCGCTTGAACCCGCCGTTCTTGAACGCAGCCACCGCGCTTGGTGGCACGCCTACTATCCAGCCAGTTTCCTCTCCGTCCCCGACGCCCAGATCGAAGGCTTCTACTGGATTCAGCAATACAAGCTCGCCTGTGCCACGCGACAGGATCGCCAGGTCATTGACCTGCTCGGTCCTTGGTACCGAAACACCGGCTGGCCGCGCATCTGGTGGAACCTCAATATCCAGATCGCCTACTCGCCTGTCTACGTAGCAAACCGCCTTGAACTTGGCGAATCCTTCACGCGCTTCATTGATGCCAAGCGCACTAATTTCGTCCGCAACGCCAAGGAAATATGGAAGTTTGATGACTGCGCGACTGTCCCCCACACCACCTGCTACGAAGGGCTTCGCGGGGACGGCACCTGCGCACCCGATGCCTATATCAATCCCGGGGACTTCACCTGGGCGCTGTGGCTCTACTGGCAGCAGTACCGCTATTCAATGGACCACACGCTTGTCACGGATCAGACAAAACATGCGTTCTATCCGATGCTCAAGGGCAGTGTGAACCTCTACCTCAAGCTACTCAAGACTGGCGAGGATGGAAAACTCCATCTGCCACCCATGCATTCACCTGAATATTCACAAACACCCTATGCGGATAACAACTACAATCTCTCCCTCCTGCGCTGGGGGTGCACCACCCTGCTCAGCCTCGATCACCGTTACAACTTAAAAGACCCTCAACGTCTTGAATGGGAGCGCGTCCTGCGTGATCTCGTGGCTTACCCGCAAAATGAGAACGGCTTCATGGTCGGTGCGACCCAGCCCTTTGAAAAATCACATCGTCACTGGTCCCACCTGCTGATGGTCTGGCCGCTGCAACAACTCTCAGTCGAACAACCTGAAAACAAGGCGCTTGTGGAGAAGACGCTCAAGCACTGGCTGACCGTTGAGAACGGCAAGCAGATCTTTGGTTGGTCGAGTGCAGCGGCTTCATGCCTCTACTCCACCATGGGTGACGGCGATCATGCGCTTGCCCAGTTGCGGGCTCATCACAACAATAAGCGTTTCGTCATGCCGAACACGCAGTACATCGAGGGTTCGCCTGTAATTGAGTGCTCGCTCGTCGCGGCCACAGCACTGCAGTCGATGCTGCTCCAAAGCAGTCCCGACCGCATCTGGATATTCCCTGCAGTGCCTGGCGAGTGGAAGGAGACCGTATTCCAAGACCTGCGCGCCGATGGCGCTTTTCTGGTCAGCGCTGGACGTAAGGCTGGCAAGACCCGCTGGGTCAGAATCAAGAGCCTGGCAGGCGAACCGTGCAGAGTCCGCCTAGGCTTCGACGGCCCCTTCAACTCCTCGCAGCCCTCTATCCCAATCAAAGAGATTAAACCAGGATTATTTGAACTGGGCCTCGACAAAGGGCAGGAGATGATCCTGTTCCAAGATGCCAGTGATAGCCAACCCGAGGTTAGTCCTGCTCCCCTACCCCAAGGATCCGGCAACTTCTGGGGCGTCAAAAAATAAACAAAAAGAGGGGGATTATCA
>CAYWNP010000215.1:0-3035 GCA_964459675.1 uncultured Akkermansia sp. | reverse complement strand
TTGCGGTCAATCCGACCACGCCTGCCATTAGAACTACCCCAAGAAACAGTCTGCTTGTCATACGCAACCTCCTCATTTTTGTGAAGTTCATATTTAACCACAGCACAGAGATGAAGTAAACATCCACTTTTTGTAGAAAGTGGATTAAATTTATACCACTTAACTCATTTTGTCTAGAGGCTTATTGTCCTGGCTGTAACTTTAACTGGTATGTAGGAATATCCACCTTCGCTCAAGTCACGGCAGACAGGAAGTGGAGACGGGACACCGGCTCCAGAAGGGCACGCGTCTGCGTGCCTAGGATAAGCAGACGCTCGTTCTATACCATCCGTCATTATTATTTTACGGGGGGAGTTGTTCGGAGTACCGCCTTTAGGCGGAAGTTTAGTGACTTTTTATGTTTGCTTCCGCCTAAAGGCGGGACTCCAAACGCTTAACAGTGTATAGCTTTTAAGGGACACGACCCTGGCTCATTTCGGATGTACACGCGGAACAAGCGGTAACTCCAGCCAGGCGAGGCCGACATCGCGTTTCATGTGGCTCTTGCTCTCCCCTCCCGGTCCATCATAGAGAATCGCCAGACGGTTTCCAACCTTCAGAACCGAGGGGAGGCCAATGCATTTACGGCTCCAGGCGCAGTTCCGGCCGTCGAGAACAATGGCTTTATCAGCGACGTTCCACCTATTTAGATCCTTGGTCCAGTAGACCCAGACAGCATCGGTGTACTCGCCACCTTCTAGACCGATATGATTCGTGAAGAGAAACCATGTCTGGTTAGCGGGCTCAAAGTAGAGCGAACTGTTTTCAACCTGTTCCGCAAGTGGCACGATAGGTGTTGGGTCAACCGTCCAGGGACCATTAAGGTCGCGGGTCCGGGCGATGCTGAGTGTCCTCAGGGTGGGGTTATGGGTCGAGGCGCTGAAGAACATCAGATAGTCGTCGCCCTGCTTGATGATATGACCTGGACTGGCGGTGGCCGAATAATACGTTCCCGGCTTGGTGCGGAAGGGTACCACCTCGGGCTGTTTCGTCCAGGGTCCGGCGGCTGACTCCCCCTTCGCCTTCATCGTCAGATAGGGAAATGACGGGATCAGATCCGGCGCAGGTGAAACATGCGGCGTCCCCAGATAAAACATGTGCCAGCTCTTACCATCGAAATAGGTCACCCCGTATGCGGCTGACGCGGAATCCTCCTCACCGGGCTTACCGAAGTCCAGGACAGGCCCCTTCTTCGTCCAGTCCACCAGATTGGTGCTTGTCGCCAGGCAGCAGAGCCAGCCTTTGGGGCCAGCGCCGTCATAGTGCATGTAGTAGGTACCCTTGTCCTCATAGACCCAGACGTCACGCGCGCCGAGGACGTCACACTGCCCGGGTCCATCACCATGCTTGAGCACGACGCCCTGGTTCTTGGCATCCAACCTATATCGCGCCGCCGGCCGACTATCTGGATATTTGTTAATTTCCAACTCCGCGAGCGGCACAACCTGCGAGCCTTTCGCCTCCGCGGCCAAGTTGTCTAAACAGAACGTACCCAATGAAATACCACACGCAGCAAAAACAATTAACGTCTTCATTTTATAATGACTCCTTTTTATAACTTTACTGCAAGCTTCACTATTCCAACATTCATGTTCCTTCATTCCGCGTTGATCAGCTGTACTGGTCCGAGTAGTCCGGAGGGCAGCAACTTGTGCTGGCCTTTGTAGAATGTGCCGATGTTCGTCTGCGTCATGCGTTTCTCAGGCGGGAGTTTCCCGTCGCCAATCAGGCGGTTTGGCCAGAGGTTGACGACGTCAATCTCAAGGTCGTTGCTACCAGCCCGTATGGCCTTCGAGATGTCAACCTGCCACGGCGCACACCAGACCACCCCGAGATCGTGGCCATTAAGCCTGACCTGCGCGAGGTTGTGGACGACGCCGAGGGAGAGGAAAATCGGAGATCGGAGGTCAGAGGACTGGCCAGGGCGCGACCAATCGAAGGACTTGCGGTAAGTTGCGGTACCGGAAAAATAACGGATGTCCTCCTCGGGTCGCAAGCTCCAGTCTTCCAGCTTCTCGAAAACGATCTCTGACCTCTGCCCTCCGATCTCTGATTTTGTCGGCCCTCCGAGCTTCGGGTCGAACTTTACAGTCCAGGGCCCGGTCAGTTCCATGACGGGTTTTATGACCGAAACGGGTGTCCTGTCGGACGAGGGACGCGCGACGCTCTTCTTACGGAAGATGACAAAGCAGGAGCCATTGGCTGGAAATTCCAGGGCGACTTGCGTATTGCCATTCGTTTGGCTAAGGAAATTGACATTACGCTGTGCACCGGTCACGGGATCCCACAACTCCGGCTGCCTGCCCTTGACGCGGAAGGTGCAGGTCGCTTTCTCTTCGCGGTTCAGTCGATTGGCGATGAAATAAATCTCCGCTTCGTCGGTCGTCCGATGGATCCAGTCCAGAAAGGTTCCTGGCTGGGCGGCAGTATAGGTGAAGTCAGGCTGGACACCTGCTTGCGTGAGCACCTCGCGTACGCTCTTTCCCCACACGACGCGCCCCTTGCCAAAGGTGTGCTCCGTAACCGTCTTGCCGTCGCAGTCGCCCCAGAGTTCATCCGCGAGCTTTTTCACCTGTTCGTCGCATTTCGGATAATCCTTCAACCCCGGCGCCTTTTGAGGTTTGGGTCCGATCAGGATCATACCCGCGGAGACCAGTTCTTTGAGCTTGGAGAGAATCTCGACAGGCAGTGTCGTGTACGCGGGCATCACCAATACACGGTAACTCATGCCGTCAGGCAGAACGATTTTGCCGTTCTTAACGCCCAAGCGTGTCAAAATAATTTCCGAGTTGCACACATCGTAGTCATAGCCAGGCCCGACAGAGGGATCGATCTGCTTGGGCCCCACAAAATTCGGACATTGATCGCCGTTGTAGAAGAGTACGTCGCCGACGAACAATCCCTGCTGTAACAGATGGCTGCAACGCGCAATGTAATCGTTGAAGCCGCGCGATTGATTCCACCAGGTGATCTTGCGGTTGAAGTGGGTGCCTGCG
>CAYWNP010000214.1:0-3068 GCA_964459675.1 uncultured Akkermansia sp. | reverse complement strand
AAAAAAAGCAGGATTTCACAAGAGGTGATTTTTGATGAGAGGCTATGGACCCTTGTTTTGACAGGTGAAGAGAAATTGAATTACTCGAAAACAGGTGGTGATTTAGCAGTAACAGATTACTAGCGAAAGGAATTCAAATGCAACGCAGGACATTTTTCATCAATTCAATAGCTTTGGCGGTAACGGAAACGCTATTTGCACAAACCAACAAAGTGACGGCGGAGCTTCCTGTACCACCACGAGAGGATAAGACACGGAAGATCAAGGTTGGGTTTGTCGGCGGCGGTGGACGCGGACACTGGATTGCCGGTTTGTTTAAGGCGCACGGCGGATACGAAGCTGTGGCTGTGGCGGATTATTTCCAGCCTGTGGCGGACAAGCTGGGAGACGTGTTTGGGGTGGCACGCGATAAGCGGTTTTCGGGGTTGTCCGGCTATAAACGCGTCATCGAAAGTGGAATTGAAGCGCTGGTGATTGAAGATGTACCCTACTTCTATCCTGAGCAGGCCGCGGCAGCAGTTGCTGCGGGACTACATGTGTACATCGCCAAGCCCGTGGCTGTGGATGTGCCCGGCACGCTGGCCATCGGTGAAGCGGGAAAAGCAGCGACGCAAAAAGAACGTGTCTTCCTCGTCGATTATCAGATTCCCACAGATCCGTTTAACAGGGAAGTCGCTCAACGTATTCAAGCCGGAGGTCTGGGGCCGCTGGCACAGGTGCAGACCTACGGACTTAGCAACGGGTTCTCTGATCCGCCGAAAACCGATACGATCGAAAGTCGCTTGAGGGGCTTGATTTGGGTGAACGATGTGGCCTTGGGCTGCGACAATATCGGCAATTATGATATTCATGCCATCGATGCAGCCATCTGGGTTCTTAAACAGCGGCCCATCTCTGCCGTGGGAACCTCCCGGATCTGTCGGAAAGAGCCGCACGGAGATGGGCGCGATGTGATTTCTCTGGTGTACGAATATGCCGATGGCGTGATTCACAACCATTATGGCACGGCGTTGAAAAATAACTCGGAGAGTATCTTGCGTGCTACCTTTGCCGGACGCGATGCCAATGCGCAAATCATCTATGCGGGAAAAGCGTTTTTGCGCGGTGGGGCGCAGCATTACGGTGGCGGCACCGTGGAGAACCTCTATAAATGCGGCGCGGAGCGCAACATTGCATCGTTCTATAGCAATATCATTAATGCACACCATGAAAATGAATCCGTGCCTCGGGCGGTGGACGGAACCCTCTCCTGCATCTTGGGTCGCGAGGCTGCAGCAAGAGGCTGCAAGCTCACGATGAAGGAGCTTCTGGCAGAAAACCGCAAACTGGATGTCGACCTCAAGGGACTGAAGGACTAATCGCCTCCGTTAGTCGAGGACGTGTCGGAACTTGCCTGTGCATTCAATGAACAGGCAGGATGTTCCCCTAGTGACTTGTGCCTTGAATCTAAAAGACAAAAACAGGTATACTATCTTGCATGATGTAAACGTGCCATCCGCGTGGCAGGGTGCGATGCGTATCAACAGCGGCCGTCATCAATGAAGAGTGCTTCTAGGGGAGGTGTGCAATGAATAATTTACACGTACACATCAAGAACGAGAACGCTTTGTCGTTGGCGGGGTCTTGGGAAGATCAGCGTTCGGCGCAAGAGATTGTGATGGACATTCGAGAGAGTCGAAGCCACTACAGGGTGACAATGCCTGGGAACGCGGACACTCCTGTCCGCCAGAGCAAGTTGTTAGCCCCTGGATATAGGGAACTGTGATAGAGGTTGGTGAGAGGATGGGGGTTTGATAATGATCGTGAAGATAAGATAGGTTGGCGGACAAGAGTGTCCGCGTTCCCAGGATGGAGTCATAGATGTTCTGTCGCAGATCGCATAACAGAAAGGAAAGCAGATGAAAAAAATAGGAATGTTGTTTGTCATGTTAGCGTTGGTGGCTGTTATAGGGCTAACGCAAAAGGCGCCGACTGACTTGTCCGCGCGCATCAAGGAGTTGAACAGCTATTGGGCCGAGGTCTCCCGCTGTGTCAGGGAAGGGGACTTCGCGGGCTACAAGGCAACGTGCCATCCGGATGGTGTCATCGTCTCCGGAACAAGCCAGAAGGCGTATCCCCTTTCAGAGGCGCTGGTCCGGTGGGAGAAGGATTTCACCAATACGAAATCGGGCAAAGTGAAAGGCAACGTGGTCTTCCGGTTTAGCCAGCGGCTGGGCGATGCGACGACTGCCCATGAGACAGGCATGTTCTGCTATACCAGTGTGATGCCGGATGGAACATCCTCGAATGACTATATCCATCTGGAATCCCTGCTGCTGAAGCGCGGCACCTGGCAGATCATGATGGAATATCAGAAGTCACGCGGCACCGAAGCAGAGTGGAATAAACTCAAGGATTGAGGGACTGACTCTAACTTCAAAAGAATTACCTTATTGCCGCTTCGCTCCAACGAGTCTTATTCAGTGTTGCGGGCGGCGGGTATGCATTTAAGGTGTGGCAGACATTCCTGTCTGCCCTTTATTGCGCAGACAGGAATGTCTGCGCCACCTTTCTGACTTCCGACTTCTGAATTCGGAACCCTCTCCCTACACCTCCGTGCACACCGCGGCGTGGGCGTTGATCTCCTTGCGGATATCTGCGAGGAGGGGGTCGCCGACGCAGGCGTTGACTTTGACGATCGCGAGTGAGCGATTGGTCTTGGGATCATGCGGATTGCGCATGTCTTCGATGTTGATGCCCGCATCGGCCAGTTTACGGCTGATGGTGGCGATGACGCCGGGACGGTCGTCGTAGACACAGAAGAGCGTCATGCCGTTCGGCTCGAAGTAGAGGCGATCGAATTCGTCAATGCGTGAGACCATCAAGTGGCTTTCGGTCACTGTGCCGCGGATGCTGTAACGACGGAGTTGCTTGTCCTCGCGCTCGACAGTCATATCCACGGTCAATGCATTGCCATAGCCCTTGTCAATCGTCTCGCGGTTTACGAGCTCAATGCCCATGTCCTTAAGGAATTTGAGTGCCGCCTTGTAGTCGTTGTAACGGTCAAAATCGGTCCAGAGTCCGGAGAG
>CAYWNP010000213.1:0-3107 GCA_964459675.1 uncultured Akkermansia sp. | reverse complement strand
GGCATGGTCGCAGGACTTGAATTTGGAACCAAGGCGGAGCAGATCCGCGCGGCCTCTGAAGGTCGTTACGATGTCTCACGGATGGTGATGCTTGGGGATGCGGTCGGCGACCAAAAGGCGGCGCAGGAAACCAACATTCTCTTTTATCCGATCATGCCAGACCATGAAGAGGAGTCCTGGGAACGTTTTGTTTCTGAGGCTTACCCACGCTTTTTAGCCGGCACGTATGCTGGAAAATATGCCGATTCCCTTGCCGCGGCTTTTCATGCCGCGCTACCGGAGTCGCCCAGCTGGTAAAAAAATTATGAAGCCTGAACTCTTAGCACCTGCCGGCGGATATGATGCTGCGTTGGCGGCCTTCCAATATGGCGCGGATGCAGTCTATGTGGGGTTGCCCCGTTTCTCCGCGCGTGCGGAGGCGGAGAATCTCTCGTTCGAGCAACTGGGTCTTTTGTTGGCGTATGCCCGTACCTTTACGCCAGCAAAGAAGGTTTATGTCACCTTCAATACGTTGGTGCCTGAGACTGATTTTCCCGCGGTGATCGAGGCCTTTGCTGCCCTGGAAGATCTCCTTCCGGATGGTGTGATCGTCCAGGACCTTGGCGTTGCGCGCCTGTTACGGGATCATTTCCCGTGCCTCACGCTGCATGCCAGTACCCAGCTGGCGGCGCATAACGTGGACGGCGTGCTGGCCTTGAAAGAATTGGGTTTCAAACGTGTCGTGCTCGCCCGTGAATTAAGCTGCTCTGAGATCAAAGAGATTGTTGAGGCATGCGCTGTTGAGATCGAGGTTTTTGTTCACGGCGCGCTCTGTTACAGCACAAGTGGACTCTGCCTCTTCTCGGCGATGATGCAGGAACGGAGCGGTAATCGCGGACGTTGCGCCTACTGTTGTCGTGAGGGTTTTTCATGCGACAGCGAGAAGGGCGTTCGCTATCCCTTCTCCATGAAAGACCTCGCCTTGGCGCCGATGTTGGGCAAAATCGTCAAGACCGGCGCGCACTCGCTGAAGATCGAGGGCCGCATGAAGAGTCCGCTCTATGTGGCCTGCTTGTGCGATTACTATCGAAAAAAAATGGATGGTGCTTTGACTCCGCAAGCGGAGCAACAGATGATCCAAGATGTGCAGACCGTCTTCAGCCGTCCCTGGACTACGCTTTATGCACAGGGGCGTGAGCAGGCTCCAGAGTCCATCATCGACCCTGTAGCGATTGGCCATCGGGGCGCTCGGATCGGAGAAGTTGAGTCGGTTCTGAATGAACAGGAGAAGGGACGCTGGTTGCGGTTCAAGACAGGTCGCGCCCTGGAAAAACATGATGGCATCCAAGTCGAACTACCCGGGGGCGGAAAGCCCTTTGGATTTGCTGTCACCCAGATGCGACTGAAGGGCAGGTCACAGACCGTGATTACCGCTCCTGCCGGGGCTATTGTCGAGCTCGCCCTGCCAGAGGGTGTTCCCTTTATCCCTCCAAGCACGCCAGTCTTCTGTTCTGCCTCGCAAGCCGTTCGGCGTCGCTATGAGATGCGCACGGTACGCGAATCCGAAATGAAGGTGGGCATGGCGGTTGACTTTGAAATTCTCCTCCGTGCAAATGGAATTACTGTTGATGCCACGGTTCCAAGATGGACGGATACGCAAGCAGAGGATAGTGTCTCCCTCTTTCTTCCCTTGACCTTAGAGAAGGCCCAGCAACCTGAGCGTACGCTGGATGCGGTGCGCAAGGCCTTTGAACGCTTAGGCGAGGCAGCATGGACGTTAGGGACATTGCGCGTGAAGGATCCGGATAGCTGCTATGCGCCTGCCTCCAAGTTGAACGAGCTTCGGCGTCAAGTCATCGTCCTTTTGGATGAGATGAGGGCACGCAACAGATCCGAGCAGTTGATGCGCATCTCCCAGGCAATAGCGCTGGAGGGCGAGGCTGCCTGTCACGCCGTAGCTTTGCGAAGGCGGATGCCGAATCGGTTACCGCCAGTGAACCCGCCGGCACGAATCCTCAAGGCACGGTGGTCAAGTCAGGCTCTCTCTTCGCCAGAGCACCTGCAGCAGATCAAGAAAAGCTTTGACGAACTGGTCATTCTTCTTGAACATGCGCCCACTGCACCGTTGAAAACCTCGCTTGATTTTTGGAAGGAAGCGTGCGGCGAGATGCAACTCACGCTTGCGTTACCTCTTGTTTCACGCGAAGAGGAACGGCACGTGCTCAGGCTCACGGTCCAGCAATTGATTAGCGAAGGGTTTAGACGCTGGGAGTGTGCCGACCTCGCAGGCTGGCATCTTCTCAAAGAGGCAGGAGTGACGCCGTTCTCAGCAGACTGGAGTTTGTACGCCTCTAACCGTTTGGCCGTTGCAGAGCTTGGTAGTCTCGGACTCTCTTCCTTCGTCCTCTCCCCTGAGTGTGATCTCGCGAATATGTGTGCGCTGGCGGAGGGTGCGCTTCCAGCAGAACTCCTGATTTATCAGCACGTACCGCTCTTTATCTCCGAGACTCAGCCGTGCAGTGAGGGAGGGGTGTCGGCAGATGAGGCAACCACCTTGACAGACCGGCGGGGCAGGGGGTTTGTCACGCAGAAATGGGATGGCCGATGGATTACGACCTCCGCGTTACCGATGGATCGACGAAATGAGTCCAAGGACCTGCCCTTCAGCCGCACCCGGGTTGACCTCTCTTGGTCATCCGACCCCCAACTGTTTTTTAAAGGGTGACCCCTTTGCCTTCCCTGCATAAAAAAGGATGTCAATATGTGGATTGCTGCTTTGAAAAAGTTAGGCATAACAAAAGTTTAACTTGTGTTATGCCTGAATACGTGATACGTTGTCCCTGTTGTTTTAGAGGAGGAAAAGTAGATGATTGACAGGGACATTACACCGTATCTTAAGGAGTTGGTTTCACAGTTTTCCGTTGTAACCTTGCTGGGACCTCGGCAATCCGGGAAAACGACACTGGCCAGAACGCTTTTCCCCGACTATGCCTATGTGAACCTTGAACTGCCGAAATTGCGCCGTCTTGCAGCCTCCGACCCGGAATTGTTTTTTAAGAACTATCCGGTGCCTGTGATTATTGATGAAGTTCAACACGTACCTGAACTCCTCAGTTACATACAGGTCT
>CAYWNP010000212.1:0-3123 GCA_964459675.1 uncultured Akkermansia sp. | reverse complement strand
AATGTCGGTGACGAAGTCGATGTCGTGGTGCTTTCGATTGATTCCGCGAATCAGAAGATCGCCTTGGGTATCCGTCAGACCGAAGCCAATCCTTGGGACACCGTACAGGATCGTTATCCTGTCGGTAGCCGCGTGAGTGGCAAGGTCCGCAACTTCACGACCTATGGAGCCTTCATTGAACTCGAAGAGGGTATTGATGGTATGATTCATGTCTCTGACATGTCTTGGACCCGCAAGATCAACCACCCGAGCGAAATGCTCCAGAAGAGCCAACAGGTGGATGCAGTTGTTCTCGAAGTCAATCCCGCTGATCAGCGCATCAGCCTTGGCTTGAAGCAGGCTTGCAATGATCCTTGGAACACGATCACCAGCCGTTATGCGATCGGACAGATCGTTAAGGGCAAGGTCTCCAAAATCGCCTCCTTCGGTGCCTTTGTTGAGCTGGAAGATGGTGTGGACGGTCTCGTTCATATCTCCCAGATCAGCGATCAGCACGTTGAGAAGGTCAAGGATGCTCTCAAGGCAGGTCAGGAAGTCGAAGCTCGCATCGTGAAGATTGATCGCGATGAGCGTCGTATTGGCCTGAGCATCAAGGCTGTCAGCATGAATGACACGCAGCTCGCTGAGCTGACGCGTGACCTCAGCACGACAGATCTGAAGCCAGGCGAGAACCTCGTCGGCCTCGCAGCCGCCTTTGATGATGCCTTCGCACAGAGTGAAGAGTGGCGTCCAGGCGCTGAGTAACCCAAAAGGGGCGCCTGACCGGGCGCCCCTTTTTCTTTTCAAAAACTATGAATATTCTTGATACCTTTAAAGCTCGTTACCTTTTTGAGGATACGACCAGTTCAGAACTTCAGAAGGCGTTAGATAAGCCGCTGACGGTTTATGCTGGGTTTGATCCGACAAACGACAGTCTCCAGGCTGGCAATTTTGTGACGATCATGGCTCTCGCCCATCTGCAGCGTGCAGGACATAAGGTAATCGCTTTGGTGGGGGGAGCGACTGGGCTTATTGGTGATCCCTCTGGCAAGTCCAAGGAACGCAATTTGCTGAGTGCCGAACAGGTTGAGAAGAACCTTGAGGGTATCAAAGAGAACCTCTCTCGCTTTATTGATTTTGATCCTGCTTCACCGAATCCGGCAATCATGGTGAATAACTATGACTGGTTCAAGGATATCACCTTTATTGATCTGTTGCGTGATGTGGGTCGCTATTTCCGCATGGGCGTCATGCTCAGCAAGGACAGCGTCAAGACGCGCTTGGAGTCGGATGATGGCATGAGCTTCACCGAGTTTTGTTACCAGATCCTTCAGGGTTATGATTTTCTCCATCTCTATAAGACCTACGGGTGCACGATGCAAATCGGCGGCTCAGATCAATGGGGCAATATCACCGCCGGGACAGAGCTGGTCCGTCGCGTGCTGGGACAGGAGGTCTATGGCATGACCTTCCCGCTGGTCTGCGATAGTACGGGTAAAAAGTTTGGTAAGAGCGAGGGGAACGCGATCTTCCTGGATGCGCGCAAGACCTCGGTCTATGATTTCTATCAGTTCTTCTTGAGAGCTATGGATGCGGACGTCATCCGGTACCTCAAGATTTTTACCTTTCTCTCCATGGAGCGCATTGCGGAGTTAGAACAAGCGGTTGCCACTGCCCCTGAGAAGCGCGAAGCCCAGCAGGTGCTGGCGGAGGAGCTGACACGGGCAGTGCATGGCGAGCAGGGGCTACTCACGGCCCGTAAGACCACGGAAGTGCTCTTCGGGGGTTCGATCGAGGGACTCTCAGCAACGGCTTTGGAAGGCATATTCTCCAATGTGCCCTCCGCGACTCTCACTAGGGATCAGGTTATAGGAAATAGCACTACAGATGTAATGGCTGTTTCCGGCATGGTGTCTAGTAAAGGAGAGGCTCGGCGACTATTACAGCAGGGTGGTCTAAGTATAAACAACATACGAATTTCAGAACCTATGCATATTTTTCAAGAGTCTGATCTTGTTGAGGGTCGTCTCGCTCTGCTTCGAAGCGGCAAGAAGAACTTCTTCCTTTTGAAAGTGTAGAAGCGCCTCGTGCTTGCGCGATAATGGTTGAGAAAATGCAGTGTAATCTGGAGGGACGCGCTCCGTCGCGTCCGGCCACGACAGAGCGTGGCCCTCCAGAGAAGGGGTCCTGAGTCCTGAACAACAAAAAAAGCCCTCACCTTTCGGCGAGGGCTTTTTTGTTGAGTCGAATCGTCTGAGACGATTACATGTCCATGCCACCCATGCCCGGGTGACCGCCAGCAGAAGCTTCCTTCTTCTCAGGAATCTCTGTGACCATGCACTCGGTGATGAGCAGGAGACCAGCGATCGACGCTGCATTCTGCAACGCGCTACGGGTCACCTTAGCCGGATCCAGCACGCCAGCCTTCACGAGGTCTTCGTAAACGCCAGTTGCGACGTTGTAGCCGTAGGAGCCTTTGCCTCTCTTCACGTTCTCAACGATCAGGGCTGCTTCCAGACCTGCGTTTGCGACGAGCTGACGGAGCGGGGCTTCCAAGCACTTCGAGATGATCTCAATGCCGACCTTCTCATCGCCGACCGTCGGGACGCTTTCCAGCGCCTTCTGGCAACGAATCAGGGCAACACCGCCACCTGCGACGATGCCTTCTTCGACAGCGGCGCGGGTTGCATGCAGTGCGTCTTCCACGCGATCCTTCTTCTCCTTCATCGCGGCTTCGGTCGCAGCACCGACCTTGATCACGGCCACGCCGCCAGCGAGCTTCGCCAGACGTTCTTGGAGTTTCTCGCGGTCATAATCAGACGAGGTGTCCTCGATCTGCTTCTTGATGAGCGAGACACGAGCTTGGATATCGCTGGTCTTGCCGCCACCTTCGACGATCGTGGTGTTATCCTTGTTGATGGTCACCTTCTTCGCACGGCCGAGGTCGGTAAGTTCAACGTTCTCGAGCTTGATGCCGAGGTCTTCGCTGATCATCTTGCCGCCCGTGAGGATGGCGATGTCTTCGAGCATGGCTTTACGGCGGTCGCCGAAGCCAGGAGCCTTGACCGCGCACACTTGGAGCGTGCCGCGCAGCTTGTTCACGACGAGGGTCGCGAGGGCTTCGCCTTCGACGTCTTCCGCGAT
>CAYWNP010000211.1:0-3204 GCA_964459675.1 uncultured Akkermansia sp. | reverse complement strand
GGACCTCTTGAAGGCGCTCGGCGGAAACTCCTTCCGCACCTGGGGCAGCGATGACGCGGCGCAGCAACTGGACGAGGCTCAGAAGCTGGGACTCACCGTTACGATTGGCCACTGGCTGGGGCATCAGGCGCATGGCTTCAATTACGGCAACCCTGCCGCGCTCGCGCGACAGAAAGAGGATGTGCGGAAGATGGTGCTGAAACATAAGGACCATCCTGCGCTGCTGATGTGGGCGCTGGGCAATGAGATGGAGATGAACTGCTTGCATGAGGAGGCGATGTGGAATCACATCAACGACTTGGCATTGATGGTCAAGTCATTGGACCCGCATCACCCCGTCATGACCGTCATCGCGGAGATCCCAGATGCCAAGGTGCAGGCGCTTAATCGTCTCTGTCCAGCGATCGACATCGTGGGCATCAACACGTATGGCGGAGCAGCCTCCATCCCTGAACGCTGGCGCAAGGCTGGCGGCACTAAGCCCTACATCATCACCGAGTTCGGTCCCCCCGGCCAGTGGGAGGTGAAGAAAAACGCTTTTGGGTGTCCGCCTGAACTGACCAGCACGGAAAAGGGTAAATTCTATGCCGAGGTTTATCGCAAGGTCACGACCGAAGACAAGGGGAAGCTCTGCCTCGGACTCTATGCCTTCACCTGGGGATACAAAGTGGAGGCCACGCCGACCTGGTTTGGCCTGCTGTTGCCCGACAACTCCAAGCTCGCTGCAGCGGAAGCGATGCAGGAGTGCTGGGGCGCGTCAAAGGTCGTCAATCGCGTACCGATGATTGAAAAGCTGGAGGTCTCCAAGGATATCCTGACTACCGAAGGCGAAACATTCACAGCCTCGACATCGGGCTCTGACCCCGACGGCGATCCGCTGACGTGGAAATGGATCTTGATGCAAGAAGCGGCGCATTACGACGTCACGGGTGTCGGCGAGCCGACGCCACCTGGCTTTATTGATGCGATCATAGCCGGACAAGGCACGCCGAAAGTCACGGTGAAGCCTCCGGGCGGCGGCAAGTATCGCCTCTATGCGTATGTGTTCGATGGAAAGAAAAATGCCGCGTATGCCAATTGCGCGATACAAGGCGCGGGAGCTGAACCCAAGCCCAAACCTGCGCAGGTCAAGTTGCCGTGCGCTGTCTTTGCCTCAGGCGAGCCGCAGCGCTGGGCCGCCTCCGGCTATATGGGTAACCATGGCGCAATCAAGATGGAGCTGGGATGCACAGATAATCCGCACAGCGGCACAACCTGCATCAAGGTCTCCTATAGCGCCTCGGACAACTGGGCTGGCGTGATGTGGCAGCATCCGGCCAACGACTGGGGCAAGCAAGCCGGCGGGTTCAATCTCGAAGGCGCGACCATGCTGGTCTTCTGGGCGCGCGGTGAGACAGGGGGCGAGAAGGTCAGCTTTGCAGTGGGCGGGCTCAAGAATACGGAGTTCTCGGATAGCGCCCAGGCGGAGCTTAAAGACGTGACACTCAAGACTGTCTGGACGCGCTACCGCATTCCGCTGGATGGCCGCGACATGCACTGTATCAAGACAGGGTTCAAGTGGGTTATTGCAAACCCCGGCAAGCCAAGCACCTTTTATCTGGACGACATTTATTACACACAGGACTAAGTGGAGCGCACATGAACAGTAAAATAGGCTCAAAGATTTTGTTGATGTTATTCCTGCTTCCCTTCTTAGGCGTAGCCATCTGGATGGGGTTCATGGCCTTCCAGTCGGTGAACCGGGTTGAGGCGGCGCGGTCATGGAATGAAGCAAAGGCCGAAATCACCTCCTGCGTCCTCCATCGCAACCGGGGCAGCAAAGGCGGATACTCCTATCGTGTGGATGCACAGTACACGTATATTGTGGACTCTAAAAAGTACAACTCCAACAAGGTGTCCTTTTATTTTGGCTCGGACAATATCGGACGCTTTCACCAGAATACGTTTCACAAACTGGATACCGCGCGCCTCAGCAAAAAGAGTTTCCCCTGCTGGGTCAACCCTGCTAATCCGGAAGAGGTCGTGCTGATTCGCGACCTGCGTCCGGAGATGATCGGGTTCCAGCTGATCTTCGTATTTGCGTTTGGGGGCGCAGCCATCGCCGTCTTATTGGGGACACTGAGTTCCGGAAACTCAAAGCGTTTATCGAACAACAATATCCGGATGCGCAGCTCAGGCCTTCATCGCTCGTTGCTCCTCAGCGGCCTGATAGCAGATGGTGTCGCAGGCTGGCTCCTGTGGAAGCTCTTCACCCTGGTCGGCCTCGCCGCGATGCCCTGGTATCTCTGGCTATGCGTACTCCCGGGAGGAATACTGACAGCATTCGGCGTCTATGTCTGGATGCGCTTCTCCAAATTCGGCGTGAGCGAACTGATGCTCTCCCCCTCCATCGTCAGGCTCGGCGACCGCCTCAACGCAACTGTGATGATCCCGAAAATGGTGGAGGGCGAGTTCAAGGGCGTGCTCGCCTGCACGCATCAATACACGACTGGCTCTGGCAAGCATCGCTCCACGCATCATGACGTCCTGTGGAGTTCGGAACTGCTCAGCGGCGGTTCACCTGCTGGCTCAGAGATGACGCACGTCTCCTTCCATTTCGAACTGCCTGTCGCCTCCCTCGGCATACAGCCCACCCAAGAGAGGGGAAGCACCAAGTATTATTGGAGGCTCTCTGTCACCTCGGATATGCCGGGCGTTGATTACAAAGCCGTCTTCGATATTGTTGTCGTGTAAAACCTATGCGCATTGTTTGGCTACGACCCGGGACCGCCAATGGGTTCCAATGTGAAAACTGCCTGAGAGATCATCAGTTACTGGATGGCTTTTCAAAGGCAGGGCATCATGTGCGCTCGTTACCGGTCTATCTTCCGCTTGCAGAGCAGGAGCGCGCTCCGGTCTATTACGGCGCTGTGCGCATGTGGCTGGGTACGGCCCGGCCTCGCCTGCAAAAGCTGCCGGACAGCATCAACGCCCTATTGGACCATCCCTGGCTGCTCGCGCGCGTCGCGCGCCTGGCGAAGACCAGCGATCCCTCGAAGGGGGCTGAGATGACGCTTGCGACGCTCAGCGGTCACTACGATCCGCGCCTCGATGGTGAACTCTTTGACGCGCTTGATCAGCTCGGCGAGAAGCCGGAGGCCATCTTAATTTCAACACCCCTGCTCGCCCATCAAGGACGTATTCTGCACTCCTGTTTTCAGATCC
>CAYWNP010000210.1:0-3212 GCA_964459675.1 uncultured Akkermansia sp. | reverse complement strand
CGTTAGTTTACAACAAGGCCAACGAGACTTTCTACATGTACTACTGCGCCGTCGGCAACAAGGGGCGCTGTGTCGGGTTGATTACCAGCAAGCCTCTTAAAGCTTCAGATCAGGCGACGGCACAGTCTGACATGGCCGGAAATCAGCAGCCGTTCATTCGCGATGTGGCCACCGGATATCTGTTGAACTGTTCGTTCCTGTCGCCCCGGCCGTATTGCTGGCCGAAGAAAGAGACGGTCATGCTCTCCGGTTGGGATGTGGATAAAAGTGGTGGGGATTTCGAGTACAAGCCGACGGGCGAGCTCGGGAAGGATTTTGCGTTCCACAGCGAGTGGTTTAAGCTGGTTGACTCCAACGCCACGGCGGCGGTCACGCTCAAGCACCAGGTTGCACGCCAGACCGAGGGTCAAATCACGCTCGAATTCAGGTTCAGAATGCCGAAACTAATGGAAGGAGCGTCCTGGCAGTTGCGGGACCTTGATAAAGCGGGAGTTAGTCTGCTTGTGCAGGGGGGTAATCTTTGTTGGGAAAGTGGGCAGATTGTTGTTCCGCTGGAAGTCAACCGCGATTATGGAGTCAAGGTTGTTGCCGACATCACGGGCAGGACGGCGGATGTCTATGTTGACGGTGAACTGAAGGCTAAGGCGATTCCGTTCGTGAATCCCATCAAAAGCGTGGACTGGTTTTTCGTCACGACCGGTGATGCCGCCACGGGCGAGCTGTTTCTCAATCCGGTCAACATCCACAAGGGTTATCGCGTTAACGAGACTTTTGTCACCTGCGCAACGGACAAGACACCTTCGGACTGGAATCTGCGCGGAGCCAAAGTAGAGAAGTTTGAATGCGGCACCAAGCCGGATATCTTCAGCCTCAAGGTCGATGGTGAGGCGAGCCGCAAGATTGGCGACTGGAAAGGCAAGACGGTTTTCGAGTGCAAGTTCCTGCTGCCCGGAACGGTAGAAGGTGTGACGATTGATCTTGGCGGCCTGCACCTCGAAAAGCTTGCCAGCTACCGTTCAAATTTTTGGTATATGGCCAAACTTGTGGCCGATCCGAAGACACGGACGGCAGATGTTTTTCTGAACGGGAAACTCCTGCCGCAGAAATTAAGTTTTAAGAAAGCTGCGGATTCGCTCAGCTTTGCCGGTAAGTTATGGGTCGATGACCTGCAGGTTTATCCATGGAGTGATTATCCGGCAGACTATGTGCCGGAGCCGAAGCCGGTGAAGGCGTCCCATATTCTCGGTGTGCAGAGTTGTAATCTTTGGAGTGAGGGCACGGCGTATGCGGGTTGGGATTATGTGCGGCCGTTTGCCAAAAACCGCAAGCCTTACCTGGGTTGGTATGACGAAGGCCACCCCGAGGAGACTGACTGGGAGATCAAGTGGCTGGTCGAGCATGGCATCACCTTCGAGCAGCACTGCTGGTACAGGCCCAATAATGCAATCAATAATCCCATCAAGGACGGCGTGCTGGATCAGGGAATCATTAAGGGCCTGTTCAATGCGCGGTATGGAAATCTGAAGAAGTTCACGATCATGTATACGGATGAGGGCGCGTGCGAAACCAATCCGACTGACTGGCGTGAGAATGTGATCCCTTACATTGTGGAGTATTTCTTCAAGGATTCGCGGTACCTGAAAGTTGATGGCAAACCGGTCTTTTCGATCTACTCATTTACGAACTGGCTGCGCATGTTTGGCGGGGTCGAGGGAGCGCGTCAGGCTATCCAGGTACTGCGTGATGAAGTGGGGCAGGCCGGATTCCCTGGTATCCATGTGTTGATGGAAGAGCGCAATGCGAATCGGGATGTTTTGCAAAAGATGAAATCCTTCGGGGTGGATTATTGTTATGCGTATACCTGGTACACGCCGGATGCGGGCGCTCAGCGGAAGAGAAATACTACGCAGAAGGATGCAACCGGTGTGGTGGGCATAGGCATGCTGCCGAGTATTTCCATGGGCTGGGCACGCGAGCCATGGGGTGTACGAGATGGTGGATTTATGCCGCCTGCGGATTACAAAGCCCTGCTGCAATGGGCCAAGGATGATTTCATGCCGGGGTTGCCGGCGGATTCGCTGGGACGCCGTGTTGTTATGCTCGCGAACTGGAATGAATTCGGCGAAGGCCATTTCCTGATGCCGTCGACGCTGGCAGGGTTCGGCTACCTGGATGCCTTGCGGGACGTGTTCACGGCTGGGGGCACTCATGAAGATGCCGTGCCGACGGAACAGCAGAAAAAACGCTTCAATGTGCTGTTTCCGCGGGATTAGAAAAAATGATGATAATGGGCTTTAACAGGAAAGTGTTGATTTCAACTGCGGCGTTCTTTTTATTGGGTGCGGTACGTTCGGGTTTGGCCGCAGAGCGGGATTCAGGCTGGCTTAAAGAGGCCTCGGCGCACGTGCTGACACCGACATCTGAGCGCGTTGCGCCTGTGGGTGTGCTGCGGCAGGAGGGGAAGGTTGAGTCTGCAGAAGCGATGCTGGCAGGGGACGGGCAGAGCTGTCGCCTGAGTTTTGAGAAGGGCGGAGTTAAGCCGGTCGTTGTGCTGGATTTCGGAAAGCAGAGCGTCGGCGGTTACGCGGTTTTCACAGTGACGTCGAAGACCGGGGCGCCGGTTGTCCGGCTCTCTTATGCGTGCCATCCTGACGGGACTGGCGAGACTGGCGACTTTACACGCGAGACGAGTGCGCGTTACATGGGGCCTACGGTGGATCTGCCCGTGCTTCCTGCAAATATCAATCGCCATGAAATCTATTCGATACCGCGTACAGGTGAATTCATTGCCCCGCTGATCCAGGGGCAGGCGCGCTATGTGCGGGTGCAGTTGGACAGCCCGGAGACGTCGGTGGATATCGATTCCATTGTGATGGTGAACAGCGGTGTATATGATCGTTCGAAGCACGATGGCTATTTCCTCTGCAGTAACGAGGCGCTGAACCGGCTCTGGTATATCAGCACCTGGACGCTGCAGATCGCGTCGTTTCCGAACCATGATGGCTGGAAGACGGTGGACGGCTGGGTTCTACCGCGCAAACTTGAACAGGCCGATGATATCGGGCTGAGTGTGGATGGAAAAGGGTGGGGCGATGTTACGGTCGAGACCTGTTTCGAGCTGCGAACCAATCCGCATCATGTTGCAGCGGCAGGTGTCGCGTTCCGCGCACAGGATGCGCGCAATGCTTATCTGGCTGAGTTTGCGTTGAACG
>CAYWNP010000209.1:0-3215 GCA_964459675.1 uncultured Akkermansia sp. | reverse complement strand
CTGGAAATGTGAAGCTGTATGAGAAAATAAACGATGAAATCGTGCCAGCGAAGACACAATATGCCGCTAAAGAAATAAAGGACAAAAAGTTTTATCTGCATGGGCACTCGATGTCAGGTTTGCTCAGAGATTCTGAGGTTAAGGCTGTCCATGAAACTAGTGCAGCAAAAGACATTGTCAAGGTGACGGTTGACGAAGGGTTGAAGCTTAATCTTGTCGCTTACGATACAAGTACTAAGGCCGGAGTTCGTACAAATGCATTCCAGTTGCACATGGTTAAAGATGATCTCATATCTTCTCGCACAGCAGAGCTTAGAGCGGACATTCGTGGGCGATTGAGGGAAAATTCTCCGACTTGGAAAATTGGCTTCTGGGATAATAGTGAGCAATATCCAGGCCAAACAACGGTTCCCTATTCTGGACTCGTCTCGGCGACAACCGACTATAGAGTCAAGGCTGATGGCATTTTTGGGGCTCAAGCTGAGCGAAGCGCCGCTGTCGTTCTTTGGGAAAATGGTGAGAATAAGTGGACTATTAAGGATGACATACTGAAAAAGTATACAACTATGCTGAATTTGTGTTTGACACTAATAGGGGATAGTCCGCCTACAATTGAAACAGGGGGAGAGATTCATGCCAAGTTTAAGCGTGTTGATTACTATAATGACGGCGGAAAAGTTGGAGATTATGTTGCGTTAGGAGGCGAGATATCATTAAAGATCGGGCAATTCAAGTCGCCGGGCGTTAAAATCCCCACATTTAATCCAAGCATCAATTTTGAGTTATTTGCCACACTACAACCTTTAACCTTTAAAGCCGGAGGAGATTTTGTGTATGATGAAAGCAAAAGTAATCCATGGGTTGCGTCTTCTGGATACCTTACAGCAGGGAGTTCAATTTCAGCAACAATTGAAGGTGTCTTTGGATATAACGGACAGAGAGAGGATAACTGGGGGTTAGTAGCAAAAATAACAGGCGAAGTGGCAATCAATGCGATAGGCACGATAGTCGGAGAAGGTAATAAAATAGTGGCAAAGTCAAAAATCGAGGTAGGGAAGTTGAATGTGACAGGCAGTGTTAATCTTCAAGCAGGGGCGAATGCGCAATGGCAACTTTATAAAATTGACTATGTAATCTTTGACGGGAAAACGATTCCAGCAGGTGGTGGTTGGGATGAATATGAATTGTACAGTTGGTAATGAAAGGCACAATAGAATGAAAAAAATACGGTTCTTTGGGTTGTTTTTACTTTTTGTATTAGCGGCGACACTGTTGGCGATATTCTACTTAAATGGTAGTCGCTCGAAACACTGCGTTTTAATAGAAGAGATGGGAGATAAATTTACGGTATCTGTCTATCAGCTACCTAAGCCACTGAGAATTCCCGCCTGCTATAGACCAGGAGATCTTAAGAAAGAAACAAAAAGTTATCCTTGGCTAATGCCATTTCTGTTTACGCGATTTGGAATCGATGTGTACATTCCTCGAGAGGACTGGGACGAATATGCGGCGTTTGAGTGGGATGAAAAGGTTTATGCCGAGATGGTAAAAAAATGCGAAGATTTGAAAACGATTGTGTTTGACAAGGATAGTGCTTATTGGTCTGGCGTACATATTGAAATACGTGAGGTTGTTTTATGCGAAACAGAAAAGCATAGGGGGTTGGAAGTATTCGCGAAAGGTTTTGACCCAGACGGGAAATCATTGGGCGGAGAATATCACAAGCTGGTCGATTTTCAAGGAAAATGGAAACGTACGCCTGACAAAGATCAGGGGCGATATGCCACTCAATTGATGAATTGTTATGAGAAGGCCATGAAACTTGTTGCCGAAGGAAAGTTGAAGACGAACCCGATTCGCAAGTTAAGATAGCCGAAGGAGAAGAATGAGGATTTGGAAGGTTTTATCGCTGGGGTTGGGAATAGGGCTTTTGTGGTTTAGCATACCTAAGTATTTCTATGTTAAAAAAGATATTGCGATGCTGGAGAAAATGGACGTGTGGGACGAAGCTCCAGCGGTTGTCAAAACCTACAAAGTTGTAAATCTGACACAAGGTGGCCAGTTGTGGTTCTTGGCATATCCGCCAAAGGGAAATGAAGTGATTGCGGACTACACATATACATACAAGGGAGTGGAGTATAAGTCTACCCGCATTTGGCCATGTCCTCCTTCTTATCTGGATGTATTGGATTTGAAAAGTCGGTTGAAGTCCGTAGCAGACATGTGGGGCGGAAGAACGACGTGTTTTGTGGAGCCTGCTTGCCCAAAAGAGAGCATTCTGACACGGAAAATATATAAACCACGGCTTCAAGGACAGTCAAAAATATTTGGTTTCAGTCTGATGTTTGGACTGGCGTTCTTTGTATTGCCTTTGATGTTTGGACAGAAGAAGTCGAACGCTGGATTTGAAAAATGGCATGGAGGGCCTTTGGCTCAAGTGGATCATCTGGAGATGGTGAACGGTCTGGTTGTGAAATTGGGGGTGTTGCTTTTTGCCGGGTTTCTTATATCAAGTGTGTTTCGTATGCCAGATGGCCTGCAACTTAAAGACAGCCATTGCTGGACTCACCTCGCAGTCAGTTTCATACTTTTCATTGCTGCATCTGGTTATGCGATAAAGATATTTCTCCCATGGTTTCGGGGACGTGCTTGTCGATTAAAGCTTAATGCCCCTTCTTATCAGGTGGGAGAACCTGTACGAATGACACTTTGTATCGGAAACCCATTGCCAGAGGGGGGCGAAGCTATCCTGACATTGCGATGCCAGCGTCCGCGTATGGAAGACGAGAGAGGCTTTCGCATACATGTAACATTATTTGAGAAGAAAAAGTGTGTTCAGTGTCCGACGTGGATAGTGGCTAGAGAAGATCTGGAAATTCCAATCGAGTTTGAGGTTTCTGAAGATTTGTCGGCCTTGGATTTTAAAAACTTTAACCGTAATGGTGTAAGATGGGTTGTTTCCGTGAAGATTCAAACACCAAAGGTGAGGTATCAGCGTGCGTTCGTGATTCCGATTAAATCGAAATGAAACTCAGCCAGCTCGTCCTCCAGGAGCGCCCCGGCTTTGGTGGCGCGACCCTTAAGACCGTCTATGCCTACAACAGCAAAGGCCAGCAGGAATCCCAATCGCAAATTGTCCAAGGAGGCACAGGAACGTATGATTTGCCTGTCACGAGCTACGTCTACAACCGACTCGGTGACCGCGTTTCAACCAC
>CAYWNP010000208.1:0-3238 GCA_964459675.1 uncultured Akkermansia sp. | reverse complement strand
GGCGCATAATCTGAATAGGGTGCAGCGTTGGTCGGAATGCCCGGCAGATGTTTGGAAACATTGTCCCCAACGTTGCAAGCCTGCACCATTAGTGTGACGATGAGAAGAGAAAGATAGGTTTTCATAATGTACTAGAGTTTTGCATTCATAAGATAGCGTTCAAGTGGTTTAATGTTGGAGGAAAGTCACTCAATCATGGCGTCCCGATATTATTCATCTTTAGTTTTTTGCGTTTACCTTTTGGGGTTAACCGCTATTTCTGCAGTTCGATGCACAGAACTGAATCGATCTCGTCTGTCGCCTTCTCGGGAAGTTCGATTGTCAGCTTGCCCTCTGTGACACTGAGCTTCAGTATCGTGCGGTCTGGATCTGCAAGCATGTATGCCTTCTCTACTTTGCCGTTGAAGCCTGCCAGTTCAAATCTGGCGCCGGGCCACTTGAATAGGTGAAGGTAAAGTTTACCCGCCTTGCCCCATGTCCAATCCATCGGCTTCACCGTGCAGCGCCAATCTGTCGTTTCATTGAATACCGGGCGGCCTCTATTATCTTTCTTTTCGGGATCATATTTGCCGAGCTCGTCGCCAAAAGGAGTCCTGCCTGCGCCGTATACTGCTTCGCCATTAACCTTAAGCCATTTACCTACCTTTCGCAGGATATCCTGGCTCGGCTGGGGTATGAACCCGTCCGCGTCCGGCCCGACATTGAGCAGGTAGTTGCCGCCTTTGCTCGCAATATCCACAAGCTTGAACGTAATGTTATCCGGCTGCTTCCAGTTGTAGTCATCTTTCTTGTAGCCCCAGGTATCGTTAACCGTCGCGGCAGTTTCCCACGCGCCGGCCATCGTCAAGTTTGGAATTTCGTTATCACCCATTGAACGGTAGTCGTGATACTTTCCCTCGCCCAGCCGGCTGTTGATAAGCACATCGGGCTGTATGGAGCGTACGAGATCGGCCAGTTTCTTGCTTCTTTCAGGCGTCATCATCACTGGCATGTCAAACCAGATAAGGCCGATGGAACCATAGTTCTTCAGAAGTTCTGTAACCTGGGGCATGGATTTGTCGCGCAGGTACTGGTCGAAATCCTTCTCCGTGTCAGGCTTGAAATCCCAGTTATTATTCCCGCCATTGGGTTCGTTCCAGTCGTACGCATGCGAGTAGTAGAAACAGAGCTTGATGTTGCGCTTTTTGCAAGCCTCCTGGAGCTCCTTGAACGGATCACGTTTCCACGGCGTGGCGTCGTAGCAGTTGTACTTGCTGACCTCGGACTTATAGAGCGCAAATCCGTCATGATGCTTGCAGTCAAACACCAGGTACTTCATTCCCGCATCCTCGGCCAGTTGCGCCCACTCTTCGGCATTGAACTTCTGCGGGTTGAACTGTTTCGCCAGCTCCCGGTACTCCTTTGCCGGGATTTTGGCATCGTACATTATCCATTCGCCGATACTGTCATACTTCTTCCCTTTCCATTCACCGGCTGGTATCGAATAGAGCCCCCAGTTGATGAACAGGCCGTACTTGGCCTCGTCAAACCATTTCAGTTTAGGATCGCGCGGCTTTTCAGCCGTTGCAGAAATCTTTGTTCCCGGCGCATAAAGTTGAAACTCTTCGATCGTCGGAACTTCATTCGCCTTCAGGATGTTCAGCCTGAAATAGCGGGCTGTGACAGGCGTGAACTTCAGCACTTTCTCGCCTGCAATCGTTGAGCCCTTGATCAGTTCCTTCCAGTTGTCGCCCGCCTTGCATTCAACAGCAAAAGCCTCTGTGCGGTGATGGCCCAGCTCCTTGATCACGGCACAATCAACAGCTGTATCTTTCCCGAGATCAACCTCCAGCCAGCCGCTTCTTGTCTTTGGTGCCGCGCCCCAGCGTGATTCATCATCCCCGTCAACCGCCTTGTCGGCTTCAAACCCTGCACCCCACGTGCTTGAGGCCGTCGCCGGCTTACCGCATGAAAGAGCGGTTTCTGACGCCGCAGACTCTACCGGCTTGCCAAGATAAAACCGGACGAGCGCGGCAATGTTCTTGTCGTTGATTGCCATGCGGTCGGTGCCCTTGAACTCGTCTATCGGCTTGCCCAGGTAATCCGCCACCGGAAGCGGCAGGCCGTTATCATAAGGCGCCGCGAAACCGTAGAAATCCCATGTGTTGTATTTTGATTTTGAAAACACCTTGCGGGCATCATGATTCGGCCAGCCCACTTGGTTCTGGATCAGCCGGACGGGCCGGCCGCCGAGTCTCTGTTCCGCCGCCTCGATTTCCCTGGGATCGGGCCCCTCGTTCAACAGCCAGTCGACGCCCTCCAGGTTCAGATGATGCAGAAAGTTCGGCCACAGTATGCAGTCCGGTTTCACCCCTCGGGCGGCATCGCGGATGCTCGTCCAGCACCGCTCGACGGCCTTCTGGTCAAACGCGGCCTTGTCGTCCGCAGTGACCTTGTCGGCGCCGGGGAATGGCACCCCCATCAACTCGGCGTACATGGTCTTCTCACAGTCCAGCCATTTACCGCTGGTGTTTTGCATCCAGTCCAGCATGAAGCCGTCTATCTCCGTTCGCTTCAGCACGTCCCGAACGGACCGGCACAGGTATTCGACATAATCCTTTGTCAGCGGAATGTGGTGGGTCGACGGCGTGCCGTAGCTCTGGTCCGGGTGGTTCTTGCCCCAGAGCGAGTTCGCGGAAATGCAGTAATAGCCCATGACCAGCATCTTCTGCTGATGACCCTGTTTCGCAACTTCCGTGAGAAAATCATGTTTGAGACCAGGCTGTTCGGGTATCGGCCCGCCCTTGTACCAGGCGTATCCATTGCAGGAGAAGATGAATGTCTGGATACAGTTCACCCCTGCTTCCTTGCACCATTTGACCTGCGCGGCAGGATCTGCATCCGCCCAATCTCCAGGAGCCGCAAACCTGAAGGCCCCCTTGACCTGCCAGTTGAAATCAACGCAGAAGGCCCGTATCGGCTTTTTCAGCACCTCGGCCTTCCACTCATCCTTCGGCGGTTTCGCCATCAGGGTCGAAGGCGGATTCTTGAGTTCTTCGGCACGCTTGTTCATGTCAACCTGCGCCTCTTGCGCAAGCACGCATGACGTCAAAGCCGACAGTGATATCGCCAATTTTAGTATGATTCTTTTCATGTGTTTGCCTTTCAGTTGTCGCTTCCTCATTTGACCTTAACTCCTGTTTCTCCAACTCCACCGTCACCGGCCGGGGCGGAGCCGATCCTCCGGGCCCGGATCGAG
>CAYWNP010000207.1:2170-3246 GCA_964459675.1 uncultured Akkermansia sp. | reverse complement strand
TTTTTTGACTCTTCATCCCACCATTGACGTGTCTGCAATTGACGGGCAGCAATCAAGAGGTCACCCGAAGGACGGCCGGTCAAATAACTCACTATTGTGGTCTCAACATAAATTCTTCTTTTCATCAATACTTCCTCGAACAGCAAAGCTAGTCTTCAATTCATGGTTCAACTTTAACATATCATACGCTTTGCAACCAGTCGAAAGTAATGGTGGGTTTTTTTGAAGAATGGAGAAATGCTTTGGGGTGCGGTGACCCAGCAGCTGCCGGACGAGGACAAACGAAGGAGTAACTTTTTCCCGCAGAGACGCAGGGACGCAGAGTTTTTGAATCGACGAAGTTCGCGACAAGGTTCGCGACAAAGTTTAATAAGGCAATCACGCGATAAGGCAATAAGGAAATTCTTTTGAAGGTAGAGAAGCCCCTACTCCTTCACGTTTCCAGTTCCCGCCCACTCAGTGCCGCGCAGGATGAGCGCAGTACAACCTTCGTTCTCAATGGACTTGCCGTTGTGACCCAGCACGAGATTGAAGCAACGACCCTTCTCCAACTCCGTGGTCATGGCCATGACTTCAGGTTCGCCTGTGCCGCCACCGCTCTTTTCAGTCTTTTCTTTGGGGATGGTGGTTGAGGCCAGCATCTTGCGATCGGGATTGCGATTGGAGAGCTTCTGCCACGGTTCGTCGAAGGTCACAAAATCCTTCATTCCCTTGGTAATCGGATGATCGGCATTCTCGATCCTCACCGTATACTCCTGCTGTTTGGGATGGTAGGTCCCCTTCTCCCAGGTGCCGCCGATGAGACTCATAAATTCCGGCCAATTATAAAAGATGCTTCCGCCTGCATGGAAAATAAAGACGCCGCCCCCCTTCTTGACCCACGGAATAAAGGCGTCCTTCATGGGTTGACTCCACTCCCGTTTATCTTTACCGAAGGTGTTCCAATTAAAGAAAACCACATCACAGGAGGCCAAGCTGTCAGGGGTCATATCCCAAGGTGTCTCAGTGACCGTCACAGCAAACTTCGGATTTTTTGCCAACACCTTTTTGAGGCTCTCGGTGGTCTCCTGCCAGTT
>CAYWNP010000207.1:0-2070 GCA_964459675.1 uncultured Akkermansia sp. | reverse complement strand
CAGCACAGCGCAGATCTGCGGATTCTGCAAAGCGGCCAGCACGTCCAAGGCATCCATACGCGCCTCGGGTTTCAGGGCTTGGAATTGGGTGCTGACCTCTTTCGAAACCTTCTCCATCTCAGGCAACTGCTGCACAACCGAGGCAAGCGCAGAAACAAACGGAGAACGCTGCTCTGCCGGTAATGGCCCGAAAACAAAGGATAATGCCTTCGCGAAATTATCGCCTTGCAGGCAGAGACGAAAGGCTCCGGCAGCCGCCTGATTGACGCCCTTCTCAGCATACAGCGAAGGGTCACACAAACGACTGATCAATGACTTCTCATAACGCGAAGCCAGCAACTCAATTGCTTTACAACGCGAACTGGGCTGCGCCATCTGCTCATAGAGAAACGCATCCAGTCCCTTGGCGGGACTCGAGGCGACCATCAATGGAGCTAGACGCGCCTCCTCCCCGTCCTTCGAACAGGCAGCAAAGAGCAACGGGAAGGCCGCAGGATCGCAGGCCTTGACCGTAGCGCGTAATGCCACCAACCGGACAAGCTCCGACTCGTCGGAAAGCGCTGCCAGCAAGCGGGGTTTGACAGAAGGATCCTCGGCCTGCGCAGTCAGGGCTGTAATCCGACGGGCTCTCTCAATCGCCTGTGCGTCATCACTGGCAAAAAGAGGAGCGCATGTAAGGAGTACGGAAAGTGCGAGTAGTAATTTTTTCATGTGTTTGATTTCCTATGGTGCGGACGACCTTGCCGGTCGCCCTTGCTGATCGGACGACCTGCCGGTCGCCCTTACGCGATATACGCTTGGCGTTGAACTTTACGGCGCATCATCTTCTGCGCCTCCTCATCACCGACAATGGTCTGTGCCGCGATATCCCACTTAATCTTACGGCCTGTCAGACAGGCGATATTCGTCAAGTGGCTGATATTATCCGAGTGATAGGCGGCTTCAATGTTACTGCACGGCGTCTCGCGTGTCTTGATGCACTGCGCGAAATCAGCCGTATGATGGAAGCCTGTGGTATTCGCACGACAGGGTTTGGTTGTTAGAGGAATGGGTGAACGCAGGAGATTGATCGGATTGGCCGTTAATTTGCCACGCGAAATACTGATACTTCCATTTTCGCCGACAAACGTTGTACAGTCAGGTCCAGACTTGAAGGTGAACTCTATTCCATTAGCGAAGCGTCCCTTCGCATTCCACGTGCCGATCGTATCAAAGAGGCAGTCGGTCTTACGTTCTCCCGTACCTTCGATCTCAACAGGGACGCTGTCTGGCAAATCATACATGGCCCAGCACATCACATCCAGCGGATGCGCACCCCAGCCACCCAGGAAGCCAATGGCGCACTCTGAGGAATACCAGCCGCCCTGATTGGTGCAGCGGTCCTTTGTATAGGGGCGATCCCGTGTCGGGCCCACCCACATATCATAGTCCAGCCCCTCAGGCACGGGAATCGGCTCAAGGCTGCCTCCACCCACCACACCTGCTGGCGCGACAATATCCACGCGGCTGATCTTGCCCAGAATGCCCGAGCGCACCAGTTCGCAACCGATACGGATGTGCGAGGAGGAGCGCTGCTGCGTACCATACTGGAATACGCGCTTATGCTTATAGACCGTCTCGCGCACATGCTTGTTGTCGTCAATCGAGAGTGTCAATGGCTTTTCGATATAGACATCCTTGCCTGCCTGCATCGAGAGAACCGCGACACCATGATGCCAATGATCATGGGTTGCACAGACCACACCATCCACATCGGAACGTGTGATCATCTCGCGAAAATCAGCGTAGGCTGTACAGACATTCCCGCCATATTTCTGATTCACCAGTAAAGACTTTTCTTCACGCCGCTTTTTAAAGCAGTCTGCAATGCCCACGACTCGGATCCATTCCGGCTGCAATATTGCCTTCAAGAGGCCTCCACCCTGGCCGCCGACCCCTACGCTGACCAGATTCACCCGGTTCGAAGGCGCTGTCGCGCCATAGAGAATATTCGACGGCACCACCATCGGCGCCGCACCTGCTGCAATCGCAGCCTTTAAAAAACCTCTACGTGTGTTCATATTAATTTAT
>CAYWNP010000206.1:0-3260 GCA_964459675.1 uncultured Akkermansia sp. | reverse complement strand
AATGAACATCTGTCGTTTTTCCATCGTCCGGCCTGTTGCAACCATCGTTCTGATCTTGATCTTGATGGTCTTCGGTGCTATTTCTTTTCAACGTCTGACCGTCCGCGAATACCCGGATATTGAAATCCCCGTCGTCTCTGTCAAGACCACCTACCCAGGGGCCAGTGCGTCGGTGATGGAGAGCAAAATCACGCAGATCGTCGAAGACACGATTGCAGGCATTGACGGCATCGAGATGATTGAGTCCTCCAGCAGTGATGGCGAATCGACCATCACCGTGGAATTCCGAATCTCGCGCGACATTGACGATGCGGCGAATGATGTGCGCGACCGTGTCTCCCGTGTGCTGAGTGTCTTGCCCGAAGAGGCCGATACCCCTGTGATTTCAAAGGTCGATGTCTCCATGATGCCGACCATCATTGTCGGAATCACCAGTACCACGATGAGCCGCATGGAGCTCTCCGACTATGCAGATCGCTATTACACCGATCGCTTTTCGACGATTGATGGCGTCGCCAATGTCCGCATTTTTGGCGATCAGCGGCAGGCCATGCGCATCTGGTTGAAGCCCGAGGCGATGGCGGCACGCAAGATCACCTTCGAGGATGTCGAGGCTGCCTTGTTGTCAGAAAATATCGAAACCGCCGCCGGCCGTATTGAATCGCAGACACGCGAATTTACCGTGCGCGTTTCACGGCCTTATTCAACGCCGGAGGAGTTTAGCCAGTTGGTGGTCAAGCGTCGCGGGGCAGGCGATCTGATCCGGATGCAAGACATTGCCGAGGTCCGCCTAGAGGCCCGCCTCCTGCGGACCTCCTTTGCCTTCTTTGATAAGGCTCGCTCGGGCATTGGCGGAAACGCCATCGGCTTAGGCCTCTACAAGCACTCCAAGGGCAACTCCCTCTCCATTTCCAAGGCATCTGCCCAGCTGGTGGAGGAGCTGAACAAGACGGTCCCTGCAGGGGTGAAGCTCTTCATTCGCCGCGATGAGGCCTTGTTCATCAATGAGTCGATCAAGGAGGTCAAGGGTTCCCTTCTCGTCTCTTCGGTCTTGGTGGTTGCGATCATCTTTCTCTTTCTCGGCAATTTCCGCGCCGCACTGATTCCCTCGATTACGGTGCCGATCTCGTTGGTCTGCGCCTGTATGGTGCTCTATGCCTGCGGCTACAGCCTGAATATTCTGACCCTGCTCGCGTTGGTGCTGGCCATCGGTATGGTCGTCGACGATGCCATCGTGGTACTGGAGAATGTCCATCGCCGGATCAAGGAGGGCGAACACCCCATGGTCGCCGCCGAGCGTGGCTCAAACCAAGTCTTTCTCGCCGTGATTGCCACAACGGTGGTGTTGCTGGCTGTCTTCTTGCCCATCCTGCTCTGGGAGGGCAAGGCTGGAAAGATGTTTACCGAGTTTGCCGTGGCCATGAGCGCCGCAGTCTGCTTCTCGGGGCTGGTGGCCTTAACCTTGACTCCTTTTCTCTGCTCGCGCTTGTTGAAAAGCCATGAAGAACTCTCCCTCGTGGGGATGGGCGTAGACTGGCTCATGCGGCATCTGCAACAGGGCTATCGCGCCTTCCTCAAGTTTGTGATCCAGCTGAAGATTCTGACAACACTCTTCTTTGTATCCCTCTGTCTGCTCGTGGTCTGGGGCTGGAAGATGATCCCGACAGAGTTTGAACCCCTTGAAGATCGTGGCTTCTTCTTTGTGATGCTCCAGGCCCCCGAGGGGACAGGCTTTTACGAGATGAACAAGCTGGTCGACCAGTTTATCCCGGCCTCCATGGCGGCCTTTGAAGACCATGAGTTGAAATGGGGACTCCTCCTCTTGCCCGGACAGCCCGATGGCGTGGGTGCCGTGAATAACGGGCGCCTCATCCTTGACTTCACCCCGTGGCGAGAGCGTGACCGCCCGAGTATGGACGTTGTGAATCAGTCGCGTCCGATTCTCGCAAAAATCCCTGGGGCCCGCGCCTTGCCCTCCTTGCCCACCGGCATCAGTACCCGTGGCATGCCCGTGCAATTCGTGCTCGGGGGCCCCGACTATAAGGAACTGGTTGTCTGGCGCGATCAGCTCATGGCCAAGGTGAAGAATTATCCTGGTTTCTTGGATGTCGACTATGACTACAAAGAGACCACACCGCAGCTTCATGTCGAGATCAACAAGAATCGCGCGGGCGAACTGGGGGTCTCCACCAAAGCCATCGGCGGTGCCCTTGAGACACTCTTGGGCTCGAAGCGCATCACGACCTTTGTCGATCGCGGACAGGAGTATGACGTGATGTTACAGGCCGACCTCTCGCATCGTGCCTCACTCGCTGATCTCCGCAATATCTATGTGCGCTCCGCAACGCAGCAGGAGCCTGTGCCGCTCGACAACCTCGTGACCGTCAAGGAGGTCGCCGACGCTGCGACCCTCAACCGTTTCAACCGCATGCGCTCGATCACGCTCACCGGCAACGTCGCCCCAGGCTATAGCCTCGGACAGGTCCTTGAGTATCTCGAGAAGACCGTGCGCACCGAGCTGCCCCCAGAAGCGCAGATCGGCTACAAGGGACAGTCTAAAGATTTTAAGGAGGCCGCAGGCTCCATGGCGCTGATCTTCGGTCTGGCCCTTATCATTGCCTACCTGACATTGGCCGCGCAGTTTGAGAGCTTTGTGAGTCCGTTGATCGTGATGCTCACCGTGCCGCTCGGCATGATCGGCGCACTCGCCGGACTCTGGTATACCGGGGCGACCATGAATATCTACAGCCAGATCGGCGTCATCATGCTGATTGGCCTCGCCGCGAAGAACGGCATCTTGATTGTCGAGTTTGCCAATCAGTTGCGCGATGAGGGACTAGCGTTTGAAGAGGCTCTGATTCAGGCAGCCTGCCTGCGTCTGCGTCCGATTCTGATGACAGGGATCTCCACGGTCTTTGGCGCGATTCCGCTGCTGCTGGCCAGCGGCGCCGGTGCAATGAGCCGTCGCTGTCTCGGCGCCGTGGTCGTCTATGGCGGACTGAGCGCCTGCCTCCTCACCCTGTTTGTCGTGCCCACAGCCTACCTGCTGCTCGCCCGCTGGCAGAAGCCGCCGCGCGCAACCGAGCGCGAACTGGAGAAGCTAGAGAAAGAGAAGTTCTAAAGTTCTAAAATGCTAAAGTTCTAAAGTTGAAACGGCATGGACGCAGGACTCTGGCAATAACTTTAGAACTCTCGAACTTTAGAACTTTAGAACTGTCTAAAAAGGAGCCTCACATGAGTAACACGCTCTTGACAATCGC
>CAYWNP010000205.1:0-3265 GCA_964459675.1 uncultured Akkermansia sp. | reverse complement strand
GCAAGAAAAAAGGGATTTCTCAGACGGCTCTTGCGGCTCAGATCGACATGAAGCACCCTAACTTTGCACGACTCAAAAAGAATCCAGAGCGCGTGACAATGGATGTCCTTTTCAAAATATTGCTCTCCCTTGGGAATTCTCCTAAACGTATTGCAGCATTGTTTTAGGGGGGGGGAGAGTTAACGCCTTGTCTGTCCCCATATACGCAGTAGCAGTCGGCATCCGCCTTCGCCCTTCGGCTACGGCGGACAGGGTAGGCAGTGGCAGTGAATCGCGTTACAGCTTGTCTGTCCCTATGTGCGCCTGCTTGGATGGAGGACGCAAAGACTTTAAGACTTAGAGACTCAAAGGTCAGACCCGGGACTGAGAAGACTCTTGGGGTCTTGGAGTCTTCAAGTCTCTGCGTCCTTTTCGTCTGCGAACTGGCTCCTGAACCCTGAACCCCGAACCCTGAACCTTCTACACAACCTCAGTCATATATTTCTTCTTGAGCAGTCTCCAGAAGACGACGGCGAAGGCGGTCAAGGGGATTGCGAGCATCATGCCGAGGATACCGCCGAGCGCTACACCCCAGAAAAAGACCGAAAAGATGATGAGGGCTGGATGCAGGCCGGTGCGATTGCCCATGATTTTCGGTGTCAGGATATAGCCTTCGATGGACTGCACCACGGTGAAGACCACGAATACCAGAATGACCTGCGTGAGACCTCCACCCGCGCCGAAATAGGCAAGCGGCAAGGCAACGCTGAGTCCCACGATGCTTCCCAAGTAGGGGATGATATTGAGCAGTCCGAGCGTTAAGCCGATCACAATGCTGTAGGGAAGGCCGATCAGGGTAAACCCGACGGCATAGAGCACGCCTTGAATCAAGGCAATGATGATCTGTCCGCGGAAGAACGTAATAAGGATGGCGATGAACTGATCGAAGAGATAACTGATGTCCTCCCGTGTGGTCTTTTTCAGAAACGGCAGGAAGGTGCTGATTTTTTTAGGTTCAAAGGGTTTTGCCATGAGGAAGAAGGCTAAATAGAGTGGCAGTACAGCCCAGGCGAACAAGCCTGCCACGGACTGGAACATCAGGGCAACAGGATGGAGCATGAGTTTCCAAGACGATTGGAGCACGTTGGCCACTAGCTCCCTGGGATTTTCCAGGAGTTTGCCGGACTCTGGCATCAGCCCATATTTTTCCAGGAGTGCGGCGACTTGCGGCCAATGAGAGCGAGCTGATTCGAGCATTGCATTGAGAATCGAGGGTAAATCTTCGAAGAGTCTCAGCAGTTGATTGATCACGAAAGCTCCGACAACCCAGATCACGAGTCCCAGGGGAATGAGCGCGAAGAGGAAGAAGAGAAACAAGCCCCCGGAGCGGGATCCGCGGCAGATCTTGACCAGCCAATCATAATACGGACGTAACAGGATTGTCAGGATGCCCGCAACCACAGGCGGCAGCAGCACATTCTGGAAAAAGCCGATAAAGAGCGCCAGTCCCCAGACGCTCGCGATGAAAATCGACAAAAGGACCAATACCGCGACCATCGTGATCGCCGCGCCAACCGTCGCACGTTGCCGTGGACCCAATTCGAGTTCTTTAAGCATGAGCTCTCCTAAAATTACTGTTGAAAGTATCGCAAAAATTCTAATGTGAGACAAGATTAATGGCAGGCAGGAGATGGGGACAGACATGGTATGCTTCAAAAAGGGGTCTTACTAGTCCTCCGGTCTCTCCTTTGAGTCTCAGAGTCTTCACGTCTTGGCGTCCTCAAACTCAATTTTTCCAAGTCCCTCTGGCCCAAGTCCCAAGTCTTAGGCCAACAGGGGGACAGACATACTATCACCCAAGTCCCAAGTCTCTCCGTCCCACGTCTTTTGATTCCCCCTTTTTGATGCTCGGCTAGACTGTATCAAATGCGGACCCTTCGGTACACGCCTGGCCGCAGAAGAGACAGCGGTTGAACTTCCGGCTCATCTTGCTCCCGCACTTGGGGCAGTCAACAGGGGTTTTGATGTACTTTCCATCCAGCACGCCATCTTTCAGATCGAGTTCCGTGATTCGGTTCAGCAGGTCGGCATCAGTCAGATCTGTCTTCTCCTGAATGAGAGACCACATGGCCTGGCAGACTAAGCCAAGTTTTTCGAGTTGCTTGACGTAGGGAACGTATGTTTGGTCGATGGCCTGTTGTGCGGTGATCTGAGCCTCGAACTTGGCATCCTTGGCTGCACCTAACGCCTCCTGAATCTGCATCTGCTGCGTGTAGTCCCAAATTAAATTAAGCATGTTCATTTGTTTATTCCTTCCTTCAGAAATCGAGTCACTTCATCGGGGTGTGAGAAAGCCTTATCTCTCCCCTTGTGCCGTTGGGTGCCCCCACTTTTTATGCACAATCCAGAAAATCAACCCCACGCCGGCTCCGCCGAGATGCGCCAAGGCCGCGACGTTGCTGAAGCCTGCCATCTGTGTCCATGCCCCGACGAACTGTAAGACAACCCATAATAAAAATAGGGCGTATGCGGGCAGGGTAATCCACCGGAACCAGAAATAAAATCGCATGAGGAATCCGAGCTTAGCATGAGGGAACGCCAAAGCATAGAAAGAAATTACACCTGAAACACCTCCGCTGGCGCCGATGCACGGAATGTGTGAACTGGAATTGCCGATCATGTGCAGGAGATCTCCTGCCACTGTAGCGCACAAAATCAACAGGAGAAATCTTTTTCTTCCGAGCCATTCTTCGACATTGTCGCCGAAAATCAAAAGAAAATAGACATTGCTGAGAAGATGGAGAATGCTTCCATGAAGAAGAAAGGAGGTCAGCAAGGTCAGCCCGGCATACCGCAAGGGGTGAGCGGGTATAAATCCGTAATCTTGGGATGCCGTGGGTAAAGCAATAAAGGCAAACGCGCTGATCGCCGTAATCGCGGCGGCTAGACACCAGGTCGCCAAGGGTGCGGTCCGCATATCTTTCACGTTCTGTTCAATGGGCATCCCTAAAAGACCAATCACCCACTCCCACCAGTTTTCTGGCCTGTACTCGGCGAAAGGTTCATTGCCCGCGCCCTCCCGGGCCATTTTGATATCCATTATGGCCAGCTTCTCGCGCGCCTCCTGTGGAAGGCCTTCGTAGCGATCAGGCCGTCTCTCGACCGCAGGCATCGCTTCCAACTCCCCGCAGTCAAACCATAAGGTCTGGCATCGGGTACAAACGTCCAAGCATGGTTTCCGTCGCTCGCTGGTTGCAGGAACCTCCACCATGCGGTTCCCGCACCC
>CAYWNP010000204.1:0-3326 GCA_964459675.1 uncultured Akkermansia sp. | reverse complement strand
GAGGTGACCGAGAACTGGGTTATCCGCGGGGGTATTGCCTGGTCAGAAGGGTTTAGCGACACGTCCTACAAGAGCGGGGCAACCATCACCACGGTAAACGACGACAACTTCCGGACCGCGCCTCTGGCAGGCTTTGCCTCCTTACGTTGGCAAACGAACGACAAGCGACTCTTTGTGGAATGTTACGAACAGGCCGTCGATCGCGAAGATCGCCTCACCTACAGCGAAAGTCAGGGCGGCGACACCCAGCGCGTTCCTCTTAATGGAACCCCGGGGTATGCCACAACCGGCATACGCGCAGGCTGGCAAGTGTGCGACACTGCCAACATCGGCTTCACCGTGGATAACATCTTCGACAAGGATTATCGCGTCCATGGCTCTGGCAGCAATGAAGCAGGACGCAACTTCATTCTCAGCCTCGACCTGCGCTTCTAGGGTTGCAGAAGGGGGAGGGATTGTTGTACAGTAAAAAGTATGCGCTTTTTATGTTACAACATCCAATACGGTTATGGCTGGTTGCAGAGGATGGGCTGGCTGGGGTTCATGGCAAGAAGCACGCGTCACTTCCCCACAGTCCAGCGTTTCCTCAAGTGTGTGGATGCGGACTTGGTCGGTCTTGTCGAGGTTGACTCTGGCTCCTATCGTTCAGGCCGCCAGAATCAAGCGGAGTTCCTGGCACGGCAACTGGGGTATGCTGCTGTCTATCGGAGCAAGTATGCCGAGACCGGACTCGGACGCCACCTCCCCGTCCTGAACAAGCAGGTCAATGCCATCCTCAGCCGTCCGCCCATCCTTCACAAAACGTTTCACGAGCTCACGCGTGGTTTCAAGCGGCTGGTCATCGAAGTTGAGACCGAAAAGGTCACGGTTTTCGTTGCACACCTCTCTCTGGGAAACCTCGCGCGGCGACGGCAACTGCACGACCTGCATGATATTGTGATGGCACGTAAAAAGCCCTGTATCTTGGCGGGCGATTTTAATTTTTTAAAAGGTCCCTGGGAGTCAAAACTCTTTTTAAAGGCCTCAGGCCTGACCAGTGCAAATGAAACGGGACGCGCAAGCTTTCCGAGTTGGGCACCGTTACGTGAGCTAGACTACGTCTGTTACAGCGATGAATTGAGATTGGACCGTTTTCGCATGCCGAATGTCAGACTTTCAGACCATCTGCCCATCGTGTGCGACTTCACCCTTCGCTAGAGCATTAAATTTTAATGTGTAGTCCCTCACAGAGGCACAGAGGGCACAGAGAAATATGTATAGTGAATGAATGATTGTGATTTCTCGATATCGGACAGGCTTATCCATTTATCAGAACAACCGACTGGAATTGTCTTCCTCTGTGAGCTCTGTGGGCTCTGTGAGAAAAAGCTCTAAAATTACTTCGGCTCAGTCACGAAAATAATTTCGTTCGGACGGATGCGCTTATTTTGACGCGCAATGAGCTCAACGAATTCAGGGTCCGTTGAGAAGCGCTGTTGGCGCAACTTGAGCATTTCGATCTCTTTTTCTTTATAAACGATCTTGCGCTTGATCTCGTTGCGCTCCTGCTCCAGATGCTTCATGCTTTGGAACTTCGGCGGAAAAATAAATATACCGCCTGCAATCACAATCGCGAATGCAGCCAGCAACGCCGTCTTGGTAATAATTTTAACTAATGCTTCCACTTTGTATGCCTAAGAGAACATGTAAACTTTTTGTTGTTGATATTTTTGCTCTTTTGACGGAAAAAGTCAAGCGCAGATTTCTAAAAAATCGCATCTTAGCTAAAGCTCAATTCCCTTGCTTCTGTCATTGCAAAAAGCAATATCCCCAACCAGCGCTTTCTGCAGTAATCTCCCTTAAAAAACCGAAACGCAACATCCCTTCATCGTAAAAAAACGCTCGTGGGCATTATCGCCTTGCCTTGCCAAGGCGACTTCCCTTATAATCCCCCCCGATTTAGTAACTCTTTTTGGGCCTATAGCTCAGTCGGTCAGAGCGGAGGACTCATAATGCGGCCCAAACGTCAAAAACACCATTTTTATTGGTGTTTTTTCACTTTTTGGCGTGTTTTTGTGCCCCGTTCGCTTATGTTTTTACCGTTCTTTTGAAATTTCGTGTCACGAAACTGTCACGAAAAAAGTGAGCAGAGGAGCGCGAGTCCTACGCTCTCCCCCTTTTACGAATTTCGTGACAGATTCGTGACAAACCAAAACACTCGAGCATCGTAAATCAACTCGCTTTCTGTGAGCGTGAGGACAGTTTTTCCGTTGCTCACAATGAATGCGTTTTGTTATTCTTTCCCCCGGTGGCGGAAGCAGGGCGGCCATTCCGCAATACTGCTTCCAGTTGCCCAGGAATGATGGCGCGACAGTATCCCACAGAAATCAAAAAGGGCTTGCCGTATAAGCAAACCCTTTTGATTTTCCTAAATAGTCTGTCACTATACTATTTAGTGCTACTGGAATCAGAACTTTTTGCTACTTTCTTCGGATCTTTAGCATCCATGTTCCCCAGTATTTGGATCAAGCCTTTTATGGCATGTCCAGGAACGATTACACGTGTCTGCTCCGTAAAACCCGTCGATGGTGTGGCGGCTGCAAATTGGAGAAGACACATCCCGTCGTTTCTTTGCGACACTCTAATAATATCGGCAAAAACTAAAGGTAAATTCTCGTTGTTTTTGAATTTCTCGTCTATTTCTTTATTGGCTGATGGCATGGGTAACCTCCTTAGTGTTAAAAGAACCGGCAAAATGTGGGCTATCCATGAAGCCCACCTTCACAGGATTAGACTGTTTACTGTGGAACCAAGTTAGTGGTGCCAATTTATCGATTTCAGGTATCATATCAGCGTAAGTAATGGGTACGACGTCTGGCTCGCACAAGACAAAACGTCCATCGTCCTTCGTGCGAAAACGGTCAACGGATTTTTTGAGATAAACCTTCTTGCCTCCAAAATCTATTTGATAGATAAAGCCACGGGAGATTCGGCGATGTTTATTCAAAGCCTGTCGAGTGATGCCGAGCATTTCTGCTGTTTTGGAGGCTGTCAAATATTCGCCGATAGGTATTTTCTGTAACACCTGTTCCAATCTCTCTTTCCGCGCAATCTCAATCTTTTTTACTTCTTTCGGATCAAAAAGCCGGTCGTTACATTTCTTACACTCCAAGTAGGAAATGTTTTCAACATAGAAAGTTCCGATTAACTTATCGTCGATACGAAACTTAACTCCTTTGATTTCTGTGTAAACTCCTCCACATGTGTAGCACTTCATAAAGTCCACCTCTTCACCTAACTTAGATTCTTTTGAAACTGTTGATTACCACCCAGACCTCGTCGTTATC
>CAYWNP010000203.1:1550-3349 GCA_964459675.1 uncultured Akkermansia sp. | reverse complement strand
TCAATCCAGTTGCAGTTCGGTCCAGCATCATCTTTACGTGTGCAAGCGATGTAGGTGCGATCTTCGACGCGCGCAACATCTGACCAATGGGAACGGGCCAGATAACAGCCCGGACGCTTCTTCTGATTCAGCTTGGTGAAGACGCCGCCCTTCACCATGATGTCGCACATCTCATTGTATTCCTTCTTGGAACCGTCACACCAAACCACATTCTTGGCCTGTGTGAGTTTGGCGAAATCTTTAACCCAGGTCAGCAGCTCTTGATGCTGAGTCGGGAGTTTAGCAGCAACAGCCTTCTTGGCTGTCGTTTTGGCAGTCGTTTTGCATGCGCATTTGCATTTACAGGGGGCTGTTTTTTTGCTGGACATGATCTAACCTCATTCTACTTTTTTAACCTCTTGTTCATCAAGACGTGTAACAGACACGACTCGTACAAAAGTTGGCTCATTAGTATACCGATTTGACTAGGGCGTCGCAACCCCAAACAAAAAAAATTTTAAATGCAAATACCGTCTTGGCTTTTAAAGGATGCTTTACTTTTTTTACCAACTGCTTTAGTATAATATTCTAATTTTCAAGCGGTTGGGGGCTTTTAGAAGCGCTTGTAACCAAGAGAATCCTCGAAAACATGTTTAATTTTTGCATACCTCTGTTGGGCCTTTTTCTGATTGCCTCAACCTGTTTTGGACAACAAACGAACCTCCTTTTCTCGGCGGATCAGATTGAATCCTTGAAAAAGGGACGGTATGGCGCCTTTGACGAGATCGTCTTCGCGACGCGCAGCCTCGCGGACGATGGCCATTGGTACGCCAATATCAGCTACTACAGTTCGCCATACAAAAAACGTGCCTTTGGTCAGAATGGCAGACTCTGCGCCTGGAACATCAAAACAGGGGAGCTCCGCTGCCTGCTGGAAGACCTTGACGGCGCGGTCCGCGATCCCTGCATCAGTTACGATGCAAAAACCATCCTCTTCTCCTATCGCAAAAAAGACGAGGGAAATTACCACCTCTATGAGATCAATGCCGATGGTAAAAATCTGCGTCAACTCACGCAGGGTGGCTTTGACGATATCGAGCCCTCCTACCTTCCTGACGGCGGCATCATCTTTGTCTCAACGCGCAGCCGGCGCTGGGTCAACTGCTGGCTGACTCAAGTCGCGACAATCCATCGCTGTGAAGCGGACGGCAAAAACATCCGTCTCCTCTCTGCCAATATCGAGCATGACAACACGCCCTGGCCCCTGCCTGATGGACGTGTTCTCTACATGCGCTGGGAATATGTCGACCGAAGCCAAGTGGACTACCACCATCTCTGGACCATGAATCCGGACGGAACCCAGCACAGCATCTTCTTTGGCAACATGCACCCGGGTGGACTCTACATCGATGCAAAGCCGATCCCGGGCTCCACGGATATTCTCATGATTGACTCCCCTGGCCATGGCAGTATCGAACATCAGGGCTTCGTCGCCCGTGTTTCGCAAAAGGAGGGGCCTGACAAAAAGGATAACCTCAAACGCCTCACGAAGACCGGCAACTTCAGAGATCCCTGGGCCTTCAGCAGCGACCTCTTCATGGCCGCACAAAAACGTGACCTGATCGTTCTCGACAACAAAGGGACGATGACCAACCTGTTTTCACTGCCCGCCACCATGTCAAACTGTCTCCTCCACGAGCCGCGCCCACTCATGCCCCGGAAAAAGGAGATCGTGATTGCCGAAAAGACCGACTGGTCTGAAACCCATGGCCGCTTCTTTTTAGAAAATATTTACGAAGGCCGCCATTTGACCGGCGTCG
>CAYWNP010000203.1:0-1450 GCA_964459675.1 uncultured Akkermansia sp. | reverse complement strand
TATCACGCCCTCGTCGTCCATCGGCAGATCGCAGATGGTCGCAACTATGCCAGGAGCAACTACGCCCCCTACCAGCTCGGCAGCGGCGGAAGCGCGCTCATGAAGAAGGTGGATGGCTCCCACCATAAGGTCCAGCTCTCCCCTCAGGAGCAGGCCACCATCGCCCTGTGGCTCGATGCGAGCGCGCCCTATCCCGGCACCTATGCGGCACTCGGATGCGGCTCCATCGGTGGTTATATCATGAATGAGCAGAATATGAACAACGACCAGAAGTGGCCCACAACCCAAAAAGCCGGCGAGGCCTTTGAACGTCGCTGCGCCTCCTGTCACCATAAGAAACAGAAGCCACTCCCGCACTACTTGAGTGACGAAAACGGACTCTCTTTCTGGCAACCTTCCATGGATGACCCCAGACTCAAGTCCAGCCGTCATGCGCTCTTCAACCTGACGCGGCCTGAGGAGTCCTATTTCCTCAAGGCGCCTCTCGCCAAGGAGGCCGGAGGCCACGGCCGCTGCATGACCACCAACGGGATTGCTGTCTTCACCTCCGTGGAAGATCCTGACTACACCATACTCCTCGCCATGATTGAAGCCGGCAAGAAGAGGCTCGATGAGGTAAAGCGTTTTGACATGCCGGGGTTCCGTCCCCGCATGGAGTACCTGAGCGAGATGAAACGCTACGGCCTCCTGCCTGAACCATTTGATATTGAAAAAGATCCCGTCGACCCCTACGAACTCGACCGCCTCTATTGGGACTCCTTTATTTACCGCCCGGCTGATTTAAATAATCAATAGTAGGGCTGTTTCGCTCCAGCGGTGTCCAATCACCAACAAACGGACTGCCAACTGTATCGCACAAAGCCACTAAGCCACGAAGAAGAGAAACACTTTAAATTCTTAGATTTCTTTATGCCTTTGTGGCTTTGTGCGTGACAAACTCACATCACTTCGTGATTTCATACGACACAGCCGGGAAGGTGCCCAGCAGAACGGATGAGGAGTCGTAATTCCAATGCAGGATTGATCCTGCGTGCTGAAACCACCATAATAACTTCCAGAAATTACTAAGACCTTTTGGTTATGAGTAGCTATCAGCAACCGACTTTTTCAGCGCAACCGAATTTTTAGCTAATACCCATATTCCCTTTCCCCCCTCCCTCTTATTACGGCTTAGCGTCATTATTGACGCGGTCTCACGGCTGCTGCCATTATTGGCAGCTTTCTTGGCGCGGTCTTACGGCTCTCTCGCCAGCTTCTCACACCACCCGTTCATGGCGAGGCATTGCTCGCGTGTGAGCGGTTGCTTGCGGCTGGTGTAGGCAAAGGCCGAAAGCACCAGGAGCCGGCCACTCGCGCACAGGTCAAAGTAGCGCCCGCTCGGCTTGTAGAGCGGCGGAAAACCGCCATGCTTGAGCACAATAAGCCCGCCCCCCTCCCTCTTATTACGGCT
>CAYWNP010000202.1:0-3368 GCA_964459675.1 uncultured Akkermansia sp. | reverse complement strand
GGCAAATAAGGCGCCTGCGCGGCCAATAATTCGTCGGCAAGTTTTGCAGCCAAGTCCATGGAGGAGACCCACCCATCCAGGATCAAGGCCTGGATGAACTTTTCCCTGCTCCCTTCGAGCGCGGCCTCCACGATGGTCTCCACGCAGGCAAACTTGGGCGCCGAAAGTCCAATCAGGGCCGGTGGAAGGGGCTTTTGGGCCAAATGGCGGATGCCCGATGCGTCAGCGATGGCAGGCGCCTCCACATAGGCGCCGAGCGGGAGGCCTGGAATCTGACCCAGATTGGGCAGACTGGCGGAATAGATCCGGCCGGCGTTGGTCCGGATGCTGTCGACAATATCCAGGGCCTGTTCGTGCTCGCCGCTGACCTTTTCAAAATAATCCTCAGTCAGCGGTTGCGTTGAAAAGGCGTCCGCTTTCATCTGCTCATATATTTTGTCGCCAAAGGCAATGCACCTCTCCATGCTGAAGGCATCCACCCCCAGTTTTTTTCCGAAATAGTTTCCGCCCGAACACAGGGTTGGAAAGAATTCGGTCACATGCCGGTCACCCGGCGCGGGGAAAGCGCCGAAACGCTCCAACAGCTGCCAGGAAAAGGGATTGTCCGTTTCCTCGGCTAATTCCAGATTGCCTGCCTCGGGAAAGTGGGCGCCCAGGATGTCCTGGCGGATTTCGGAGAGTTTTTTCCGGCCGATCTCCTTTAATGCGGGCAACTGGTCCCTGCCGTTCACGCGGACCTCGGTGAACCAGGCGCAATGGTTGATGCCCACGGCATTGTAAAACAATTCCTGAAGGGCCACGCCGAGCTGGTGCGCCAGATACTGCGCGGTCATGACCACGCCGATACACAGCCCGATGACCGGCGCGCCGGTTGCCTTGTGCGCGGCCCGGCAGACGGCGGACATGGGGTTGGCGTAACTGAAAATCAGGGCTTGCGGGGCCAGGTCCAGTGTGTGCTCCATGATGGTGATGGTAGCTGGGATCATCCGCAGCGCCCGCGAGACGCCACCGGGCATGACGCTGTCTGCCACGGGCTGGAAAATTCCGTATTTCCGGGGAATGGCAATGTCCTGCTCCCAGGCCCTGCGACCGCCAACGCCGATGGAGGAGATTACCACGGTCGCTCCGGGCAGGATCTGGCGAATATCGGTTGAGGCTTGGACGGTAATAGGTGCCTTTTTGGCGGCAATCATCTTGGTGGTCAATTTTTCAGCCACCAGGAGCGCCTCGGGATCGGTGTCCACCAGACCGATGACAAGTTCCTGGTTTCTGATAATGGCGTCACGGATGATGCCGCGGGTGAACATGGCGCTGCCTGCGCCTACTACGACGATTTTTTCCTTCATCTTCGATCTCCTACTTTAGGACTCCTTGATTTGCTTGCTTTTCGCAAGACGAAAAGCTTCGTACACCCACTCAGGCACACGCAACATTCCCTTCCCTCGCGTCTTCACGCCCTGCACATTGCCGCGCCAATAAAAACGCGTCGAGTATGGCAGAAAGTCAGCCTTTCGTCAAACCCCTTCATGTTTTTTTGCACTACTTGTATCCATCTGCAATGCAATATGTTAGCTCGACACGGCGCACCGTCAGTTTGTCCGTCTGCGAGCTGTGCGCGCCTCAGGGCCACATGGCTCCCTACCGCTGGGCCGGCAAGGCTGCCCGCCCCGGGCGGCGCGCTTACATCAAACATCCTTCACTAAGGTCAATAGCTGTTGTCGACAATCGAGGTCTGACCCCGCCAGACTGAGATTTCCTTTATGACAGCAACAATGCATTTTGCTTATTTCTTCGGTCAAACACAAAATAGGTAATCATTGCAACTAAGGCGGTAAGTATTCCTTGAGTAAGCATCATTCCTTTACCCTGGAAATTATCATACAAGACTCCATTTAATAAGTTGCCAAAAAACAAGCCAATACCATTATAAGCAGTCCACATGAGCGCAATACCCGTTGCTCTCCATTTATCAGGCAAGGCATTCGAAATATACTCTACTACCGCAACTGCAAATAGTGAATAACAAATACCATGTGTGGTATCGAGAATAATTGCATGATAAGGATTGCTAATAAAGTAATAACCACACATACGAATACCAGTAGCCAACATTGACAGCATTAGCACGTTCTGAAAGCCATATTTTTTTACAATTTTGCTGCCGAAAAAGTAGAAAGGCAACTCGCAAATGGCCATTATACTAAATGCCAAACCTACAATTTTATTCGATGCACCGATGTCTTGCAAATAGAAGTTATAAAACCCCGAAAATGGAGAACTGAAGATGGCAAAAAAGACAATTAATATAAAAAACAGCAGAACCATTTTGTCTTTAAAAAGGAATTTCAGGTTCTTGAAATTGATTGATTCGTCAACATTTCCATTCTTCTCGAATTTCATGAAGCTAAATATTAATATACCCGCAACGACATTAATAGCGGCAGTAATAGGGAATAAAATTTTGATATTGTTTTCACTTATAAAATAACCCACCATAAAAGAAGCAACTGAAAACCCCACCGCACCCCAGAGTCTGACCTTGCCATAATCCGTTGCTCCATGACTATTCACATAGTCCATTGTGACACTGTCCATTAGCGCGCTTTTTGGATTAGAAAAGACAGCATAAAGGAACGTTAGAGAAAAAATGTACACAAAACCGCCATGCAAGAGATATAAAAGGGTTATGGCACTATCGCAGACGAGAACAATAAGAAGCACATATTTTCTTCCAAAACGGTCGGCAATCATACCCCAAAAAGAAAGGGTGAAAAGCATAACCAAAGGAACCATTCCGGTAATTAGACTTACTTTAAATGCCGTAAGTCCTGTACCTAGCAAATAAAGATTAAACTGCCCAAAAGCTCCATATCCGGCAAAAATGGTAAAGTAAATAAGGCATACCACTAGGGTGCTTTTATTGATATTTATATTTCTAAAGAATTTCACTTTTTTCAGGATTATTTAACAAATAACAAATCGCTTTTCTGGTCTTGCGGGGTCAGAACTATGCTCCGTCGTTGTTTCCGGCGCCGGCATCCACCGCCGCCCTTGTGCCCTCAAACCGCATCATTGCTCCGGATGTTCTGTGACTTCCCTCACAATCCGGCAGGCTTCAGCAACTCTCTTCTCCATTTTACCTGTCAACAGGTTTGTGTCCCGGAAGATGAACTCAATGAAATGGTTTGATCCGAACTCAAGCGTTTCCCTGAGGTGCGCCCTGAAATCAGCCGGATCAAAAGTCGACCCGCAAAGTTTCAAGGGAACCGGTTTTCTTGACCAGATGATGCCTCTGGGACAGTTTGCGGCAAGTGTTTCCATCTTGCTCAAGGGCGTGACACTCACTTTGCGGAGTCCATTCAATTCCA
>CAYWNP010000201.1:0-3381 GCA_964459675.1 uncultured Akkermansia sp. | reverse complement strand
ATGGAAAGGCTGAAATAGAGGAAGTTGAAGAGGAGACAGGGGATTTTTCCTTTGTCCCGACCCCTGATGCTTTTGAAGTGGTCCCCAATCCTGTGCGTCGCACCCTGACCCCGCGCGACATCGAGCATAACCGGCAGGTTTCCGCATTTTTCAACACTCTTATCCCCGGTCTCCCGGTTGATAAGGATGCCCCCCAGTTGCGTCCACCTGTGATCCCCTTTTCAGAGATCATGGAGGCGACCCTTAAGAAGCTCAACATCCAAGAGAGTCCTTTCATTGACGACCTCTCTGAGAACTGGGCCTCCATTGTTCCACCTGCTATTGCCAAGCTGACGCATCCAGGCAAGTGGGAAAACAACATTCTTTACGTTTATGTGCCCTCCAGCACGCACCTTTTTGAGTTGCGCCGGACAGCGCTACACCAGATTGAAGAGGCTGTTCGCGCCTTTGCCGGAACAACCCTCGTCCGCCAAGTCCGCCTCATGGTGGATGTTGGGGGAAGTTCTAGAGTTCGAGAGTGCTAAAGTTCTAAAGTTTTGCGTATTCCATTGGATATTGAATATTCGGAGACGCCTTAATTCAGAACCGGATACAACTCCATCCCCTTCTCTCTCCCCTTCATTAAGATGCTTTTAAAGACACTTGTATTACGAATTGACGTTGTATAGCATATCTGCTATATTATGGAAACTTAAATGAAAAAAGAAGTCCTTCTTACCTCAGATGCCCAAGCCTTTCTTCTTAGCCTTGAACTGGGTGTTCAGCAGAGATTTACCCGCTGTGTTGACACCCTTGCCGAAGAAGGCTTTTTAATTGCTCCATATGCCGAGAAAATCGAAGGACAAAAGAATTTGTTCGCAATTCGAATCACACAGGGACAGAATGTAAGGTTTTTCTACTGCTATGATACAGGAAATTATATTTATGTCCTAAATGGGTACGAGAAAAAACGACAGAAAATACCTCATTCGGAGTTAAACAAAGCTATCACTATCAAAAAGAGGTTAGGATTATGAATAAAACTAAAACTCAGAATATTGATCAGATGCGATTGCTAACTAAGCAAACGCTTGAAAAGATTCGTAAGAGTCACGGTTATACTGAAGTAGCCGCTGAATTTGACCATGAATATGAAGTCGCGCGGGCCATGGAAAAAGCGCGTCGTCAAGCAAAGCTGACACAATCCCAAATCGCTGAAAGGATGGGGACCACGCAATCGGCTGTGTCACGCATGGCAACATCCAACGTCACCATTGCGAGCCTTTCGCGGTATTTTGAAGCTTGTGGTGCAAAGCTGAAAATTTCAGCGCTTTTTACCTAAGCAGATTGGCTCAGCCCCAAAGGAGAACAAATGACACCCAGAACGCTTGAACTTGTGAAATGGACAATGGAGAAGAAGTGCCGCAAGGTCGTCGAGTCGTTGGCGAAACGCGGTTTTAAAGCCCAATTTTGCGTCAACGGCGAGGAGGCCGCCGCCTATATCCTCGAACAGGCCAAAGAGGCGCAGAACGTCGGTTTCGGCGGCTCGCTCTCCGTTGCGGATCTCGACCTGACGATCGCCCTCACGGAACAGGGCAAGGAGATCATCAACCATGGCTTCCCGAACCTGACACCCGAGCAGAAGGTCATTGCTATGCGCCGGCAGCTCACGTGCGACCTCTTTTTAACCGGGACCAACGCCGTGACCCTCGATGGAGTCCTCGTCAATATTGACGGCAATGGCAATCGTGTGGCCTCCATGATGTTCGGTCCAAAAAAGGTCATTGTGGTTGTCGGACGCAACAAGATCGTCGACGGCTCTGCAGAGGATGCCATAGCCCGTATCAAAGAGTGGGCCTCACCGCCGAATGCCATGCGCCTCAGCAAACAGACCCCCTGCGCAGTCACGGGTATCTGTTCGGACTGCGACTCCCCCCAGCGTATTTGCCGCATTACCACAATCCTTGATCGTAAACCCACCTTGACCGATATCCACGTACTCGTCGTCAATGAGGATATGGGACTGTAAAGAAATGCGCGAGTGCGTGAATGCGTGAATGTGTTAATTGCATGAAGACCCTGAACCCATGAATTTGACTGAACAAGAAGCTGGATTGCTGGTTGCGTTGCAGAGGGGAATAACCCTTTGCGAACGCCCCTTTGTGGCTCTGGCCGAGGCGCAAGGGATGTCCGAAGAGGAGGTCCTCGCCTTTATCCGGCAGCGGCTTGCTGACGGCGATGCGCGGCGTTTTGGTGCTGTCTTTGATGCTCGTCGCCTCGGCTATCGCAGTGCGCTCTGCGCCATGCGCATTCCGGCAGAGGAGCTTTCGCGGATCGTATCGGTTGTTGCGGCAGAGCCTGGCGTGACGCATTGCTATGAGCGCAAGCCAACCCTTCAGCCCAACAGGCCCTGCCCTAACCTCTGGTTCACCCTTGCCGCGCCCGCTCATTTTTTCAGCCAGACGCTTGATGCCCTGCGCACGGCCTGTGCGCCTTACGGGATTGATGAGCTTCCTGCAATACAACGGTTCAAAATCGATGTGGTCTTCGACCTGCGCACCCGCAACCGCGACGAGCGTGTCGAACCGCGCACTAAAACCGACCTCAATACGCGTTTGGTGGAGTCCGTGAATGAAAAGCAAGAGGCGATTGTGCGCCTCCTGCAGGGCGACATTCCGCTGAACAGCCGGTTGTTTGAGGCGCCAGCCGCTCAACTGGGACTCTCCGAGACCGAATTGATTGAGCAACTCAAAGCTTGGCAGGAACGGGGTGTCCTGCGGCGCATCGCTCTCTTGCTGCGTCACCGCGAAATCGGCTTCACCGCCAATGGGATGTGCTGCTGGGAGGTTCCCGAGGCAACCATCAAGGAGGCCGGACGCCGTGTAGCCGCATTTTCGGAGGTGACGCACTGCTATGAGCGTCCGCCGACCGCCTACTTCCCCTTCAGACTCTATGCCATGGTCCACACCCCTTCAGCTTCAGAGACCCTCGCGCTCTATCAGCGCATTACCCGCGAAGCAGGCCTCGAACAAGGCGAACTCCTCCTCTCCTCCACCGAATTCAAGAAGACGAGTATGCAGTTCTTTTAGGGTGGAACGGAAAATAGTTTTAGCATCCGAATGACACGAACCACACGAATCATGAGTTTGATCAGAAGGTGAGTAACACAGAAAAAGCTTTTGTGCTTTTTGTGGGTTTTGTGGTTCCAACAATGAAATGATGAGATAATGCTTATGAAGCTTGTAATCGACCGAAATATGCCGTATGCAAAAGAGGCGTTCAGCACGCTGGGCGAAGTTCTGGCTCGCGACGGACGCCAGTTGACCATCGCGGACGTGCGCGATGCTGATGCACTCTTTACCCGTTCCACCACCCGGATTAGCGCCGCTCTTTTAGCAGGGA
>CAYWNP010000200.1:0-3387 GCA_964459675.1 uncultured Akkermansia sp. | reverse complement strand
GGAGGGGGAAAGGTAAAAGGTTTTTGGGGGGTCGAGGGGTCGTAATTAGACATTATACAATTTGCCATGGGGGTCGAGGGGTCATAGTTCTACATTCTACAATTCAACTGTCAGGAACGTCTCCGCTGGATATAGTCTCGGATATCGGCAACCAACGCTAACTCTCCAAGGGTATGCAATACATCATATCCGGACTGCAAATACTCTGTCACACCATACCGGATAAACAGATCGGCGGCATCCGCCCCCGGCAAGTTTTCGTGTCGCTTATATGCCTCAAGACAAAAAACGACAAACCGCACAACTTTCGCTTCGCTCTTTTCACTCATCGGGAAACTCCGGTCTTCCAGTACGCAATTCGCTGTTCAGGCAGTCGAGCAATAGCTGTGGACTGTGATGCCAAAGCTTTGTGTTTTCCCTTTCCAACACGCGATAGACTTGGGAATGATAGACAATGGACAAGGCCTCGTTGAGTGTCTTGCCTGTCACTTGCATAAACGCCTCAACCAGACCTTCAACTTTGAGTTCAAAAAAGAGAGGGTATTGTACGGCAGTCATCAGGTGACCTCCTCGCAAGCGTCGTAACGTAATAGGCTAAGCGCCTGTTGTGTCGTGAAAACGACCTGATCGGCAAGTTCATGCGTTCGTAACCGGACAATGGTCTCGGCATGTGTCAAGATGCCACTCTCATACAAGGCCAAAGTCTCATATAACGTATCGTTGGCCACTGGCCCCCGAATAACATCATATTGAACAGCGGGCGGTTCGGCTTCTGTACGATGAGCCATTACAAAATCAAGCCACTCCGCGTCGGCTTTTGCAAAATGTTTCATTTTTAGATTAGGGTCATTTAACACCGCAGAGGCGTCATAAAAAGAAACAATCGCATGAGGAGCCATCAGACGTCTTTTCTTGATCAGCGCCCATTGCTTGGCTTGCTTCAAGTCCGATGTTGCATAGAATCCCGGACCGAAATCCAGCCTTCTTGTTGCCGCTAATAATCGCGGCTCGGACACACAAATCGTACTGCCATGATAAATCTTCATCGTCCTGCCTTTACCTAATGGAGTTAAACAATCGGGGCTTAATCGTTGTGCAGCCGATTAAGAAGTTCTAAAGTTCGAGAGTGCTAAAGTTCTAAAGTTGAAGGAGAAATGGGGCGATTCTGAAAACTGAACATGACCTGGATGTTTTCTTCGAGCTTCTTTTGAAGCTTGGCTTTCTCGGGATCACACTGCAACATGTTGGCTCCTACAAAAGCCAGATACTCATCCATGCTCAGGCGAGGGAGCGATTGAACAGCATCCCGTGCCGCGCTTTCAGGATAGACAGGAAATTTCATGAGGTTAAAAGAAGTTCTAAAGTGCTAAAATGCTAAAGTTCTAAAGTTCCAGAACTATAGACTCGATTTACGCTTGATTGTTGAAAAGAGTTTGAGAAGTTCTATTGCCTCAGACAACAAAGGCTGGAGATTTTGTTTCAAGTGAGTTTCAAGAAAAGAGACGCGTGTTAAAACGGTCAGCCAAAAGACTGTTTCACTTGACTCTTTTTCAACAACACCAATCTTGTGCGCAAAATCCGGCTTGCTCTCCGCCCGATTTGCTTCTCGATAATTAGCGCCCATTGAGGAACTGGACTTTGCCAACTGTGTGATAATGACCGAAAACAAAGGATGCTTTGGAAGCTGATAAAGGAAGTTCATGACAGCAACTGCAAACACCAATGTTCTCTCTTCTAATTGCTTTTTAAACTCTTCGTTTGTCATAAATAAGTCAGTTCTAAAGTTCGAGAGTTCTAAAGTTCTAAAGTTATGGAGCAGTTATGAATTGTGAATCGTAAACAGTAAGTCGCAAAGGGTGAATCGCAAGCAGCAAGTTGCCAGTGGCAACAACTTTAGAACTTTAGCATTTTAGAACTTTAGAACTATTTCATAGCCTTGATTTGATCCGACACTATTTTGTAGATTGCTTCCGATGCATAGCGCGTAGCGAGAGGGTGGATATCCTGTTCGAGATCCAGTTTGTTAAAAAGGGTCAGGTGGACAATATCCGGCAAGTCCTTTCCCATCCGACGTTCGGGATTCTGCGCAAGTGAAAAGAGTTTCATGGCGATCAGATCGTTCAGCATGGGCACTTTCACGCTTGCCCCATGGACAACGACGCTCACCGCCCGTGATAATAATTCTTTTATTGTGTCCGAGTCCGCATGCAAAAAATCTACACGCCACGCTGTACCTGGACGCTGGAAGAACATCACGTTCTCATGAACCGCCATATCTTGGAATCCCGCGCGCTTCATCACAACCTGTACCGTATCCCGTTTCTCCGCAACAATCATCCAGTCCACATCCAGGGTGTTGCGCGTATAACCATAGTAATTGACCGCAAACCCACCCACCAACAAGCATTCAACCCCTGCGTCCGCCAGAGTACTGGAGACCAAGTCGAAAACAACGTGCAGATCATGGGTGGGCGATGGCATAGGAGAAGTTCTAAACGGTTTTTCCCTTTTCGATTGCAGCTAAAACCTGACGGGTAAACGAACGAAAATCATCCAGATGGCTGGTACAAATGCTAAAGACAATGTCCCAATTGATGGCTCGATAGGCATGGACAGCAGTATTTCTGAAACCCACGGTCTTGCCCATCACTGTTGCCGTATGCTTGTCGATAACCCCTAATTCCGCTAATGATAGGAATGTTTCGGCCATGGAATCGGGCAACAGAAGATTCCGTTGGCTGATGATGTGCATCCCGATGTCCACACAGGTTTGGACGGCGCGTTCCAGATTAACCGCAATGATATCCTGTCTGTCCAAATCGGTTTTTAGTTCCTCTGCTGTCACCGGTGTCTTCTCTTCGATGCGTGCAAGACATCTCGACAGACTCTCAAACTTACTCAAAATTAAATCTTCATCCATACATCATCCTCCCAATCCGTTCGCGTTGCGCTCTCCTCACCAAGGGCATAAAATCTTGCCGCTGATAGACCATACGCTGGGCGAGTCCAAAGTAGGCCCCTTCATCATTTTTGACCACGACACGCCCTTTGGTCAGAACCTGATGCAGGATCTCGCCCCCAAGGCTGTAGAGATCAACCAAATCAATTTCCCGACGCGTCGCGGCGGTCAGTCGTTCACACAACGCAAGACGCTCGTCCACGCTGAGTGGTTTCGCAAAGAGAACTGCCACGTCCACATCGCTGTCCCGACGCAACATACCCGTAGCCGATGAGCCATAGACAATCGCAACCTTGAGGTTGGTTTCGCAGGCCAGCGCACTTGACACTGCTTCAAAGATGTCTGGGCAACTTAAAAATGAAGGTTTCATGAGTTCGAGGGGTCGTCATTGGACATTGGACAATTGGGGGAAATGCGCGAATGCGCGA
>CAYWNP010000199.1:0-3403 GCA_964459675.1 uncultured Akkermansia sp. | reverse complement strand
CATTGCAGGCTTTATGCGGAGTCTTGACGTCTACGCCGAGGTTTCTGGCCCGCTCCTGATATCAGGCACCACTGCGAACGGTGAGGTCAAAGAACAGTTGCCGGCTGAGCTGATCCAGCTGGCTGATGCGTTCCGGCAACCGGCACCGGATACACGGCCCGGCTGCTACTGGTATTGGATAAATGACAACATCAGCAAGAGCGGCATCACAAAAGACCTTGAAGCAATGGCGCGGGTAGGGATAGGCAGGGCATATATCGGGCACATCTTTGACCATAACGTTCCGACGGATACGCCGGTAGGTGATGTGAAGTTTATGAGTGAGGTCTGGTGGGAAGCCGTCCAGTGGGCTGTCAAAGAGGCAGACCGCTGTGGAGTAGAGATAGGGTTCTTCAATTCCCCAGGCTGGTCTCAGTCCGGAGCTCCGTGGGTCAAGCCAGCGCAATCGATGCGATACCTTGCCAGCAGCGAGACAGTGGTGAGCGGCGGACAAAAGATAGACATGACTCTTCCTGTCCCGCAAATCAACACTTTCCCGAGCATAGACGGCAGCAAGCCTGTCAAAGCCGGGGTTGCATTCACAGCAGCTGATTTTCAGGATGTCCGCGTAATTGCTTTCCGCCAGCCGTTAACGGAAGCTGATGACAGCCTGATGAAGCGCGCAAAGATTTCTGCACCGGGAATCAAGGAGTGCGAAAATCTGTTCGATGACTCATCAGATTCTGTTGTCAAAACCGACAACAAGTTCTTGGATATTAATATCCAGTTTGACAAAACAGAGAAGGTCCAGAGCCTTTGGTTAGTTACGGCTGATGTTTCATACACATTGGAATGCACAATCGAATGTTCTGTTGATGGAGTTAAATACCGCCGGATAGCCGGACATTCCGAAGAGCGAGGACATCAGGGGCCAAAAAGAAAAGATCCTATACTCGTCCCTTTTCCTCAGACTGAATCAAAGTTCTTCCGCATCAAACTGAAATCCAGCAAGCCTATATCAGTTTCCTCAATGGCACTTAGCAGCAGAGCCGTTGTGGCGAATTATGTCCGCAAACAATTAGGCGAGACCAGCCCTTCGACAAAGCCGCCGTGGAACTGCTACATTTGGGAGTCCCAGGGTGATGCAGGAGCCGGAACGGCTGTGAAATCCTCTGAAGTCATCGACCTGAGCAAACACATGAACAGTGAAGGAAAGCTTGTCTGGGATGCTCCTGAAGGACAGTGGGTCGTCTTGCGCACAGGTATGATACCTATAGGGACAATGTGTGCACCGGCAAGTCCGGAGAGTGCCGGGCTGGAGGTCGATAAGATGAACCGCGAGCATGTGCGCAGTCTGTTCGATGGCATGGTCGGCGAATTCCTCCGGCGCACACCGGCACCGGACCGCAAAGCGCTGAAATATGTCATCGCTGACAGCTACGAAACCGGCCCTCAGAACTGTACTGACGGCTTTATTGAAAAGTTCGAGAAGCGCTACGGGTATTCGCCTTCACGATATCTCCCTGTCCTGACAGGGCGTCTTGTCGATACTCCTGATATTTCAAACAGATTTCTCTGGGATTGGCGGAGGCTGGTGGCTGAGTCTATAGCCTACGACTATGTCGGAGGGTTGCGCGAGATATGCGCCGAGAACAAGCTCATACTCTGGCTGGAAAATTACGGTCACTGGGGATTCCCGTCGGAATTCCTTTTGTACGGCTCACAGACAGACCAGGTCGGAGGAGAGTTCTGGGAAATCGGAAATCCGCTCGGCAACGTCGAATGCCGGGCCGCTTCAAGCTGTGCAAATATATACGGGAAGAACGATGTCTATGCGGAGGCATTCACTTCGGGACGCAATTTCACGCAGAGCCCGGCAGACTTGAAGCATTGGACCGACTGGGTCTATGGCGCCGGCGTGAATCACTTCATACTGCACGTCTACATCCACCAGCCTGACGAAAGGAAGCCGGGTATCATACAGTGGTTCGGGACAGAATTTAACCGGCACAACACATGGTTCGAACAGTCCAAACATTTCATTGATTACATGCGCAGGTCAACTGTGATGCTCAAGGCCGGTCTTCCGGTTATCGACGTGGCCTATTATATCGGGGAAAATGCACCTGCAATGGAAGGACAAAGGGAACCGGGATTGCCTGACGGTTATGATTTCGACTACATAAACTCGGATGTCCTGATCAATACTGCTTCCGTCAAGGATGGCAGGATTTCCATTAAAAACGGCCCGTCGTATTCCGTGTTAGTCCTCCCTAAGCAGGCTGAGATGCGTCCGGAAGTCGTCAAGGCGATCCAGCGTCTGGTAAAAGCCGGTGCTACGGTTGTCGGACCCAAGCCGTCAGTCAGCCCTTCACTGCAGAATTATCCGGAATCTGACAAAGAAGTAAGCACCTGCGCCAATGAGCTCTGGGGTAAAGTCGATGGCAATGCAGTAAAACAGCAGACCTACGGAGCTGGCCGAGTCATCGATGGCCTTTCGCTGAAAGAAGTGTTCGGCATCACAGGATTGCTTCCAGATGCGGAGGTATCAGGTGCAGATAATCTGATATGTGCCGCCGCCGGTTCAGGAAGGATAGGAATTGCCAAGAAAGGTGGAATTGTCTTTAAACACCGTGCTATTGCTGATTCTGACATTTACTTCCTTTCCAATACCAGCGATCGGGCAGTGGATATCAAGGCACTATTAAGACAGTCAGGCAGACAGCCCTGGCTTTGTGATGCGATACAGGGAACAGTGCGCAAAGCGTCTGCATTCACGCAAAAGGAAGGGCGCATAAGTATACCTTTAAAACTGGATGCCTCTGAAAGCGTATTTGTCGTTCTAAGCGGGAAAATCGCATCAGACGCTTCAGGCGCAGCAGACTCGAACACGCCGGCACGAAAGGAACTGTCTGTTCTTTCCGGGCCTTGGACTCTGCGCTTTAACGGTCAGGGAGCACCGGAATCGGTCATTCTGGATAAACTTATCGACCTGTCAGCACATACAAATGCAGCCATCCGCAATTATGCGGGCACAATAACTTACGAAACCGGCTTTAATCTGCCGGAAGAGCCAGCCGGAGATTCAATCGTACTGGATCTTGGCGGCGTCGGAGTCATTGCCGAAGTCGAGATAAATGGTGTCAATATTGGCGGAATCTGGACGAGGCCATGGGAGATCGATGTCAGAAACGCCGTCCGCAAAGGTGAAAACAGGCTCTGTGTCCGTGTTGCAAACACATGGAGGAACCGTCTTATTGCAGACGCGGCTCTAAAACCTTCTGAAAGGCAGAGCTACGTTTCTCAAGAATACAAAAGCGGCGGTAAAACCCAGTTGGAGTCCAGCGGTATATTCGGACCTGTGAAGGTATGGAAGGCAGGCGGCATTGCTGTAAAATAACAAGAGTAATCACTAGCATCCCAT
>CAYWNP010000198.1:0-3410 GCA_964459675.1 uncultured Akkermansia sp. | reverse complement strand
ATGTGATGAAGGTGTATGGTGATGTTGAAAACGTTTCGATCTTTTGTCGCCACTCAGAAGGTTGTTTTCGTTTTCTGATCGACAGCAACCCTTTGAACTCAAAAAGGGTCTTGGGATCAGAGGGGACGGATAAAGCCAGCTCTACTTTCTTGCTTCATTTAATCGATGAACATAGGCTCTATGAGGAAGGTGGAATCGCATGTTATAGGAAAGGAGTCGTCACTGCGTTTGTGCCGATTAGTGATCCGAAGACAGGCGAGGTGTTTGCGATTTTAACGATGGGGGAGGGGATTGCCTTTTGGATAAGTCTTTTGGCAGATGCTTGTGCTCCTGCAATGATACTCGCTCTGGTCCTTGTCCTTATTCTTTTAATAGCGAAACGCATCTTTTTGTGGAGAAGTGTAAAAGGAACAGAGGCCTATCGCTGGATGGATTATATTGAACCCGCATTTATTTTTGTCGTTGGGTTTGTCGTGACGATTTATGCTGTAGTCCTCGTTAAACAGCGTAGTAAGGAGGCCGATCAAGTGGAGTTTGAGCGGCTATCTGCTAAATGGACAGGCAGGATAGCCCAAACGCTTCACACGCTTCGTAATATTGAGCTTGAAGGCTTTGCAAAACTGTATGAATGTTCGGGATATGTGTCTGATAGCGAGTTTAGAGATTATTCCGAACACTTGACTCAGGATGTTGCGGTTGACGCATGGTTATGGATTGTCGCTGTCCCGCGTGTGGATAAAGAACGCTTTGAACGAGCCGTAGCTGAGAAAAAAGGTACAAACTTCAGTTTATGGGAGCCAGATGAAAAAGGGTCACAACGCCCTGTGTCTGAGCGAGAAGTCTACTATCCTGTTTGTCAGCTTGCTCCTCTCGATGGAAATGAAGAATCTCTTGGTTACGACTTTGGAAGCAATTTAAAGATTCATCGTACGCTTGATGTGGCCGCGAAGAGCCGTATGCCAACGGCAACGGATGTTTTGGATTCGGAGTTACTGGGACAACATGGGCGTAGTTTTTATGTTTTTCGGGCCGTCTTTGAAAAAGGTCCCCCTTACGGTGTTATTGGATATGTTGCCGCGCGGGTCCGGCTGGATACCTTAACGAGGAGCCTAAAGGTTGGAAACGAGGCGGTGGTGAGTATTGCAGCCTTGGGTGAGAAGGGTGTTTCGGAAACTAATACGCAGATACATAATCATCCGGAAATGGCCATTGATTCCTTAGTGCATATAAGGCCGGTTTTTGTCTTTGGTCACTCCTATGCCGTTACCGCCATTGCGACAAAGCGCTTCCAGTCTCACGCCACAAATAGTTATATGGGCTATTTAACATTTTTTATGGGCATGTTTTTGACCTCGATCATTTGTGTACTTCAGGTAGTGATCATGAACCGCCGTCGAGAATTAGAACGCTTGGTCGAAGATCGAACCTATAAGCTGCGTAAGAGTGAAGAACATTTGGCCGCAACCCTACGCTCCATTGACGACGGCGTGATTGTCTGTGATGTGAAGGGACGCGTGACAAGCTTGAACGGTGTGGCGGAGATATTGACGGGGTGGAAGTCCAACGAAGCCAATGGACATGAGATTAAAGAAGTCTTTAAGCTTGTGAATCCAAAGACCAAACGGGTGCTTCCAAATATAGTCAGCCGCGTTTTAGAAACGGGTTGGCCTCGCGATGTTGAAGGTAACGTCGTTTTGATTTCAAAGATGCGGACTGAATGCCCCGTGACCTGTAGCTGCTCTTTAATTCGTGATGATGGAGGAGGAATCATCGGTGCCGTGCTGGCGTTCCGTGACATGACGGTTTATAAACGCGAAGAGCAACTCGTGCGCGCGAATGGCGAACGCTTGGAAGCGATGCTCGAACTTGGCCGAATGACGGATGCCTCGATGCGGGAAATTTCAGAGTTCGCCCTGGAAAAGGCAATTGTCTTGACCCAAAGCAAACTGGGCTATCTTGCGTTCGTGAATGATTTAGAGGATGAACTCACGCTCTATGCGTGGTCAAAGTCTGCAATGGAAACGTGTCAGGTTACAGATCAGCCCATGGGTTTCAAATTAGAGATGACGGGTCTTTGGGGTGAGTCTGTGCGGCAACGAAAGGCCATTATTACAAATAATTATGTAGGTGAAAATGGTTTAAAACGTGGCCTCCCGGACGGCCATGTGATGATGACTCGACATGTCAGTGTCCCGACGTTTTCGAATGGAAAGATTGTGCTTTTGGCAGGATGTGCGAACAAGGTTGCTGAGTACACGGAAGATGATGTTAGCCAGCTCTCCCTGTTTATGCAGGGGTTGTGGAATATTCTTGAACGGAAGCGTACAGAAGATGCCCTCAAGCAAGCCAAGGAGGAGGCTGAGCGCGCGATGCGAATTAAGAGCGATTTCCTAGCCAATATGAGCCATGAGATAAGGACCCCGATTAACGCCGTGATCGGGATGAGTGATCTCATCAAACGGACGAACCTGACGGATTTGCAAAAACGTTATATCGATCGAATGAGCTCTTCGTCCCGTTTGCTGCTGCAAATCATCAATGACGTTTTAGATCTTTCAAAGATGGAAGCAGGTAAACTCACGCTGGATCTTCGCCAATTTGCCATAGAGGAATTATTAGAACCGTTGAATTCCATTTTCAGTGTGCTCGTGGCTGAAAAGAAAATTGGTTTCGATTTTCAAGTAGACCCTGATGTGCCGCGTTTTTTGGTTGGCGACCATCTCCGTCTAAGCCAGGTCCTTGCTAATCTGTTGAGCAATGCGATTAAATTTACGGAAAAAGGAAGCGTGACACTTCGTGTGAAATTGCTTCGTCCTCCAGCAAAAGATGATCAGCGCCGTTATCTCCTTCGTTTTGAGGTGCATGATACGGGCGTAGGTCTCACGCAAGAGCACATCCAGTCAATCTTTTATCCGTTTGTACAGGCGGACACCTCATCGACACGGAAACATGGTGGAACCGGTCTGGGGTTGGTCATTGCAAAACGCTGGATTGAGTTGATGGGCGGACATATTGACGTGGATTCAATACGCGGACAAGGAAGTACATTTTACTTTGAGTTGGAACTGGAAGGAAGTGTGACAGTTATGCCAGAGTGGGAACTGTTGCATGTCGGACAGCATAAAGATGTTGCGATCGTCTACCCTGATTTCAAGAAGTTTACTGTTTTGATCGTAGAAGATAATATGATCAATCAAGAGGTCATTGTCGGACTTTTGGAGGTTACAGGTATTCAGACTGTGATAGCGAAGAATGGACGTGTGGCTCTTGAAAAAATAGCCGAAACGCACTTCGACCTGATCTTGATGGATCTGATGATGCCAGAGATGGATGGGTTTGAGACGATTCAACGTATTAGGGCTGACAAGAATCCGATTCCGATTATTGCGCTGACTGCAGCGGTTATGGAG
>CAYWNP010000197.1:0-3444 GCA_964459675.1 uncultured Akkermansia sp. | reverse complement strand
GAAAAAAGCTAGGTTCCTTAAAGAACTCGGAACTGCGCCCAGGCAGATCAACAAAGAGTAATGCTTCATTTTTTATGTTATTAAACCTCGCTTGACGGAAGGGCGTGGGAAAGGTATTCTAATAGCTCTTTTTTTGTTACAAAAAGGACAGTTTTAAAATGACGGGTATTGTTTTTGATGTGAGACGGTTTTCGCTTCATGACGGACCAGGGATACGCACGACTGTTTTCCTGAAGGGGTGTCCGTTGCGTTGCGTCTGGTGTCATAATCCGGAGAGCATATCTCCGAATGTTCAGCTTTTGTATAAGACGGAGCTCTGTTTGGCTTGCGAAGCGTGTGTCAAGATGGACTGTCCGGCGGAGGCACGCAAAGCGGTTGGTGAGGTCATATCTGACCAAGCCGTCATGGCCCGGGTTTTGCGTGACCGTTTCACCTTTGACGAGTCGGGGGGAGGGGTTACCTTTTCAGGGGGCGAGCCCCTGATGCAATTTGACTTCCTGAAGTCCCTTCTGGTGCAGTGCAAAGAGGAGCGGCTCCATGTAGCCGTAGACACGAGTGGCTATGCCCCGTGGCATCACCTCCAGGAGGTCGCCGCATTAACCGATCTTTTTCTTTTTGATCTGAAGCTGATTGATGAAAAAGAGCATCTCCAATTTACTGGCGTATCCAACATCGGAATCCTTGAAAACCTTAAGAAATTATGCGATACTAATCGTTTAATTGAGCTACGGATGCCGATCATTCCCGGGATTACGGATACACGAGCCAACATCGAGGGAACGATACGATTTTTGTTGCAGCTTCGGAACCCTCCACCTATATGGTTATTGCCACATCATCAAGTGGCCATGGCCAAGTATGAAAGGTTTGGGTTGCAATGTAAGTTGCCACCCACCGTGGATCCCACGGAGGAGCGCATGGCGGAGCTGGTGGCGTGCTTTAAGGCAAGTGGTCTTAAGGCTATGATTTGAAGAGAGCTGTGGCAATAATGTTGCCTTGACGAGCGAGCGAAGAAGGAGTCATAACAATGAATGAACGTGTTGAAAAATTAAGGCAGGCGAGCTTCGAGGCAGTGCCCACGTTGTCAACCGAGCGAGCGGTTCTGATCACCGAATTCTATCAGGAAAACATTGGCAAATATTCCACACCGGTCATGCGAGCGAAGGCTTTTGCTCATTTATACAAGAACCAAGCGCTTTTTATCGGTGAGGGTGAACTGATTGTGGCGGAACGCGGTCCCTCTCCCAAGGCGGTCTCGACCTATCCGGAACTCACCTGCCACAGCGAAGAGGATATTCGCATCCTGGGTTCGCGTCCGATGACGAGTTACCGCACAACGGAAGAAGACCGAAAAACCTATCGGGAGAAAGTTATTCCCTTTTGGCGTGGACGGACCATGCGCGATAAGATCTTTGAAAGGCTTCCGAAAGCGTGGCGGGAGGCCTATGGCGCTGGCCTGTTCACGGAGTTCATGGAACAACGGGCGCCCGGTCATACGACCTTAGACGGCAAGTTTTATACGAAGGGGCTGGCAGGCTTTAAGCAGGATATTGCGAATGCGATCGCGGCTTTAGATTTCATCACCGATCCAGAGGCCGTGCCGAGGCGTGAAGAGTTGACGGCGATGTCGATTGCTTGCGATGCCGTGATTTGTTTTGCGCACCGTCATGCCGAGTTGGCTGAGCAACTGGCGGCCAAAGAGACACAGGCGCCACGCAAAGTGGAACTGCTGCAGATAGCCTCGACCTGTCGTTGGGTTCCCGAAAATGCACCTCGCACGTTCCGTGAGGCCTTACAGATGTATTGGTTTATGCATCTGGGCACCATTACAGAGTTGAATGGTTGGGATGCGATGAACCCTGGCCATCTCGACCGTTATCTCTATCCGTTCTACAAAGGCGATTGCGATGCGGGTATCTTGACGCGCGAACTCGCGCGTGAGTTGTTGGAGTGCTTCTGGATCAAGTTCAACAATCAGCCAGCTCCGCCGAAGGTGGGTGTGACCGCGCAGGAAAGTGGCACCTATAACGACTTTACCAATATCAATATCGGCGGCATCCTGCCGGATGGAAAAGATGGCGTGAACGAGCTCTCCTACCTGATGCTTGAAGTGGTGGACTCTATTCATCTGCTCCAGCCGCAGTCCAATATCCAGCTCAGCCGCAAGAATCCGGACAAGTTTTTGAAGGCGACTTGCGAAGTGATCCGTAAGGGGTATGGCTATCCGTCCGTCTTTAATGCAGACGGCGTGGTCGAACAGATGGTGCGCGTCGGCAAGAACATTCAAGACGCGCGCGAAGGCGGAACAAGCGGCTGTGTCGAGACCGGAGCCTTCGGCAAGGAGGCCTACGTCCTGACAGGGTATCTGAACACACCCAAGATTTTCGAGTTGACCTTGAATAATGGCTTGGATCTGCGGACAGGTAAACAGGTCGGGTTGCAGACCGGTGATCCAAAGAGCTTCCAGTCGTTTGAAGATGTCTATGCGGCGTTTGAAAAGCAGTTGCAGTATATCGTGGACATCAAGATGGTGGGGAACCTGATCATTGAAAAGCTGTATGCGACCGAGATGCCTGCTATCTTCCTCTCCGTGTTGATCGATGATTGCATCAAGAAAGGCAAGGACTACAATGCTGGTGGCGCGCGTTATAACACCAGTTACATCCAGTGCGTGGGCATCGGGACGATTACCGACAGCCTCTCCGCCTTAAAGACGCATGTCTTTGAAAATAAGACAGAGACTCTGGCTACCGTTCTGGATGCTGTAAAGAACGATTTTAAGGATCAAGAGGGCCTGCGTCTGAAACTCTGGAACAAGACGCCTCGGTATGGTAATGACGACGATGTGGCGGATGATCTGATGAAGCGGGTCTTTAACTCGCTGTATGCCGCCATTGACGGCCGCCCAAATCTGCGTGGAGGGGAATATCATGTGGATATGCTCCCCACCACGTGTCATATCTATTTCGGGCTCGTGCTGTGCGCGACACCTGACGGACGCAAAGCTCGCCAACCTGTCTCAGAGGGGATCTCTCCTGTGCAGGGTGCTGACCGTCATGGTCCGACCGCTGTTATTGCCTCTGCCGCAAAGATGGATCAACTTCGCACAGGCGGCACGTTGTTGAATATGAAGTTCCTGCCAGGCACATTGCGTGGGCAGGAGGGCATTGACAAGCTTGCTCAGCTCGTGAGATCCTATTTCCGAATGGATGGTCATCATATGCAGTTCAACGTGGTCGATGCCGAGACGCTTCGTGAGGCGCAACGGCATCCTGAACAACATCGTGATCTGATCGTCCGTGTAGCTGGCTATAGTGACTATTTCTGTGATCTTAGCAAAGAGTTACAGGAGGAGATCATTGCACGCACGGCTCAAGAGTCTTTCTAACGGGTGCCGGGATATTCCTAAAAGGAAAACATGGGGAACCTAATCGCGCTGATCAT
>CAYWNP010000196.1:0-3454 GCA_964459675.1 uncultured Akkermansia sp. | reverse complement strand
CCCCCAGAAAACGATAAGCAAGTACAAGCACCAATGCAGCGACTACCACCAGAAACACGGAATTCATCGTTTTTCCATCCCTTATCTATGATGTTACGCACAAAGCCACGAAGCCACAAAGAAATTCAGGAACCTAGGAATAATTCTCTTCTTCGTGTCCTTGTGCCTTTGTGCGATACAGTTATTCAAACCCCTACACCAAGTGTTGTCCACCATCAATATAGAGCGTCTGGCCTGTGACCGACTCAGCCTCGAGTAGCCAGCGCACGCCCTCAGCAACCTCTGCGAGCGTTGGGCGGCGTTCAAGCAGGAAGCGTCCTGCCGCCTCTTTGTTGCTCGTTTCCGAAGGCGAAATCACCGCCCCCGGAGCCAGCGCATTCACCCGCAGGAACGGGGCGCACGCCCGAGCCTCATCCAGCGTCACATCTGCCAGCAACATCTTGGAAAGTTCATAGGGCGTCGCCTCTTCACGCGAGATTCTGAAAATCCGCTGATCCGAAAGGTTAACTGCGGCTCCTTTGGCTTTTCGCGCGATCAGATGGTCGTGCAAACTGTGAATCAGTTCAACCGGTTGATCCAGGTTGACCCTGAAGAGCCTCTCACGCTCCCGATCGGCCATTTCCGTCTTGAGTGAAAAGAGCGCGGCATTGTTCACGACCCCATCCAGCTGGCCGGCGAGTCTGCATGACTCCTCAAAGAGGGTGGTTGCAGCCCCAGGAAGCCCCATGTCCGCGACAACAAGCCAAGCTTCCACGCCGTACGTCCGCAACGTCTCACAGAGCACCTCGCCTTGTTTACGCGATTGATTGACATGCACGACCACATTCCAGCCTGATTTGGCGAGTGCAACGCTGATGGCCGCACCGATCCTGAGGGCTCCGCCGGTGACCAGTGCCGTCTGATTTCTTTTTTTTGGAGGTTGACTTTCCATGGCAACAAGAATACCTTATTTTTCTATGAAACAAAACGCTAATCTTTCAGTCGCCGACAGGGATCTGAAATATTACATCTTTGACTGGGACGACAACATCCTGCACATGCCCACGCACATCCATCTGGAGCGCAAACTCCAGGATGGCTCCTGGGTTCCCCACCTGGTCTCCACCTCGCTTTTCGCCGTCATTCGCAGTGACCATATCAACTACCGCCCGCCGGACGGAGACTGGGCCAAGGCCTTCCGAGAGTTCCGGGATTTTGGCAGTACGGACGAGAGTACCTTCCTCAAGGATGCCGGTACGGCGATAGATGCCTTGCTCAAGGGCGAAACCGCACCGCCCCCCAGCTTCAATACCTTTAAGAACTCCTTGATCGAGGGACGCATCTTCGCCATTGTGACAGCCCGTGGCCACCGCAGCGAAACCTTAAAACGGGGAGTCGAACTCTTTATCGAACGCGTCCTCACCCCTGAAGAGCGAGCGGCCATGATCAGCAACCTGCGGGGCTATGTGGTCAGCTTTGACGGACCCCTTGCCAACGAGTCCATGACCGACCGGCAAATTTTGGACTACTACCTCTCCCTAAACAAATACCATGCCGTCACCTCTCCCCAGTTTGAGCAACTGGCCGAAGGCAAAGTCCCTGATATCAATCACTCCGAGGCCCGCAAACAGTTCGCGATCCGCGATTTTCTCGAGCATCTTTTCAAGATCATCGAGCGCCTCGGCGTCCATAAGCCCATCAGCGTAGGTTTTTCTGACGACGACCCAGCAAACGTACGGGCCGTGGAAGAGTACATCCGTTTCGAACTGGCCCAGCGCTTCCCCTCGGTCCGCTTCGTGGTCTACGACACTTCTGATGCCTCCTTTACCACAGGACGGAAAGTCGTGGTCGCAGGCCAGCTTGAGTTTGGCTTTTAGCTGACGACAATTTTGACATACTACATATTTGTCGGCTATTTTTGTCAAGGTATACACTTTTAGATAATGTTGCGCGGAATTTAGGGTACTACGGCACAACGGGACTACGGTACTGTTGATGCAGACGCAAGGACCCCGGACGCAAGACTCAGCCAAGGACTCTGGACACCGCTGCCGCCTAAAGGCGGAACTACAAACAACCGCCGACTGCACACTATTACGGCCGCCTGACATCCACGTTCATTACAAAACCGTCCTTTCTGCGATGACTCAGGCCATTACTTTTTTGTCTGGCACAGGAGTTGCTATTATTAAACAACAGCGTTTTTCGCTAATAATTAAAAAAGAGGAGTTGTTTAACATGAGTTATGTTCAGACCGTACTTGAAAACACCCGCAGGCGCAATGCAAACGAACCTGAATTTTTGCAGGCCGTGCAGGAAGTGCTGGAATCTCTGGAGCCCGTGATCAAGGCTCGTCCGATTCTTGAGAAGCAGAATATTTTGTCCCGCATCGTGGAACCGGAGCGTATGATCGTCTTCCGCGTACCTTGGCAGGATGACAAGGGCAACTTCCAGGTCAACCGTGGTTTCCGTGTCCAGTTCAACAGCGCGATCGGGCCTTACAAAGGCGGTCTCCGTTTCCACCCGACCGTGAACCAGAGCATTCTGAAGTTCCTTGGATTCGAACAGATCTTTAAGAACGCCCTGACCACACTCCCCATGGGCGGCGGCAAGGGTGGATGCGACTTTGATCCGAAGGGTAAGTCTGACAACGAAGTCATGCGCTTCTGCCAGTCTTTCATGAGCGAACTCTTCCGTCACGTGGACAGCGACACAGATGTCCCTGCTGGTGACATTGGTGTGGGCGGCCGTGAGATCGGCTTTATGTTCGGACAGTACAAGCGCCTGCGCAATGAGTTTACAGGCGTGCTGACCGGCAAGGGCCGCACCTGGGGTGGTTCGCTGATTCGTCCTGAAGCAACAGGATATGGTTGCGTCTATTTTGCCGACGAGATGTTGAAGGCACGCAAGGAAAGCTTCGCTGGTAAGATCTGCACAGTCTCCGGTTCCGGAAACGTTGCGCAGTACACCGTTGAGAAGCTCAACGATCTCGGCGCTAAGGCTGTCACGCTTTCCGACTCCAGTGGGTTTATCTATGACGCAGAAGGCATCACCGCTGAGAAGCTGGCCTTTGTCATGGACCTCAAGAACGTCAAGCGCGGCCGCATCAGCGACTACACAAAGAAGTTCAAGAAGGCCCAGTTCACCGCTGGAAAGACCCCTTGGGCCGTCAAGTGTGATTGCGCCTTCCCGAGCGCCACGCAGAATGAGCTCAACGGCAGCGATGCCAAGACGCTCATCAAGAATGGGTGCAAGCTGGTCGCCGAAGGCGCGAACATGCCCAGCACGCCAGAAGCGGTTGAGCAGTTCCTCAAGGCAAAGCTGATGTACGGTCCCGGCAAGGCGGCAAATGCAGGTGGCGTGGCCACTTCGGGCCTTGAAATGAGCCAGAACTCCATCCGGTTGAGCTGGACACGTGAAGAAGTGGATCAGAAGCTCCACGGCATCATGTGCGCCATCCACCAGCAGTGCTGGG
>CAYWNP010000195.1:0-3456 GCA_964459675.1 uncultured Akkermansia sp. | reverse complement strand
ATCCATCATCGCCTGGTTGAAATCGCCGGGACGCTTTGACTTTTCGATAAAGGGTTGGAGCCACGCCGCGAGCTTCTCTCGCGCTGGTAGCTTTTGAAAGTCATCCCGCCATTCAAGAATACGCGCAAAGACACGCGCGACATTTCCATCCACGACAGGCGCATACTCACCAAAACTAATACTGGAAATAGCAGCAGCCGTATAGGGACCGATACCCGGCAACTCCGCCCATCCGGAAGAAGAGGTGGGCAACGTGCCTCCCTTTTGGACGACCTGCTGGGTGGCCTTTTGCAGATTGCGAGCCCGGGTGTAATAGCCCAGCCCCTCCCAAGCCTTGAGCACGTCCTGCTGTGGGGCTTTTGCCAAAGCCTGGACCGAGGGGAAAGCCTTCATGAAACGAAGAAAGTAGCCTTTGACAGTCTCAACCTGTGTCTGTTGCAACATGATTTCACTGACCCAGACCGCATACGGGTCCGGATGATCACGCCACGGCATCTCGCGTGTCCGTGAGTCATACCAAGCCAGGAGGTGTTTGTGTATTTTGAGCATGGCAAATTTTCTAGCTAAACGGCACCTAGCCGTGTTACGGTGATGATGTCAGGATTCGATGGAATCGAATAAATCGATTGATTCGACTGAATCGATTTTGTCGATTTTATCGATTCACTCGATTCCTTCGAATCCCACTCTCCAACTATCCGCGCAGATCGAGCGCCATGGCGATTTCAGGGCAAGTGAAGGGGTTTGCATGCTTGGTACAGTTGATACACCCCATGTAGAGCTTATGCATAACCTGCGTCTTCTCAATGCGCCTAAAGCCGAGGGCCCCGAAAAAGTCAGGGGCGAAGGTCAAGACGATGGCCTGAGCAGGTTGGAAGACTTTGATACGCTCTAAAATATGTTGCACAATCTGCGTGCCAATATGATTCCGGCGATAGTCCGCATGAACGGCCACAGATTGGATTTCAACTGAGGCGCGTTCAGGCACGCCAATTTCAGGGAGAATCTGGTAGGCAGCACAGGCGACCGCATTCCCCCCCACATCCGCCACAAAAAACCGATCGATGTTTTGAATAATATCCCCCATGGGACGCGAGATCAAATCTTCTTTATGCTCACGAATCAGTTCAAAGATCTGTTCCGCATCTTTTAGAACGGCCGAGCGAATGGTGGGAGTACTCATAGTCTCTTTCCTTTACTGAATATGGCTGACCAGTTGACTGGCAATTCCGATGTAGCGCGCAGGTGTGAGGTCAAGCAACCGCTTCTTGTCCTCGGATGGGATATCAAGGCCATCAATAAATTGACGCATGGATTCGGCTGTAATCTTCTTGCCACGCGTCAACTCCTTGAGTTGTTCATAGGGATTTGGCTTGCCGAGCTTACGCATCACGGTTTGAACAGGCTCAGCCAGCACTTCCCACGCCTCATTAAGATCTTCCTCAAGGCGAAGCGTATTCAGTTTAAGCTTTCCGAGTCCCTTGAGCGAGGCTTGGTAAGCTGCTAGCGAGTACCCAAAACCGACTCCCATGTTACGGAGCACCGTAGAGTCTGTCAGGTCGCGTTGGAGCCGCGAGATGGGCAACTTACGAGCCATGTGATCCAACAGGGCATTCGCCAAACCCAAGTTTCCTTCGCTGTTTTCAAAATCAATGGGGTTGACCTTATGTGGCATCGTGGACGAGCCAATCTCTCCCTTGACTGTCTTCTGTCCGAGATAGCCCAAAGAGATATAGGCCCAGATATCGCGATCCAAATCAATCAAAATGGTATTCCAACGGGCGAGGGCATCAAACAACTCAGCAATGCCATCATGCGACTCGATTTGCGTAGTTAGCACGTTCTGCTTTAAGCCAAAAGTTCCCTCAATGACGCGACGCGAAAGCGTTTCCCAGTCCACGGCTGGATAGGCTGAAAGGTGTGCATTAAAACAACCCACAGCCCCATTCATCTTGGCTGGCATCACAATAGCATCAAGTTGGGCGGATTGGCGGTTCAAGCGATGCACAAAGACCGCCAGCTCCTTGCCCAGTGTCGTAGGAGAGGCTGGCTGTCCGTGGGTACGGGCCAACATCGCAGCATCCTTCGTTTCCAGTGCAAAAGCCGCCAACGTCTCGGTTACCTTCTTCTGGGCTGAACGCAACACCGCAAGCCCATCTCGTAGCATCAGCGCGTGCGCCATGTTATTGATATCCTCAGAGGTACAGGCGAAATGGACAAATTCGCTACGCGACTCCAGTGAGGTTCCAGCGAACCGCTCCTTGATGAAATATTCGACTGCTTTGACATCATGATTGGTCGTCGCCTCAATCGTCTTCACACGGCGCGCATCATCCAAAGAAAAATCCTTCGCAATAGCCCATAACACCAGACGCTCCTCATCGCTCAGCGCCTGAGCCTCTGGAATCTGTTCGGCATCGCAAAGAGCCTCCAACCACGCCATCTCCACCGCCACACGTCGCTGGATTAATCCGAACTCGGAAAAGATTGGCGCGAGGTCTGTCAATTTTGAGGCATATCTGCCATCCAGTGGCGAGAGTGCTGTAAGCATATCCATAGTTACTCCTTTAAAAAAGGTCCCTGTTTCGTGTTACGCCAAAAAGGCTTTAATTCCCGTAAAGATCATCTGGCTGGCAAGCGCTGCAAGAATGATCCCCGTTATTTTACTAAAAACGGCCAGATTTGTCTTTCCCATCCACTGTTCAACCTGTGTCGCCATTAACAGTAGACCGCCTTGAACCAGCACCGCCACCAAGACTGCAAGCGCGCCAGCCACTTTCATCGTAGGGGTAGTCACATCAGCACCCATCACGAATAAGACACCGATGACTGCGGGACCGACAACAATCGGAAATGAGAAGGGAACCACCACCTTCTCCGTATCCGACTCATTCTGGGCTCTTTTGGGTTCTTCTGTCCTACCCCGAACAAGATCTACCGCCGTCAGAAAGAGGAGCGCCCCTGCCCCAATACGGAAGGCATCTAAGGTCAACCCAAAGATGGCAAAGATAATGGAGCCAAAGAAGTAAAACGACAGGCAGAGCGCAGCAATCGCAAAGGTCGCCTTCAGCGCAAAGGCTTGACGACGGGCATGTTTAAAATCACGGGTAATCCCTAAAAATAAGGATACCGTCAAGAAAGGACAAAAGATGAAAAAGAGCTTAAAGCCCGAGTTCATCGCAAACTGTAAGGGTTCGGTCATACCTTTGCTACCTCCAACATCGCTTCAGGTCCGAGCGCAAGAATATCCGGGATGGGCTTTTGACGACTCGGCATAAAGGGAAGGACGAAGAGGCAAAGGACACCCATACATGCATCAATTGTAAAGATCGTTGGATACCCAAGGGATTTGACGAAGCCACACTGCCATAGGTTACTATAGGCGAGGACTAAATTCGACAAGGCCATGTAAGCGGTAAACTGGGTCGCTGCTACGGCAGGGTTACAGACATCCAT
>CAYWNP010000194.1:0-3456 GCA_964459675.1 uncultured Akkermansia sp. | reverse complement strand
AAGTAAAGTAACAATCAGGCCTGAGTAAGTCGTTGTCCATAATCGTTTGGTCATGAGTAGTCAGCAGAACCTGCATGTCGAGCCGTTTCAGCTCATCTACCACGTGCCGCGCCGCGTCACTGTGATAGAAAGAATCAAATTCGTCAATGAACACAAACGAAGGCGTCCCTTTTGTTCCCTTCATCTGGACGAGCCAATAAAATAACAGCATAAGTGACACCGTTCCGCGTGAAGCGATGCTAAAGATGTCAACTGTACCATTCTTGAACCTGCATCTAATATCCCACTTTTGATCAGGGTTTGCGGATTTAGCCTTTTCCAACTGATAACTTACACCATTCTGACAAAGAAACTCCTGAAAAACCTCTAACGTACCGCTTTCCACAATACGGTCGGAAAGTAATTCCTTCACCGAACTAAAACCCATGAAATCGTTTCCTTCCAGAGAGGCGAAGAATAACATCCCGTCAACAAATTCCAGAAACTTACGAAAGGCACCATTTACAGTGTTGTCAGCCAATTGGGTGTTGCTCTTTACAAATTTAACAAAGGACATTTTTTTGTCGAACAAATCAACGTTCAACGTTTCAGCTCCCTTCAAATTAACTATAGGACTCCCCTTGTCCTTTCGGTCATAATGGATAACCTCTACATCGTCGACAGAGACAGTTTCCTTAACTACTGTATCCAATGAAATTTTCGTATACCGATAAACAACTGTTGAGTCCATTATCCTGAACGTGTAGGCAAACTCGATATCATCATTTCTAGTATTCAAGTTTTTGTAACAGACATAATGCGAGGTGCCGGGCATTTTATCCGTCAAGTGATGAATAACATCGAAAATTGCATATCCGATATTGGATTTGCCGGAACCATTGGCTCCGTAAATCAAGCCTGTTTTAACGACACCATCCCTGACGGCTTCAGGGTTGAAGCTATATTCACGAGCATTCTGCAGGTTAAAAACAAGTTCATTCTCGAAGTTTTTGAACCCTTTGACTTTGAATTCGGTAAGCATGACGATCCTTATAGGAGTTATGAAAGGTCAGTATTATACCATCGTAAACCTCAGATTGCAATACTTGCCGTAATTTTTTTACGGCAACATGTCTGGGAGCCATATTCGGATGCAGGACATAGACGCACCACCCTTCCAAGATTCCATTCCACATCCGCCTCACGCTTTCCGCAGATCGGCTTTGATGTAGTAACGCTTTCGGGGAATGTGAAGTTCTTTTAAGAGGGCCTCGACGTCGAGGCGAAATGGGTGTCAGTCCACGAGGGATTCGACTGCTTTGTTGTGGTTCAGCTTCCCGACTTTCCAGAAGTTAACGTAGGGATGTGCGGCGCGGACCACGGCTAGGGCCTCCTCCATGCTATTGTCTGCACCATCGCCGCCGATGCCTTTAGGCGAAGCCAAATCACGTGTTACGGCGATCCAAGAGAGGGGTATGTGGTAGTGCCAGGGAGAAAGTTAAAAGGGATAAGGTAAAAGCTAAAATACAACATTTAACAAAATGAAAGATAGTCTTGCATTTTCTGAAATGAAATGAGATACTGGAGGCGATTTAAAAGGAGTAATGTATGGGTTCTGCAATCAGAGAATCATTTGCAAGTCGGGTCGGTATGAGGATTCGAATGGCCCGGGATGCCATGGGGCTTACACAAGAGCAACTAGGGGAAACGATAGGCTTCAGGGATCGGCAAACCATAACCGCGATTGAAAAGGGAGCGCGTAAGGTCTCTGCTGAGGAGCTGACGCATTTCATGGCTGTCTTGAACCGGGATCTTGATTTCTTCACTGATCCGTTCAGGCTGGAGGGGGAAGGCCGTTTCTCCTTCAGGGCCAGAGGCACTGCCGATGGCGAGTTAGAAGCCTTTGAGTCAACTGCTGGACAGTGGATTGCCTTCTGGCGTGAACAAGCTCGAATCCAACAGCTTGAAGCCAGTCCTTTGCGCTTCCAGTTGACGTTGACCAAAACCTCTATGTTTGAAGACGCTCAAAACGCTGGGGAGGCATTGGCCAAAGAATGGAATCTGGGCGAAATTCCTGCGACGCGGTTGATTTCGATGATTGAAGAAAAGCTGGGGGTTCTTGTCCTCTTTGTGGACATGCCCGTAGGTATCTCAGGCGCCGCGTGTCAAATCGCGGGGTCTGACACGATTCTCATTAATCGAAAAGATTCGGAGGGCCGCCGCAACTTCGATTTGGCGCATGAGCTCTTCCATGTTTTAACGTGGGATGCGCTTCCGCCTCAGCGTGTTGATCGTGAGTCACCCCCTGGATCCAAGGCCAAAAGGGTGGAGCAACTTGCTGATAATTTTGCAAGTGCGCTTTTGATGCCAAGTCACGTGTTAAAGCCCTTATGGGAGGCACGCCAGGAGACAGGCCTCGAGCTCAAAGCATGGTCTATTGCGGTGGCGACAAAACTGCATGTGTCCACCTGGGCGCTGGGGTGCAGGCTGAAAAGCCTTGGATTTATTACGGACGAGGAGATCTTAAAAAGGGACGAAGAAAACCAAGGAGGCGAACTTCCTGCGCTCTTTTCGCGTCACTTTATGGAACGCGCAAGCCAGGCACTGGATCAGGCGGATGTGTCTGTCATGCGTCTCATTAAATTATTGGGGGTCACGGGACGCGGAGGCTTAAAAGAGCTGTTTAAGTCTCATGGACTCCCAGTGCCACCGGGAGTCTAAACATCGAATGGGTAAAAGCCGACCAGTTGTTTATCTTGATACGTGCGCCATTATTGAGGCGCACCGGGTCAAGTGCTGGAAACAGTTGGCGAGCCACTTCGAATTGCACACCGTCCGCAAATGTTGTGAGGAACTTGCAGATGGCAATCCTCGTGATCCGGACTACATCGCAGTTGATTCTCAACAGATAAAGCAGGACATGGTGATCCATGAGATAACCCTCCCTCAATGTGTTAAGGCCGCAATAAAGGCTCCAAGCTTCGGCGGACTGGATGCCGGAGAGAAAGAATTACTCGCCTGGTGTGCCGATCAAGACCCCAAAGCGATGATTATCACTACTGGGGATAGAGCGGCAATCGTCGCGGCATGCGAACTCGGCCTCCGAGAAAATCTGCAACCGCTTGAAGAAATAGCAGGCCAGATCGGAGTGAGTGCCCGTTTTCAACATCACTTCTGTCGCCTCTGGCTTCAACAAATTTGCAGTAATTTTGCTTTGGATAATATTTAGATTTTTTTTGGAATATGAAGTTCTTTGAAGAGAGCCTCGACGTCTAAGCGAAATTGGTGCCAGTCCACCGCTGGCACTTTGCCAAGTCCCTTTACCATGTGTATTCCTTTATCAATCTTTTTAATACGGCTTCTATACGCTCATCAGGATTGTCCCTGAGCGACAGATAGAGCGAGAGGCGGTCCACGGTATGATTGTGGGTTAATAGGCTGGGTCTGGAGTGGACTAGGTGTCGTAGATCCACATTC
>CAYWNP010000193.1:0-3536 GCA_964459675.1 uncultured Akkermansia sp. | reverse complement strand
CCTGCTGGGGACACTACCACACGGCAGGTATGCCCGGCCGTAACGAGATTGATCCCGGAATCCAGACATTGGATTATGCCGCGATTGCCAAGGCAATCGTCGATAGCGGTTACACAGGCTTCCTGGGGCAGGAGTTCTCCCCCAAAAAGCCAGATGCCATGCAGAGTCTGCGTGATGCTGTGAAGCTGTGCGATGTCTAAGATGATGATCCGCCATTCGCAAGGTCAGTGTGTTTCGTGCGGCAGGCATCCTCCTTGGCCTCATGTCGCGACCTGTCCCTATTGCAGTGAGGATGTCCTGATGCCGCACGCATGGGTCTTCTTGCGCAGGGGTTGGATCGTTCTTTTTACACTGTCACTGGGATTGGTTGTCGTGCTTCCTTGGATGTGCATGGAGGACGATGTGGCTTCCCAGCTTAGTGGCGCTTGGCCGGTTCTGAGATGGATCTTGTTCGGCATCGCAGCCATGCTCCTCCTCGCTCCCCATGATCCGCAGGATGTCATTGTCTCCTCTCAAAAGGAGCTGCGTGTGTGGCAGTTGAAGACTCTTTTGGGTTCAATGGTCATGGGAACAGGCGCGCTGATCTTGGGGATTAGGAGTGTCTATGGACTTTCGGATTGGCCTGTCGCGATCTCATGTGGTGTATTGCTGGTCTGCCTTCTGATATCCCCGTGGTTCTTTCGTCTCTCCACCTGGCGCATCTGGGGGGGTTTTGTCCTGATCGTTGCGGGTTGTGCCTGCTCTTTATTTTGACAGGATTTATAGGATTTTGAGGATTAAAATTCAACACATCAATCCTGCCATTTCTCCTCGCCGAAGCGAAGCTGTCGGAAATACTAAAAATCCTGTCGAAAAATCTCCTCTGCGTCTCAGCGCCTCTGCGGGAAAAAGTTGCCAGTCAGTTTGTTCCCGTGCTTGACCTCCCTACGCGAATATGAGATTGTTTCAACCTTTCACTTTCAACCTTTCACTTTTAACTTATTCTTATGGCATTACTTTCACTTCGCAATATCTCAATGCAGTATGGCGGACCTCTCGTCTTAGACGATGTCAGTTTCTCGATTGAAGAGGGGGATCGCGCCTGCGTTACAGGGCGAAATGGCGAGGGAAAATCCACCTTGCTCAAAATTATCGCCGGCTTGCAAGTGCCGGATACGGGTGAAATCATCAAACAGCCTGGTGTTCGCATCGCCTATCTCACACAGGATGTGCCGACGGATTTGGACGGGACAGTTCTGGATATCGTGGAGCAGGGGTTGCCCCATCACCTGCATGATACGCACCATGCAGGCGCAGCACGTTATTTGATGCAGCTTGGACTCGATGGAGACCAGCTCTTTAATTCGCTTTCTGGCGGCATGCGCCGTCGCGCCCTCCTGGCGCATGCGCTTTTGTCAGACCCCCATGTGCTGTTACTGGATGAACCGACGAACCATTTGGATATCGAGTCCATTGAGTGGATGGAGGAGTTTTTGCGCAGGAGCCGTTGCGCCTGTCTTTTCGTGACGCATGACCGTGCCTTCTTGAAACGTGTGGCGACAAAAGTTTTGGACTTAGACCGCGGGCAGCTGGCGGGCTGGGATTGCGATTACGCGACCTTTCTGCAGCGTAAAAAAGATCTATTGAATGACGAAGAGGTTTTCTGGGAACGCAAGACCAAGAAGCTTGCGCAAGAAGAGGCTTGGATCCGTCGCGGCGTCAAGGCGCGTACGACCCGTAACGAGGGGCGTGTCATGGCCCTGCAGAAGCTTCGTCAGGAGTTCTCACAACGCCGCACACAATCCGGCACGAGTCGTTTGCAATTGGATGCGGGCGGTTCCTCGGGTGCTCAGGTCTTGAAGATTACGAATCTCGCATTCGCCTATCCAGGGAGCAAACCTATTATCCATGACTTCACCAATAAGATCTTCCGAGGGGAACGTATCGGCATTATTGGTCCGAATGGCTCTGGGAAGACCACGCTCCTGAATTTGCTCTGCGGTCGCCTGAAGCCAACGAGCGGGACCGTGTATGAAGGGTCGCGTGTGGAGATCGCCTTTTTCGACCAGTTGCGTGCCCAATTGAATCTTTCCAAGAGCGTCATTGAAAATGTCGCGGAGGGTAGGGAGGAGCTGGTTATTGGTGGCGTCCGCAAGCATGTGCATGGCTATCTGGCTGACTTCCTCTTCACGCCCGAACGTGCACGCACACCGGTCAGCGCCCTCTCGGGCGGTGAACGCGCCCGTCTCCTGCTGGCGAAGCTCTTCTTGAATCCGGGTAATCTGCTGGTCATGGACGAGCCTACGAACGATCTCGACATTGAGACCCTTGAACTGCTCGAAGAACAGTTGATGGGTTACGAAGGTACCTTGCTGCTCGTGAGTCATGACCGTACCTTCCTTGACAATGTGGTGACCAGCACCTTTGTGATGGAAGGGGATGGCACGGTGGATCTCTATCCTGGCGGCTATGCGGATTGGCTGGCGCAGCGCGCCAAAGAGTTGGAGTTAAAAGCACAAGCGGCCAGTAAAGCCGCAGCCGAAGCACGCGCGCCCGCAGTCCGCACCTCTTCCAATCGCATGAACTATAAGGATCAACGCGATCTGAAAGAACTTCCCGCAGTCATTGAAAAATTGGAAGCGGAAATCAAGACCCTGCACGAAAAGCTCTGCGACGGGAGTTTCTACCAGAAGTCACCCGTAGAGTTCGAACGCGCCCAGACGCGATTGACACAGGCGGAAAAAGAACTCGAAACCGTCTTCACCCGCTGGACAGAACTCGAAGCCCGTTCCAACGATCTTAAGAGGGTGTAGGTTTTAGGCCGCAGGTCGTTGGTTGACATCTAAAATACCATTTGGTAATCTAAATGGTATGAAAACGAAACTTTCAATTGATCGTGCTGGACGGATGGTGTTGCCCAAGGCGATACGTAGCCAGTTTAAGTTGCACTCGGGCTCTGAGTTAGAGTTGGAGGTCGGGCATGACTCGATTACACTTTATCCAGTTGATGTGGGTGAACATCTCAAAATGGAGAAGGGTCTTTATGTCCATGAGGGAGAACCCGCAGATCACTTATTGGATGCGGTGTCAATGGATCGCGAAGAGCGAGCCCGTGCAGTTTGGGGGCACACGTCATGAAATTTTTCTGTGATACCTCGGTGTTGGTTGCGGCGTGCGTACGCAATCACCCCTATTTCAATCGTGCACGCCCTGTTCTGGAGGCTGCAAAAAATGGAGCAGGGGAGTTCTTTATCTCATCGCATAGTGTTGCAGAACTCTATTCTGTCTTGACCAATCTGCCATTGCAACCAAGGATTGTCCCATCTGAGGCTAAGACCATTATCGATACGAATATCCTACCCTATTTTAAATGCATTAATGTGACGGCAAAGATGTATGAGGAAGCCGTTATGAGTTGCGTCCAACAAGGGGCTTCCGGGGGAGTCGTTTATGATGGATTACTGCTTTGTTGCGCTCGAGCAGCAAAGGCAGATCGCATTTATACGTTTAACGTGCGCGATTTTCAACGCCTGATGCCCGAACTGGCTACGATTATA
>CAYWNP010000192.1:0-3546 GCA_964459675.1 uncultured Akkermansia sp. | reverse complement strand
AGACGGCGGGTATCATCAAGACCGGCGACGCCTTAATCACCCAGCTCCTAACGCGAGAGGCCGAGTATGGAACTGCGATCGGCTCCACTGTTGCCATCCCCCACGCGCGTGTCGAGGCACTGAAAGAACCCCTACTCGCCGTTGGAAAATCCTTAGAGGGCATTGAATGGAATGCGCCGGATGGCCATCATGTCCATATCGTCTTCCTCTTGCTCACCCCTGTTGGCACCGAAGACATCCATGTGCAAACACTTGCAACCATTGCCCGCTGCATGACCAAGCGCGAAAACGTCCAACTGCTTCAAAGCGCTGCCACAGCTCAAGAACTCGAAACTGCACTTAAAACCAGTTTTGATCAACAGAGCCGCACGGCATGACATCGAAATATTCAATCCCCATGACTGATAAACCATTACGTTTTTTCTCCCTTCAACTCCGATCATGGGCATGGGGACTTCTGAAACTGTCTGGCGCCATAGCCTCCGTTGCGACGATCTTCGGTTTTTTTGGCAGCTTCTCTTGGTTCTTCGACCTCTTCTCGCATTTCAGAGTTCAGTACTTTCTTGGGCTTCTTGTTATCGCCGTTCTCTTGGGGATCGGCCGTCATCGCACCTGGTCTGCGACCTTTCTCTGGCTAGCCTTCATAAATCTGGCCGTTGTCCTTCCTCTCTATTTTGGCAAACAAACCCTCGATCCCCATGCGTTATTTGGCCGGGCTATGTTGCTCAACGTCAACACGAGCCTAGGCGATGCGGCCCGTGTACGCACGGTTGTGGAAGCTGAAGCCCCTGACATCCTCGTCCTCGAAGAGATCAATGCGCGTTGGCTTGCTGATCTGGCATGGCTCACGAACACTTATCCGCACCGCTTGATTCAACCCAGGGAAGATAATTTCGGTATTGCGCTGTATAGTAAATATCCATTAAAGGACGGACGGATTTTCACGATCGGCGAAGCTGGCGTGCCGTCCATCATTGCTACGGCAGAAGCAGAATTTCGGAAGTTTTGCATCGTGGCCACCCATCCCCTCCCGCCCTTCGGCTCCGACTATTCGCGCCAGAGAAACGAGCACCTGGAACAGCTTCCCTATTTCCTCACGACGCCTCATCCTATTCTCCTGCTGGGCGACTTGAATGTCACCCCGTGGAATAGTCACTTCCGTAACCTCTTGAAGCAATCCAAGCTTCGCGACAGTACGAAAGGGTTTGGTTATCAACCGAGCTGGCCCAGCCATATCCCACCCTTTTTGATTCCCCTCGACCATTGTCTGCACTCGGAAACGATTGGCATTTTTGACCGCCGAATCGGCAAGGGAGTCTCCTCCGACCACTATCCCCTAATTGTCGACTTCGGGTTCATAAGTGAATGATTTCGTTGTCTTTTAACTTCTCGGGAAACCACTGGACAACCGACCTAATCATGGAGTACACTTTCTTTGTTGGTTTTTTGTCCTACTTCTCGTAGGCCAGACGAAATGATTTTTGTTAAATTCTTAAAGAAAGACACCCATGCAATTGGGATGGAATGAGATCAAGCAACGGGCAGTCCAATTCTCGCGTGAATGGGCTGGAGAAACCCGTGAAGATGCCGAAGCCAAATCCTTTTGGGATGCCTTCTTCAATGTGTTTGGCATTCCACGGCGTAGTGTCGCGACCTTTGAGGAACCTGTCAGAAAGATCAACAATCAGTATGGGTATATTGATCTTTTCTGGAAAGGCCGTTTGCTGGTCGAGCACAAATCCCTCGGAAAAAGCCTCGACCATGCCGAATCTCAGGCTTTCGACTATCTTCAATCGCTCGCCCGGGAAGGTAGACATGATGAAATCCCACGGTATGTGATCGTCACAGACTTTGATCGGCTCGCACTCTTCGACCTTGAACCCGATGACGCGACTGATTTGCCCCTTTTCTGCGGCATGCACGTCCAGCGAGTGGAAATTCGCGTGAAAGACCTCCATCGCCATATCCGTCTCTTTGGTTTCATCCCCGGCTATAAAGTCCGCACGTTTGCGCATGAAGACCCGATTAACATCAAGGCAGCAGAAGTCATGGGACAACTGCACGACGCCATGAAAGCCGGAGGTTACACGGGGCACGCACTGGAACGCTTCCTTGTACGCATTCTTTTCTGCCTCTTTTCAGAAGACACGGGCATTTTTGATCCGAATACTTTTACGGAATACCTCCTAAACGAGTCGCGCTCAGATGGTTCTGATCTCGGCCTACACCTTGCACGTCTCTTTCAGGTTCTCGATACCCCGCGTGAACAACGCCAGAAGAATCTCGACGAACGCCTGTTGAACATGCCTTATGTGAACGGCGGACTGTTTTCGGAGGTTTTGCCTCTTGCCGAAATGAACACGGAGATGCGGACTGCGTTGATGCGCTGTACAGAATTCGATTGGAGCCGCATATCGCCCGCTGTCTTTGGTTCGCTGTTTCAGGCAATCATGTTACCTGCAGAGCGTCGTCAGATTGGGGCGCACTATACCTCTGAGCGTGATATTTTGAAGCTGATTCATGCGCTTTTCCTTGATGATCTTCGAGAGGAATTCAAAAGCATAAAGCATGACAAAAAGAAACTAGTCGCTTTTCACAACAAACTTGGAACGCTCAAATTTTTTGATCCAGCCTGCGGTTGTGGAAATTTTCTGGTAATCACCTACCGCGAGTTGCGCCTTCTCGAACTGGACGTTCTCGATGCTTTGGGTTATGGGGAGCAGACCATTACCGACATCTCTTTGCTTGCGCAGTTAGACGTCGATCAAATGTTCGGCATCGAGATCGAAGAATGGCCAGCCCGTATTGCCGAGACAGCCCTCTGGCTCATGGATCACCAGATGAACCTCCTTCTGGCCGAGAAATTTGGCCAGTATTTTGTCCGCCTCCCACTCAAAAAAGCGGCCCGCATCTGTCATGACAACGCCCTGCGTCTTAACTGGCGCACTGTGATGAACCCCGCTGAATGTTCCTTTATCCTTGGCAACCCTCCATTTGTGGGGGCGAAGTTTCAGAATGCTGAACAACGCAAAGACATGGAACATGTCGCCGGTAAGGTCAAGAACTACGGGCTGCTGGACTATGTGACAGCCTGGTACTTCAAAGCAGCCGATTTTATTCAGGATACACAGACTCGCGTCGGCTTTGTTTCCACCAATTCGATTACGCAGGGCGAACAAGTTGGCGTTCTTTGGAATGACCTATTTGTCAGAGGAATGAAAATCATCTTCGGGCATCGTACCTTTGCGTGGCAAAGCGAAGCGAGAGGCAAAGCCCATGTGCATGTTGTCATTATTGGTTTCGCTCAATCGTTCAATGGCACCAAGCGCATCTATGAAGAGACTGATGGCACATTAACTATTGCAGAGGTCAAAAATATTAGCCCTTATCTCGTTGAGGGCTCTGACACGGTCATACTGAATCGATCATCCCCGCTCTGTTCTGCGCCTGAAATTGGCATTGGAAACAAACCCATTGACGGAGGCAACTATCTTTTCACGCCCGAGGAAAAAATCTCGTTTCTGCACCTTGAACCTGCTGCTGCAC
>CAYWNP010000191.1:0-3567 GCA_964459675.1 uncultured Akkermansia sp. | reverse complement strand
GAAGATTGCCCCTGGATCTTCCTGCATCATCCCTCAGTGAACTCCCTCACCCAATCCCGCCTTTTGAATTTCACCCCAACTGATTTTCCGTATGGCACTGAAAAGTATTTACGTTGTAAATAGGAGAGCATTATGAGTCAAGTTGATCTATCTGTGAACCTGGGTGGCATTCGTATGGCGAACCCCGTGACGGTTGCCTCAGGGACCTTTGGGTATGGCAAGGAGTATGCCGACCTGGTTGACATTTCAAAACTGGGCGCGATCACGGTTAAGGGCATCCGCCTGCAGCCTTGGCCCGGGAATGCTCTGCCACGTCATGTCGAAGTGCCTGGTGGCATGATCAATGCCATTGGCCTTCAAGGACCCGGGGTCGAGGGTTTCATCCGCGACTACATGCCCTTTCTCCAAAAGGTTGGCGTGCCAGTCATTGTCAACATCTGGGGAACGAGCACGGAGGAGTATGCCGAGGTGGCGCGCCACTTGAGTGATGTCCCAGGCGTCTCCGGACTGGAACTCAACATCTCCTGTCCTAACGTCAAAGAGGGCGGACATGCTTTCGGAACAGATCCCAAAACAGTCGCCTCGCTGGTTGCTGCCGTGCGTGCCGCAACCAAACTTCCCTTGTTGCCCAAGTTGGCCCCAAATGTCCCAGACATCAAAGTCTTTGTGCGGGCTGCGCAGGAGTCAGGCGCGGATGCCATCTCCATGATCAACACAATCCCGGCCATGGCCATTGACATTGAGACGCGCAAACCCATTCTCTCCAACAAAGTGGGCGGCCTTTCAGGATCGCCCATCCACCCGGTCGCCGTCAAACTGGTCTACGAGGCCGCCCAGGTGGCGACTGTGCCGATCCTCGCCATGGGCGGGATCATGGAGCCCTGCCACGCCATTGAGCTGATGATCGCCGGTGCGACGGCCGTTGCTGTCGGAACCGCGAATTTCATCGACCCCTCAACCCCTTTGCGTGTCATTGATGGCATCGCAGACTATCTTGAGAAGCACCAGATGTCCTCTGTCAAGGAGCTGACTCGCTCGATAATTGCGTGATATCAAACGTGTACCAGGCAGTCTGAATACAGTGTCAACAAGTCTGGAAGTGTCAGTAAGTGTCAATAAGTCATAAACGTCAACGCTTTCAGTACGTCACTCAGTCACTCAGTCAATCTGTCCTCACCAACAGCGTTTCTCGTCTCCTTGTAAAATCTGAGCTTGGGCCGATTCGGGCTTGACTGTGACAGGCGCATGCTAGACAATAAACACCATCACGAAGGTTTTCTCTAACGGAAAGACTCCATGGGCATCATCATTGATCACGAAGCGAGGCGACATTCGATCATTGTCAAAGCGATCCAGCTCTTTGCCGAGCAGGGCTATGATGGTGTCACCTATCAAAAGATCGCTGACAGTTGCGGCATTGCTCGGACGACGCTCTACAAATATTTTCACAACAAGCGACAGATCTTCACCTACGCCATCTGGGAAGCCTCCACCATCTCCAACCAGGTCTTCGCCTACATCCTCAACCCGAAGGACAGCGTGGTCGTTCGTCTCGACCGCCTCTTAGAAGCCGTCCTCAAGATGCTCTTCCAACGTCACCTGATGATGATTGTGGTCTTGGACTACCTCCTCGCAGTCCAACGCACAGGGAAAAACCTGAAGCGCAATATCGAGCGTCACACCGTCACCTTTAAGCGGATTCTTCTCCGCCTCATCCTCGAAGGCGTTCGCAAGGGGGAACTGGAGTGTAAAAATCCTGGCGCCGCCGTGGAACTGCTCTACACGCAACTGGAGTCAACAATCCTCCGTTTAACCATCAGCCAGAATGCGGACTACGATGAATCCCTTCAGCGAATTCGGCAAGTCTTAGAACTGTTTCGCAAAAAGCCAGCGGACTCCACCTCTAACAAATAGCCATGTATTTTTCAACAAACACCAGTCATTTTTCAACCTGGAATCCTGCACGACAACACCTCATGCTTCTGTGTTGCCTTCTCTTTTGCCTCAAGGTTCAGGGTGAAGATGAAGTCCCCTACAAAACCAAAAAATATAAATCGTCTAAATCGCTGAAATCGAATACGTATCAACCAAAGACCTTTGAGTCTAAAGCACAACCACCACCGACGCGCCAACTCACAGAAGCCAAATCGTTTGAACCCAAACCGCTTGAAGCCAAATCGCTTGAAGCCAAAAAACTAACTGCCGAGCCAACCGTCTCCTCGACTTCATTAAAATCGGTCACCCCTTTTCAAGGGAATGCGCCGAGCGAGGAGAAGCTTGTTGATAACAAAAAATATGTACCAGGTGAAACTGATCATCCCTCCACCATCACGGCAAAACCCGGAGGACTGGATCAGGAGAAGAAAATCTACCAGCCCTCCACCAACCAGTCCCCCCATATTATCATTGAACGTCCTGATGCGAGAAATCCCTTGCTCGAACCTCGCCAAGGCATTAAAGCGCCTGAAGAGACCCTTGACGAAAAGGATGCGTCCAAATGAGCCCCTCTTCATCTCCTGAAGCGTGGGGACTCCTGCCAGACGAATGGAAACCGTTGTGCACCGAACTTGGCATCCCTCCTTACCGCGCCTCACAAATACTGACCGGCCTCTACCAGAACTTTGCCCAGACGTGGCAGGAGATCACGACACTTCCCAAAGAGTTGCGTGATATCCTCGCCTCACATATCCAGTTGCAACCTCTGGAGGTTGTCACCACACAAGCCTCTGAGGATCACGTGACCAAGCTCCTGCTCGGGTGTACGGATGGCGAGCGGATCGAGACCGTCCTGATTCCCTCCAAGGGACGCATGACCCAATGTATCTCGACGCAGGTCGGCTGTAATTTCAAATGCGCCTTCTGTGCCAGCGGACAATACGGTCGAGTACGCAATCTCACCGCAGGCGAGATCGTCGGCCAAGTCATGGCAGCGTGCGCCCTCATGCGAAGCACCCAACAGCCAAGCGAACAGGATGCCGCAAACCAGCCGGGCAAGAAATTCGAGTTGCCACGTCCGGGCAATATTGTGGTCATGGGCATGGGTGAACCATTCGACAACTACGACAATATGATCAAGGCCTTAAAGATCCTGAACCATCAAAAGGGGATCAATATTGGCGCGCGTCATCTGACCATCAGCACCTGCGGCGTTATTCCCGGGATCCAGCGCCTCGCAGAAGAGGGACTGCAATTTGAGCTCTCCGTCTCCTTGCATGCCCCGAACGATGAGCTTCGCAGCAAGTTGCTCCCAGTCAATAAGCGGTGGCCCATTGCGGAGCTGATCGCGACCTGTAAAGCGTACTTTGAAAAGACTAACCGGTTGATTACCTTTGAGTACACGCTCATTAAAAAATTAAACGACCAGCCCGAACATGCCGCCCAGCTGATACACCTCTTGCGTCAACTGCCCTGCAAGATCAACCTCATTCCATTGAGTCCAGTCGAGGGTTTTGACGGAGAGCGTCCAGAAGAGCGTACCAGTCTCCACTTCCTGGACACTTTAATCAAAGCAGGCTTCAACACGACACTCCGGAAATCACGAGGCAAAGAAGTAGACGCCGCCTGCGG
>CAYWNP010000190.1:0-3576 GCA_964459675.1 uncultured Akkermansia sp. | reverse complement strand
TGGATGCCGCAGGTCTTGCCCGTGTGCAGAATAGTATTGTGGATATTGGTGCGTATGAAGTAAGCTTTTTGCCCTATACCTTAACCGTGGTCAATGGACAAGGAAGCGGAACCTATACAAATGGCGATCTTGTTTCCATCTCGACCAGTAACACGCTCTCGCAATGGGTGACCTTTACGGGCTGGACAGGGGATACGAATACAATCGCTGATATCACAGCCTCCGCGACGACAATCACGATGCCTGCAAGCGCAACGACGGTGACAGCAAGCTATCTGGTTGGCTCTCCCGTCGATGAGATCATCAGTGAGGCTTTGGACATTCCGCTGCCCATCGCAACGTCGAATGTGACTGCCTTCTCTGTCAATCCAAGTGTTCCTTCTGTGACACTTGGGGGAATCGTGGATGGCGACGTGGCCTTCTTTGAAACGGTCTATACAAACGCGGGTACTGTCATTTTCTCGTGGAATGTCAGCTCTGAAGAGGCGTGTGACTTCTTGAGTTTCTATGTGGATGGCGTTCTGCAGACTCGAATTTCGGGCTCGGTCTCGGGCGTGGTGACGCAATTTGTTGCAGGAGCAATTGCTCATACCTTAAAGTGGGAATACAGCAAGGACGTATCCGACTGGACGGGTGCTGATCAGGGTGAGGTTGGCCCCATCCTTTGGATACCCAATGATCTCTCCAGTGAACTGGGTGTAGCGGGTCCGCTACCGCCTCCAACCTTCCCGCTCGGTCAACCCGGAGAGAAGCTGCCCTTCCCGTATGGGTTTCAGGCGTGTTACTTAGATTTGTCAGCCCCCACAGGAGCTGTCAGCAGTAGCGCCGTCAAATTGGGTGGACTTCTGAATGGTGTTCCTTTGGTTCCCGATTCCCAAGCGACTGGCGTAGAAGTGATTCTCAATGGTGCGGCAACGTTAGCCTTCCGAGTCAAAACCGGGTGCCAGTCTGACGATAAGATCGTGTGTAGCGTCGATGGCGTAGAGCGCTTCTCCATGATGGGCAACAAGAATGCTGGCTGGACAAACGTGGTCATTGCGGTGTCTGGAACCTCCTCCCACGTGGTTCGCTGGAGCTACATCAAGAGTGCATTGGGGTGGACAGCGCAGGATGCCGTCTGGATTGACAATGTCACGTGGACACGTCAGAGCTGCACGTTGACGGTTCAAAATGGCTCAGGAAGTGGATCCTACTTTGTGGGCGACACGGCGACGATTGTCGCGACAAATGTGACTCCTACGCAAGTCTTTGAAAAGTGGACAGGGGATGTTGCACAGGTGGCGAATGTTAACAGTATGACCACCACAGTCTACATGGCCTCTGATACCGTGGTCTCTGCTAACTATAAAGTGATGTATGCCTTAACCGTCACGGCAGGAACAGGAGGCGGAAATTATTTTGGGGGGCAGACAGTCGCGGTGGCTGCCACTGTTCCCACAGGCATGGTCTTTTTTGCATGGAGCGGTGACACGGAATACCTTGCGAATCCGAATAGTGCCAACACGACCTTCTTGATGCCGGAACGGGTTGTGGCAATCACCGCGATCTTCGAGGTCGAGCCCTATCGGGTCTCAGTAGTCAATGGGTGGGATGCTGGCTCGCTACCGAATGCGGCCCATGAAGGTTATGGCGATGCCCAAGGTTCCTATCCCCCTGGCGCCGCCGTAAGAATCGTCGCAAACCCTGCTCCGCTTTGGAAGAAGTTTAATGGGTGGACAGCCTCACCAGCCGTGACTAACAATGATCCGACTGCGGAAGTCACTTGGTTTATCATGCCTTCCAATAGCGTGGCGGTAACCGCGAATTATATCGACCAGACGGCTGAGGAAAAACTGGCGGAAGCTTTAACCATTCGTGGCCAACCATTATTAATCGATCCTTCCTTCTCTACCAATGGCGTGGTAGCTCTTTCGTCCGGGGGCGTTCGGTATAATGAGCCTGTTGTGAAATTCGGGGGACCTACTGTCGGCACAAACCAGAACGTCTCGCTCACAATCACGAACTTTTTGGGAGATGGCACACTCCTCTTCTGGTGGCGGGGTGATACAGAGGCCGATGCGGATGGTATTGCAGTCGAGGTTAATGGAATTCAGGTCTCCCCGACTTACTCTGAAAAAGCGACAAACACCCTTGATCGTACACTCTGGTATTTAAATGCCTTTACCGTGACAGGAGCAGGTACGATTACTTTCCGTTACTCACGTGACGCCTCCTATATGGTCCATGACAACTATATGCTGATGGATCGCGTCACGTGGATTCCAAAAGCGATAGACGATGCGCTGGAAACGCGTAACATCCCGAATATTAACCAGGAGTTCGATCCCTGTTTCAACGGTCATCCCAAGCAAGAGACAGGGCTTCATGCCTTCGCAGGCGAAGATGGGGGTGTCAAGTGGGACACAACGATTCCCGGGGGAGCGATCAAGATTGGCAACTTCGGGTATGTGACCAACAACCAGATCGCGCAAGTGGGGTTTGCTTATAACAGGTATACCTTTGAGCCTGCGGGCGGCATCTTGATGTGGGAGTGGAAGACAGAGAGCGAATCGGAATATGATCGGCTCGAACTTCTGTTGGATTTGATGCCCACCAACTGGATCAGTGGCAAGAATACGGGGTGGGTCACAAATACCTTCGTCCTTAAAAAAGCGTATGTGCGCCCTAGCGAGTCACCGATTTCTGACCTGGCCGTGACGTGGCCTGTTTTTGGCTTCCGGTATACGAAAGACTATGATCAGAGTTTCTTACAGGATGCCGGCTGGGTTCGTGGCGGAAAGTGGTATCCCACTTATAATGTCAATGTCACCGGGGGATATATTACGAATATCGTTCTCAATCCTGCATTTGCAAGCAATGGGGATGTATTGGACGAAGTCAGCCATGGGGTCATGCCCGCAGGCACGCAACTCAGGATTGTGGCGAATCCACCCGCTTCGACGGGATTGGTCTTCACGGGTTGGACGGGGAATCTGGGGGGTGTTGTTGTTCCCGGATCTGCCACACAAACTGTTACAACGATCGAGCAGGATATCTCTATAACGGCAAACTATGGAAGCTCCTCATCTCCCTCTCCTTCTCCTTCCCCGGCCCCGCAGATCATGAATTTCATGATCAGCGATACACCTGCGCCAATTCAGCCAGGTATGTTTGCCGCCGCACCATCGCCTGACGGAGTGCCAGCTAAGACAGTGACGATGACCTTTGAAGGCTCTTCGTTGCTGGGGGTCTCGGTAGAGTGGAGTCCCTCCCTCTCGGAGCCGAACTGGGTAAAACTATCGATCACGGAAACTCAGGAGCTTGCGACTCTGACCGATGGTCGTAAACTGTGGGAAGTGAAGGCGAGCGAACCCGCGGATTCGCCTCAGGGCTTCTTCCGATTGAAGCAAACAAACTGACAACTTCTTTCTCACAGAGGCACAGAGATCACAGAGAATGAACCCAATCCTCAAAATCCTGTAAATCCTGTCAGAAAAAATTGAAGTAATAAACAAGGGGTTTTATCATGGCAGGAATAGATCGTTTTCTGATGAAACTGGTCTCCATGACCGGAAGTGACTTGCACTTGTATGCAAA
>CAYWNP010000189.1:0-3576 GCA_964459675.1 uncultured Akkermansia sp. | reverse complement strand
AACCCCGACTGCTCGATTGATGATTTGATGCAGTTCGTCAAGGGACCCGACTTCCCGACCGGCGCGACCATCTGTGGTACGCGAGCGATTGAAGCCATGTATAAGCTTGGCCGAGGCCAGATGATCGTCCGTGGCAAAGCAGAGGTCGTCGAGTACAAGAATAAAGAAGCCATCATCATCACTGAAATTCCCTACATGGTGAATAAGGCGAACATGATTGAGAAGATGGCTGACTTGGTGAATAACAAGGTCATTGAGGGCATTACGGATATTCGCGATGAGTCCAAGAGTGATATCCGCGTGGTGATCGAACTGAAGCGCGGCGCGATTGGCCAAGTCGTTCTCAACAATCTCTACAAGCACACACAGTTGCAGACCACCTTCGGCGCCATCATGCTGGCCATTGACCAAGGCCGTCCCAAAGTGATGAATCTGAAGGAGCTTTTCCGCTGCTATGTCGACCACCGTTTCCACGTCCTCACGCGCCGGACACGTTTCGAGCTGGCGAAGGCAGAGGCACGCAAGCACATTTTGGAAGGGCTGCTCATTGCCCTTGATAATCTGGACGAGGTGGTGAGAATCATTCGTGCGTCGAAGAATCGCGAAGAGGCGAAGGGACGCCTAATCGAACGCTTCAGCTTCTCGGAACGGCAAGTCGATGCGATCCTCGAGATGCGTCTCTACCAGCTCACCGGACTGGAACGCGATAAGGTTGACGCGGAGTTGCGCGCCTTGTTAGAGCAGATCACCTATCTGAACGGGTTGCTGGCTGACTCTGGGAAAATTTATGGCCTGATCAAACAGGACCTCGTGGACATCAAGGCGAAATTTGTGACCTCCAGCAAGCGGGATGATCGTCGCCGCACACAGATCGTCCCCATGGAAGGTGAGGTCAACATCGAAGACCTGATTGCCGATGAACCCTGTGTTATTACCCTTAGCCATCGTGGTTACGTCAAGCGCGTGCCCCTGACGGTCTACCGTGAACAGAAGCGTGGTGGACGGGGCATCACAGGTGCCGCCATCAAGGAAGAGGACTTCATCACCACAGTCTTTGTCGCGGACACCCATGACACCTTGCTCTTCTTCACAAACACTGGACGTGTCTTTGCGGAGCGCGCCTTTGATGTGCCTGAAGCGCCTCGGACCTCCTTTGGCAAGCCGATCGTCAATCTTCTCCAGTTCCAGGCGAACGAGATGGTTGCAGCCCTGCTGCCGATCCGTGCCTTTGCAGAGGACGTGGATATCATGTTTGCCACCGAACACGGAACAGTCAAAAAGACAGCGCTCGCCGATTACAAGAATGTGAACAAGAACGGCATCCGTGCCTTGAACATTGACGAGGGTGATAAACTCATTCAAGTTCGTCTGACCCATATCGGAGACGATGTTCTGTTGATCACTGCCAACGGGCAAGCCATGCGTTTCAACGAGTCACAGGTCCGTCGCATGGGCCGTACCGCCACGGGCGTCCGTGGTATCCGACTGGCAGCCGATGACGCGGTTCGTAGCTTTGACGTGGTAGACAACAGTGCCACCTTGCTGGTTGCAACAGAGAATGGGTATGGCAAACGTACGGAGTTCAATGGATTTACCCCTCACCATCGCGGTGGCAAGGGGATGATCGCGATCAAGGATGACTCTGGGCGTAACGGCAAAGTTGTTGCGGCTCATGCGGTCAAGGAGGATCAATCCGTCATCATCATCACCTCCTCGGGCATGATGGTTCGCTCACCGGTCAGCGACATCCGCGTCTGCGGAAGAAGTGCCCAAGGCGTGCGCCTCGTTCGCATGGAAGAGGGAACCGCTCTCGTCTCTGCCAGCATTGCAGATGCTGAAGAGGTCGAGGTTCCCGCTAACATTGTTCCGGCACTGCCCTCCGACGAGAACACCCACGACACGGAATCCCCGACCGTTGCTGACGAAGCAACCGAATAAACAAGGATTTCATTATGTTAGACATTAAACGCATTAGAGAACATTTTGATGAAGTAGCAGAGGGCTTGAGCCGTCGTGGTGCAGAGCTCGCACTCGCTGAAACCGCACGTGACTTAGACGCCAAGCGTCGCGCCATCGTCGTGCAGGCGGATGAACTCAAGACCCAGCGCAATGCACGCTCGAAAGAGATCGGTGCCCTCAAGAAGGCTGGACAAAACACAGATGCCGTTCAAGCGGATGTCCGTCTGATCGGTGAACAGATTACAGCCCTTGATGAAGAACTCCGCCAGACGGAGGAGGCGCTTGAAACCGCCATGCTGCGCATTCCAAATGTGCCGTGTAAGACGATCCCGACAGGACCCGACGCCACAGCAAACCGTGTTGTGCGGTCATGGGGCTCGACGCCCTCCTTCACTTTCAAGCCGCTTGATCATATTGCGCTTGGTGAAAAGCTGGGACTCTTCGACCTTCCGCGCGGGGTCAAGATCACGGGATCCGGGTTCCCACTCATGAAGGGTGCAGGCTCAAAGTTGCAACGCGTCTTGATTCAATACATGTTGGATCTGCATACAGAGAAGCATGGGTACACCGAACTCCTTCCTCCCTTTGTCGTCAACAGCGCATCGATGCGTGGCACGGGCCAGTTGCCCAAGATGGCTGAAGACATGTACCACTGTGAAATTGATGACCTCTGGCTCATCCCCACAGCGGAAGTGCCTGTCACCAACTACCACCGTGACGAGATTCTTGAGTGCAAGCTCCCGATCTATCTTACAGCCTATACGCCCTGTTTCCGCCGAGAGGCTGGTTCAGCAGGAAAAGATACGCGGGGCATCCTGCGCGTCCACCAGTTTGACAAGGTCGAGATGGTCAAGTTCGTGGAACCCGAGACCTCCTACGACGAACTCGAATCCTTGGTCGTGAATGCCGAAGCGGTCCTGCAAGGGCTCGGACTCCACTATCGTATTCTGGAACTTTGCTCTGGCGACATCAGCTTCTCAGCGGCCAAGTGCTATGATATCGAACTCTGGGCTCCAGGACAGCAAGGCTGGCTGGAAGTTTCGAGTTGTTCGAACTTTGAGGACTTTCAGGCACGTCGTCTGAACTGCAAATATCGGGATGCCACCGGCAAGGCACGGCTCGTCCATACGTTAAATGGTTCGGGTGTCGCACTGCCACGCCTCGTGATTGCGATCCTCGAACAGCTGCAGCAAGAGGATGGTTCGGTTCTCCTACCGGAAGTGCTCCGCTCCTATATGCGCGGTATGGAAAAACTGACGCCGATGGCTTAACGGGAATCCCCCATTCTCAATGAGCAACCACTTTCTTGACACATTAAACGAATGGCCACCCGAGCGTGTCCGTGACTTGATCTATTCACGGACTGTGGATCACGTCAACATTGCCCTCAACAGCTCCGGTCACTATGCGCCGGAGAATCTGGCTACACTCCTCTCCCCTGCTGCTGAGGCTCAACTCGAAACCATGGCACAGCTCTCCGCACACTGGACACGCCAGCGTTTCGGCAATGCCATCCAATTCTTTGCACCACTCTATGTTTCGAATTACTGCTGCAACGGCTGTACCTACTGTGGCTTTAACCAGGCAACGAACCATACCGTCAGACGAGCCTTGACC
>CAYWNP010000188.1:0-3598 GCA_964459675.1 uncultured Akkermansia sp. | reverse complement strand
ATCCGAGACGCGCCAGGTCGAGGGCGGCACAGGAACGTATGATTTGCCTGTCACGAGCTACGTCTACACCCGACTCGGCGACCGCGTTTCAACCACCCAGACCTCCGGTGACATCTCGCGCATCCAGACCTCGGACAGTGCCTTTGTCCTCGATAACGGCATTGTCAAGCAGACCTCAATCTCAGTTCAATCCTGCTCCGATGCCTCCATCCCAGCAATCACCAACTCATCCATCACGCGCCTTTATCCACTGGAGAACGGCCTACTTGCCGAATCCCACCAGCGCGATGTGCGCGGCAACGAGACCGTTCAGACCGTCACGCGCAACCCCACGACCCTTGTGACGACCACCACCGTGACCTCCCCCGCCTCCACGCTCCCGGCGACCTCCATCTCTCTAGCCGGCCTGACCCTCTCTCAGACTGATCAGCATGGCTGTACAACGACCTACACGTACGATGCTCTCGGAAGGCAGAAGGTGGCGCAGACATTCCTGTCTGCGGCTGGCTCCCCCTCCGGCGAACGGCTCGTCGCCACTTACACCCACTATAATGTTGTTGGCCAAGTGGACTACACAGAAGATGCCCTCGGCACCCGCACCATCTACACCTACGATTCCATCGGTAGAAAGGTGGCGCAGACATTCCTGTCTGCGATTGATTCCCTCTCCAATTCCACCTACACCGCTTATGATCCAGCGGGCAGAACCCTTGCCACCTGGGGCGCAACCTACCCCGTCGCCTACGAATATGATCAATCTGGCCGCATGACCGCCATGTACACCTACCGCGGCACGAATGAGATCAGCTCCTATTCTCAAATCACAAATCTGAAATCTGAAATGGATCGCACCCGCTGGCTTTACGATCAGGTCACCGGCCTCCTCACCAACAAGCTCTATGCCGACGGCAAAGGCCCTTCCTACAGCTACACCGCCCTCGGCCAGCTCTCCAGCCGCGCCTGGGCGCGTCTGGACGGGCAGACCCCTGTGTCTGTCCGCTTGCTGACCCTCTATGGCTACGATAGCTTCGGAGCACTAACCAACATCCTCTACAGCGACTCCACCCCCGCCGCCTCCTTCACTTACGATGCCATGGGCCGCCAGAAGGTGGCGCAGACATTCCTGTCTGCGAGCGGCGAGATCATCGCCTGCACGACCAACATCTATGCCGGCCTCGACCTTGTCGCCGAAATCCAGAATGGCACCCGTATCGACAGACAGGTTGACGCCCTTGGCCGTCCGAAAGGCATTGCCATCGGACAGGACTACACCGTTGAATATGGCTTTGATGAATACGGCCGCTTCAAATCCGTACAATCCGCGCAATCCGTAGCTACGAATCTCTTCACCTACAGCTACATCCCTGGCTCGCATCTGCTCAAAGGTTACACCGCGACCCAGCCAGTTTCAAGTTTCGAGTTTCAAGTTTCAAAAAGCTACGAGCTCAACCGCGACCTCATCACGACCGTCTCAAACACCTTCGGTACCGCTACCATCTCAGCCTTCAATTATGAGAACGATGCCTTCGGCCGCAGAACAGCCAGAACAGACGTCACGCCAACCTTGACGGTGAACAACGCCTTCGGCTATAATCTCAAATCAGAGGTGACAAGCGCGACTATGGGCGAGAAACAATATGGCTATGACTATGATCCTATCGGCAACCGCATATATGCTGCCTTCAACGCCGAGACTAACACCTATTCAGCCAATGCCATGAACCAATATGCCATCATCACAAACACTGTGTCCTCTGTGCCTCTGTGTGAAATGAAGCCCTGCTACGATTACGATGGGAATTTAACCACCAACGGTGTCTGGTCTTATTCATGGGATGCTGAAAACCGCCTAACCGCAGTTTACTCTAACAACACCCTCCTCGTCTCCAACACGTATGACCACCGGTCGAGGCGTATTGCGAAGATTGTTTCTCACGGAGGCACAGAGACACAGAGAAGAACATTCCTATATGATGACTGGAATCTTATTCAGGAACTGATCACTGATAACGGGTCACTGACCACTAACTCTTTCACCTGGGGCCTTGACCTTTCTGGCTCGCTCCAAGGCGCAGGTGGTGTTGGTGGCTTGTTGGCAGTGAATCGCGACGCTTCCGTTTACTTCCCCTGTTTCGATGCAAACGGTACCGTAACCGAGTACATTGATGCCACAGGCACCATCCGCGCCCACTACGCCTTCGATGCCTTCGGCAACACCATCAGCCAGTCCGGCGACCTCGCCTCAACCTTCAGCCACCGCTTCAGCACCAAGTATTTTGATGGAGAGACAGGGCTGTATTATTATGGCTACCGCTATTATTCGCCGGAGTTGGGGAGATGGGTGAGCAGAGATCCGATTGAGGAAGAGGGCGGACTGAATCTTTTTATTTTCTGTGGTAATAGATCTTTAAGCCTATATGATGCGGAAGGGTTGGACTATCTTGATTGTTTAGGTGATTGTATTGAAAAAAATGATCCAATAAATGCAATTATAGATATAATAATCGAAAGATTAGGTGCTAAAGCTGATCCTAAGTACGGCATTGGTGCTAAATTGGGTATTGGTTCGGCTGGTGTACCTAAGAGTATCTTGCTATGGATTGCAAGAATGAAAAATGATGTTGAGCTCGTGGAGAAAATAGAAAGATCGATTCTACTCGGCAAGGATCTAGGCTATAAGCCATTGAAAGTTATTCTAAGCTGGCTCAAGGTGAATAGGGGTAAAGCTGCGCTTGCCGCTAGAAGTCAAGGTTATATATTGGCCGTTTATGGTCCAGTTTTGGCCATTATAGAACTTAATTGTGCAGGTCATTGTATCTGTAAAGACAAATACGAAGGCAATAATATTTTCAACACAAAAGAAGCAATCAATTTTTACATTGACAAATTGTTTTGAAATCGTGTTTTCAAACTTAACAACAGAGATGAAATGAATAACAAAGAACCGATGCTTGCAATTGATTGGCCATCTTGGTGGAATGGTGAAAAATCGCATTTTCTTGAAGGAATACCATTCATTGGATCTCAATGTAAGATAATCAGGCATGTTCGATGCTGTTTGAAATCGCGAACGGAATCACTTTGTTTAAAAGCTTGGACTGATGCCGGTTATTCTTTTTCGTTAAGTGATTGCGTCGCCAGAAAAGTTTTTGACATTGTAACCCCTTATATTTCGTGGCCAAATCACTATTTTTTTCCCGAGGACCGAGTTGCGCTCTTGTTTGGAGTGATCCCAGGTGTGGGTTTCGACGCGGAAGACATAGTCGAAGACATCAGGGAGAGTTTTAATGTCAAAGGAGTATCTGGTAGCGATGAATTATACTATGAAATCGTCCTGCAGGGGAAATTCAAAGAGTTTGTTAATTTGGTCGTGAAAAAGATGTGAATGGGAGGCAAAGGGGTAGCAATTCGGTGTTAGACAAATTGGCTCGCCGAGCACCTCGCCTTCAACACTTCACTCTTCACCCTTCACGAGAAACTTGATACACTGGGCCGTAATCAAGGGTACGCATTATCAAACGAGATCTCTCAGATCACGGGCACTATGCAAAACTTCGATCAATATGGACGCTTAAATCAGGTCGCTGTGGATGGCATT
>CAYWNP010000187.1:0-3606 GCA_964459675.1 uncultured Akkermansia sp. | reverse complement strand
CGGATCCGGTGCTCAAGGACTACGCCGACCTGCTCCTCGGCCAAGCCCTCCTCGGCGAAGGCAATCCGCCGAAGGATCCGCAGCGGTTCACGCGACTGGTCACGAATCTGATGACTCGCGCGTAGCGCGAGGCTAGAATGCGTGAATGCGTGAATGCGCGAATGGAGTAACCTGACTCGGCGACCTGTCCGCTGTAGTGGAAGCTGCTAGCGAAGCCGACTCCCCACATTTCCCATTCCCGAATTCCCGCATTCCCGCATTCGCGCATTTCCCACCAGCCATACATGCTACCCGCCATTCCCCCTGAGCAATTCTTATGAAAGCCGCCTGGCTCACAGATATTCATCTCGAGTTTCTGGATAAAGCAACGCGCGAACGTTTTGCGCACAAGCTGCGAGATGCCTCGCCAGACATTGTGCTGATCTCCGGCGACATTGCGCAGGCCACATCTCTTGAAGAGCACCTGACCTATTTGGCGAGCCAGGTTAAGCGCCCCATCTACTTTGTTTTAGGCAATCACGATTTTTATCGTGGCTCCATTGCAAAGGTAAGGGCAGATGTCCAAAAATTCACTGCACAGATAAAAGATCTGCATTGGTTAGGCGGGATGGGCGTGGTTCGGCTGACGCAAAAGACATCCCTTGTTGGACACGATGGCTGGTGTGACGGACGGCTCGGGGATTACGGGCACTCAGGAGTTCGGCTGAACGACTTCCTCCTAATCGACGAACTTTCCAATTTGTCGAAAGAAGCCCTTTTGGAAACCCTGAATCGTCTCGGTGATGAAGCAGCAGCCCATTTCCGAAAGACGTTGCCTGAGGCCCTGGAGACCTCCGAGCATGTTGTTGTCGTGACGCATGTTCCGCCTTTCCGTGAATCAGCTTGGCACAACGGACAACCGTCTGATCCTTTCTTTCTGTCCTTCTTCTCCTGCAAGGCAGTAGGGGATGTACTTACCGAGTTCATGCTTCAACACCCGAACCGAAAAATGACCGTTCTGTGTGGACACACCCACGGGGGCGGGACCGCACAAATCCTGCCCAATCTGACCACCATTACCGGCCCTGCCGAGTACCGCAGCCCCGTCATTCAGTCTATCTTCGACTTTGAATAGCGAGTCTATTTCCTGTAAGCCTACGCTCGCTTCCAAAATATCGGTTCAGCGATAAGGCTATAAAACGTCTAAAATCATCTGAGTTTGGGTTTGCTTTCTTCATCCTCGCACGGCATAATACACCTTAACAATTGACTCGTATGAAACGTTTCGAGTTTACATCGAGAAGGTATAGGGTTCGTTTAATGATTTGATTTAACACGCAAGGAGGGCAAATGCCTGACCTGAGCTCCACTGACTTACTTGCCCGTGTGGCCCGCGGAGAAGACACCACCACACAGTTCAAGGCGGATGTACGTAATGGCGATTCCCTGGCGTCAGAGTTGGCCGCATTCGCCAATGCTGAGGGAGGCATTATTTTTATTGGCGTGTCGGATAACGGCACCACACCTGGTTTGTCGCGTGAGGATGTCTCGCGCATCAACCAGCTGATTGCCAACGCGGCCAGCCAGCTCGTGCGCAGCCCCTTGGTTGTTCAAACCCAGAACGTTCAGCTTCAGAACGGCCGTATCGTCATTCTCCTGACCGTACCCAAAGGAATCGACAAACCTTATTTCGACAAAAACGGTGTAATCTGGCTGAAGTGCGGTTCGGATAAACGTCGTATCAACTCAAAGGAGGAGCTGCGCCGGTTTTTCCAATTCGCCGATCAGTTCCACGCCGACGAACTTCCCACAAAAGCCGGACTTGACAAACTCGATACCGAGCGTTTCGGCGCCTTCCTCCGCACGGTCTTTAAACAGGAGTATCCAAAAGCCCAAGCCGGCAGGTTGCAACTCCTGCAAAACATGAACCTTGCCACCGACCAGGGTGTCCTTAACCTCGCAGGTGTCCTCCTGTTTGCCAAAGACCCTGAACGTATCAAGCCTTCGTTCGTGGTGAAGGCCGTCACTTTTCCTGGAACGACCGTCGCTACAAGTGTCTATGACGACAGCGAAGACTTCTCTGGGCCGTTGCCTGTACTCTTTCAGGAGTCCATGGCCTTTATCAAACGCAACCTTCGTAAAGTCCAGGCCGGGCGGAGTGTCAACGCCCCCGGCATTCCGGAAATTCCTCTGCTGGTTTTCGAGGAATTGCTCGTCAACGCACTCATCCATCGCGATTACCTGATCGAGGCTCCAATCCGGCTCTTTGTTTTCAACGACCGCATCGAGATCATCAGTCCGGGACATCTCCCAAACCATCTGACCGTCGAGAAAATCCGCGCCGGCAACTCCAATATCCGCAACCCAATCCTGACCTCCTACGTGGCCAAGGGCCTTCTTCCCTACCACGGCATCGGCTCAGGCATTAAGCGCGCCCTAGAGGACTGGTCTGACATCATCTTCACTGACGACCATGACGGCTGCCTCTTCACCGCCACAGTCCGACGCAAAGTCCTATCCAAGCCTGCCACCAGCGCACCGGAAACGTCGGAGAAAACGTCGGAGAAAACGTCGGAGAAAATACTTGCCGCAGTTCGTCAGGACAAAGCGATAACCATTAAAGCACTTTCTGCCCTGATAGGAGTATCTAAGCGATCCATCGAAAGGAATATTGATGCCTTGCAACGAGAGGTCCGCCTCCGCCGCGTCGGCCCTGACAAAGGTGGCCACTGGGAGGTTTTGAAATGAACTTCCTATCTCGCGCTTATGTTTTTCTTCCCCTCATCATTTTAACAGTCCCATATTCGAGTGAAGTTTAAGGAACGTTTTCATGGCAACAAGTGTTCACTACAAAGGAGTCTTGGCAGATCAGCCGACACAGGAACGGCTGTTGGAGTTTCTGCGCGGTTACGCGCTCAGCAGAGGCTGGACATACAAGGACGTTGACGATGCCAAGGCCAAGTTGAAAGGGATCCTGCTACACCCGTCCAGCGAGATTGAAGTGACACCCTTCCTCTTTGATCCAGAGGGGCACCTCCATTCGTTTGCGGATCTGATCGTACCCGGCGAGCCGACGCCTAAAAAATACTGGATCGCCTCCGTAAAGACCCATTATGCGGGTGTTGCGGAGCACATCGCCTTCATCAACCTGCTGAGACAGGTCAAGGAGCTCTTCTTTCCGGCATTGAAGGTAACCGATGAGAGCGACTACTGGACGCACCGGGATGAAGCCAAGGTGCAGGCCTATTTTGATAAGATGGACGGCTACTTAAGCGCCTTTAAAAAGCGGCTCGAAAATGACGTCGCCGCAGGTGACCCCGAAGACAAAGAAGGCTTGATCCAGAACATCATCCGCGCCGCCGAGATGGCCAAAAGAGAGATCGACGCAAAGTCCTGAAAAAAGACAGGAATCGGAAGTCAGAAGCCAGCCTCCTTCGCCAAGGCTTCCACCTTCGCGAATACGGCTACGGTGGACAAGACGGCGGCCAGGGAAGTCAGAGGTCAGTAGCAGTTGGCAGTGCTGGAGCGACATGAGGGACAGCAGGGACATGAGGGACCAATAAAGTTCGTGCAACTTGTGAGTTGCTAAACGGAAATGAACGCGCTAAAATTCAAACCATTGAACGA
>CAYWNP010000186.1:0-3648 GCA_964459675.1 uncultured Akkermansia sp. | reverse complement strand
GATCCTTCTCATTCAAATAGGAACGTGTCAACAAGGCGGCGAGCAAGCCAATGACTACCGAGGCGATCAAAACTAATTTCTGCTTCATATATGAAATCTCCACAAAGCTAATATTTTTTTATTATATTCCATTGCCGAGGCGTATTCAACCATAAACCTCCGAACTCTCCCAAATACATCCCAGACCAAAGAGAGTCAGGTCCTGGTCAATGACAAAGTCCATGCCAGACCCTTCAAGCGCCCAGCGGGCATACCCGCCGGTTGCGACCAGTTTGAATTTTTGGCCGACACTCTTTTTTAAGTACGTGACGATCTCGCGGACCATGCCGCGATAGCCAATCTGCGCCCCAATACGCATGGCCTGCTGGGTGGATTGTCCGACACGGGGGCATTCGCCGGTAAATTCCACGCGCGGGAGAAGGGCTGTGCGCTCAAACAAGTAGTCGGACATCAAGGGCAACCCAGGGGTGATCACTCCTCCCATGTAGTGGTGATCACGCGTAATGACATCAAAGGTGAGCGCCGTACCGAAATCTGCGACAATGAGGGGTGCGCCATAACGACGGACGCCCCCTACTGCATCGGCCAGTCGATCCGCGCCGATCGTCTCAGGCTCTGGATAATCAATCACGACATCCATCTTAAGGCCTGCCTTGACAATCAGCAGGTCACAGCCCAGTTCCCGTTTGATCATTCGCTTCCAGGCCGGATTCACGCCTGGGACGACCGAACCTAAGACCGCACCATTGACCATGCCGCGCGCAGCTTTACGAACCGCCTCCGCGCACGCTTCAGGCTGTTTACGGATACCCCCTTTGAGATGGGTCACACGTGAGATCTTGCCGTGATCATATAAGGCAATCCCAGTCGAGGTGTTTCCCACATCAATAACGATTAGTTTCATGCCCATTATCGTAGCAAAACAACAGGTATTTCTCTATTAAAATTTTAAGACAGCAAACAACCCACTTGATAAAAGACGAAGCAGACACCATAGGCCAGCAGGGTCATGGCCACTTGCTGCGCAAAGGCCCAGCCCCAGGACTGGGTCTCCTTTCGTACCGTCGCAAAGGTAGCCACACAGGGTGTCGCCATCAGGCAGAAGATCATCAGGACATACCCTTGCAACGGCGTATAGCGTTCCTGCAGGAACTGACGCAACGGTTTCTCGCCATCAACAGCGGCCAGGATCGCCAACTGGGAGACAAAGACCTCCTTAGCGGCAAAGGCCCCGACCAAGGCTGAACTGATGTGCCAGTCAAAGCCGATATGGCGCATGGCCGGCTCGAGCACATAACCGACACGTCCGCTGACCGTGTCTTCAGGATGTCCGGTCTTGGGATAGGTTGTCGCGGCCCAGAAGATGATCGAGGCCACTAAGATGATGGTTCCTGCCTTGTAGATATAGAGCTGGGCACGTTCCCAGAGGTGGATTCCGACGCTCTTTAATGTCGGCATCCGATACGGGGGCAACTCCAAGATAAAGAGCGAACTCTCCCCCTTGAATACTGTTTTACGCATCAGCGCCGCCACAGCGAATGCGGCAAGCACACCAATCAGGTAGACGGAGAGCAAGACAGGCGCACGCCATACAGGGGTAAAGAAGGCAGCAATGATCAACGAGTAGATCGGAAGCTTCGCACCGCAACTCATCAACGGAACAATAAAGAGGGTCGCCAGACGATCTCTCCGTGATTCGATCATACGCGTAGCCATGATCGCCGGCACGCTGCAGCCGAAACCGATCACAAGCGGGATGAAGCTCTTGCCCTGCAGTCCTACGGCACGCATCGCCCGGTCCATGATAAAGGCCGCACGGGCCATATAGCCTGTCCCCTCGATCAATGCCAGACATAGGAAGAGCATCAAGATATTGGGCAGAAAGACCAGCACCCCGCAAACGCCTCCCAGGACGCCATCCAAGGCCAGGGAGCGCAGCTCAGGGAATCTGGCCTCGGGCCACCAACTTCCCAATATCGAGCCAAGGCTTGCAAAGGCAGACTCCAGAAGGTGCATCAACGGTTCGCTCGCAATAAAGGTCAACGCAAACATCGCATACATGATCAGAATGAAGATGGGGAGTCCCCAGATCCGATGCGTCACCACGCGGTCAACTTGGCGTGTGATATCCTCGCGTGAAGGCGCTGCTTGACGTTGACACGCCTGAACAAGGGCATTGATAATACCATACCGAAAATCGGAAACGACCTCTTCGGAGGACTCCCCTTGGGCCACCTCCAGCATCCCGATCTGCTGCTGGACAATCGTCTGGAGTGCAGGAATCCTCTGAAAGACCTCCTCTGTCACAATCGCATCCCTTTCCAGCAACTTCACCGCGATCCATTCCGATGAAGGGGCTGAGGGGAACAAAGGTTTCTCACATGAAAGCGTCTCACTTAACTTAGCAACCGCACGCCGCATGTGCTCGTCGCCATGATAGTTCCAGTCAGGGATCTTACGCACAAAAGGCTTCTGAACCGTCTCAAGGACGGCCGCTCTTAATTCATCCATGCCCTTTCCTAAGCGACCCACGGTCTGAACAACAAGACAGCCAGTGAGCTTCTCCAACTGTTTAACATCAAGCAGAACACCTTTGGTTTCTGCCTCATCCGACATATTCAAGGCGAGAATGACAGGGAAGCCCAGATTCAGCAACTGAACGGTCAGATAGAGGCTCCTCGTCAACTTTGTTGAGTCAATGACATTCACCAGCACGTCAAAACGCTCTTCCATCAAAGTCTTCTGGACGATTGTTTCATCAACCGAGGAGGCTGTCAGGGAGTGCGCACCGGGGAGATCGGTTATGTCAATCTCAACATCCTTCCACGAGCAGGTTCCCGTGTGACGTTCAACCGTCACGCCGGAATAGTTCCCGACATGCTGCCGACCGCCGGTCAATGCATTAAAAATGGTTGTCTTGCCGCAATTGGGTTGACCCACTAAAGCTATGGAGAGTGCTCGATTCATAAACAATGCCTTTACATCTACCTCTGAAAGCCAAAAAGTTTATTCTCCCGTATGAAGCTCAACTTGAATCTGCTTCGCCTCCGAGGCACGTAAGGAGAGTTCCGTGTCATTTACGATAAAGCTTCGGGGATCCCCCATTGGCGCGATTTTCGACAATCTGACCGTGGCCCCCTTCACGAGACCATACGGTGCAAGACGTCGTCCCAATGCTGGCGCGAGACTCATGACAACAGCCTCTTCATCCGGGAGCAACAGATCCAGGGACTTAATCTTCACAAACTCACTCAGACGCTCCAAAGCAAGATCATCCAATTCATGCTCCAGCTTACAAGCAAGCGCATCCGCATGTTCTACAGGCAACTTCAAACATTGGGTGAGAAAACACTTCAGGGCCTCATGCTTCTTCATCACCTTCGTCGCGATCTGGGTCCCTTTACGCGTCAATTCGACCGGATGATACGACTCATACTGGACAAGCCCCTTCTCCGCCAACGACTTGAGCGTCGCAGTCACCGACGGCTTCTTAATGCCCAGTTGACGCGCAATATCACTCACATGTGCATGGCCTTCCTTCTCCGCCAACTTTGCGATAATCTCGAGGCAATCTTCTGTGCTGGTGGTGGTTAAAGAATTCATGTCGTGATGTTAGCATACACTAACTTGTTTGTCAAACTGACCTCG
>CAYWNP010000185.1:0-3655 GCA_964459675.1 uncultured Akkermansia sp. | reverse complement strand
AACACCTTTTTTCTTGTTCTTCCTACCCCTCATAACCACAAACACCCATACGGGGGGAATTGACCACTGGGAGTGTTATATCGCTATCTTCCTCTGGGAGCTTCTCCGCGCAGGCCTCGCAATAGGAGCCATCATTCTTGACATAAGCCATGAGCACCCGTGTCGCAGGGACGTTGCATTTCTTACAGCTGATTTCGGGTGCATGGTTACGGGCGACTAGCAACAGACCATTCGGAAGGGCTTCCTTCGTCTCTCGGACAGCCACCACCTCCAGCTTCAGGTAGGTGGTCGAGCCCATGTCATACTCGTACTGAAAGGTCTGACCCTCTTCCAAGACCACTTGCAGCTTGGACGACATATCCGACTGCTCGCCCAGTTCCTCCATCAGCTCTCCATCCGTGTAAGAGGAATAGACTTCTCCTGCTATCGTAAACTGGCTGATATGGCCGCAGCACTCCAGCCAGATATCGCGCAGGAACCCATCCAGCAAGGAGAGTCTCTTCCCCCCTTCGATTTCCAGATAGAGAAAATAGCCGGGATACTCGGGAGCTGTCACCCGGAGCGTGAAAATCTTCTGCTGCCGCTTCCCCTCCTTCAAAGGGTGCACCAGACGGCAAATCTTCACGTGCTTCAGCATCTGCTTGACGGCCACCTCTTCGCCGCAGATTCCGCATGGTGCTTTCGTATCAAACGTTCGTTTCATCTTCAAATACACCTTTCTCTTAAGCAACAATCATCTGCAGGTTGAGCTTTAAAAAGGTCCTCAGCTTGCCTTGTGTGTCTTTTTCCTTATAAAGTTTCAGATAATTATAGCGTTTAGTTGACCTGTGTTCAAACCTTGTCGCCATTAAAAGGCAATCATTAAAAAATGTGCGATAATAGAAGAAAAAATTAGCAGGATCTCCTTCAAAGATAAATCTATCAAACTCATAGTCTTGATATTGCCAAAGTTTTTGGGGCTGCATACCCAAAGCAAATGACCGAAGAAAACGTTTTGCTTTGATGACATATCTTCGTTCTTCTAGAGGGGTAAACTTATTTATTTTGACTATCAGACTAATTGCATCTGTTATCGTCCGACATTGCTCAAAATAATGTGCATGTGTGATTTGAGCCACTATTCTCGGCAAATCGCCGTCAACCCCTTGCAGATTATCTAAAAAACTACTATTCCCGTAGTCATAATAATCAATAGAAGATGCACGTCTTTTAATCTCCATGCACCTGTCATTAATTATATTTTTACCGTCAACAGCGTTTATTTCATGAATATCCGCATCCGTCAAGCCCTTTACTTCATAAATTATATTCGTTGCCTCGGATGCAGGAAGTAATTTTACAGGCGAATCAGCTCTGGGATTAAGCTGAACCCTAGCCTCTTTATTTTCAACGGTGTCCTCTACTTTTAGCGTTCGCGACATACGGGTTTTAGCAGATAAAATGTAGGGTTTCCATGCTTCCTTCGATGGATGATCCTCTTGTGAATGCAAAGCAACCCTAACACATTTAAGGTTAATTGCGTATAATTTTTCTATTCTACGATTCGCTTCGTTCTTTATTGTTTTCTGAGACTTATTTGTCTTCAGTAGCTTAATCGTTTTGGCTGACCGTTTCATGTCGTGTATCCTTTGCCTTGAAACTCTTTAGAGAGATCCAAATCAACCCCCTTTAAAAACAAACTCATTATGCCATTCTATAAAGTCTTTTTGTGGGATAAACCGATTCGGCATAATGATCTTATGTCCATCAAAGTCTCTAAAAAACATCTTAATAATATTTTCAGGATATGCCTCATAAAGCTCTTTAGAAAATACAATTTTGAAGGATGTATCAATAGTCATCAAACCTCTATCAAATGCTTTATCATGCAGCGCATTTAAGCAGAGTCCGTTTCGAGGGTTCGTTCTTTCCGTTGCCTCATCACTCGCCTTCCATGATTTGATATGACTAGCCACGAGAAGCTGTGGGAGATTCAAGCCTGTTATACAACACGTCAAATCATAAGCAGCAAGCACCGATTTGCGAAAAAACGCTTGGTTGACACGAATTTTTGCCTCCTGCAGAATATCAGCACCAATCGGCAACGGAATATCTTCCACACCGTCAGCTTCTATAGTTTTCCGCCCTCTTTCGAGTTTAAATTGATTCAACAATAGTTCACTATCGTATGCTAACTTATCCCAATTCCCATTAAACTCGTCCCAAACCTTCTGGTCAAGTTTTGAGCCGCGTTTCAATCCAACAATTCCTTCTTGGCGCAACTCGGTGTCAAACCGTCCAAAGTTTCCCAGTTTCATTGCAACTGCAGGGGGTGTTCGGTTAAGTATGTTTGCCAACGCTATGACTTCGGGCGTTCCTTTTACCGTTTTTGCAAAAGGAATTTTACAATAAAGATTAAAGGCAACAACTGTTTCCTCATATGACCAATTATTTCGCGTTGCCATATTGCTACCTTATCTTGTCTGTTTTTTTGTTCAGCACGTACGTTGCTCTCCGTCTGTCTCAAAGGGTTCGCAGTCCATTCCGTTCCCTTTTCTCCTTCAACCATCAAACATCCGTCTCGGACAATCGTCGCCGGCCGTGGCGGACTGATAAAATGGAAATGGTTTTTTCGCGAATCCGATAAATTACACGGTAGTGTCCATAAATGATCTCTCTTATTTCTCGTCGAGGGATCTCGGAAACCCATTTCCCTGACTCTGGAAAGTTTGAAAGCCTTTCCACGCATTCAAAAACACCATCCAACCATTTCTCAGCAGCTGGAGGATTATCCCATGCAATCTGCCGGGCAATCTCTTCTGCTTGCGCGAAGGCTGTAGGTGTCCAAGTAATCGTCATTTTCGGATGCTCTTATACAGGCGCTTCTTGGCCACATCATGAGGAATACCTTCTCCATTTTCAAGTTGCAGTTCCGCAGTCTGAACATCTTTTAAGAGATCAATCGTATCCATCATGCAGGCATATTCATCAACATCCATAAGAATTGAAACAGATCGGCCATGTTGAGTCAGCATAATAGGGCGATGTGTTTCACGCACCTTCTCTACGCATTTCGTCACATTGGCCCTAAACTCCGACAACGGGATGACACCCGCACTCAAATCAATGGTCTTCATTTGTACCTCTTTTCAGTACAACATAACGTACACTATTTTGAACAACTCGTCAAGGCAAACAATCATTTTTTGAGCTGCGCGAATCGTTCGGTCTTGGGCAGGGCGCCGACCAGCGGACGTGCATAGTCGATGAAGGCCTGCGTCACATCATTGCCTGCTTTGTTGATAAATTCATCCGGCATGTGGCGTGTCTCCTTCGCAACACTCCGCAACGGAACCACTTCAAACTCCACAGCATATTTCTTTGTCGCTTTGCGCTTGATAGCGATCGAGCCGCTCGAAATATCGTCGCACACCGCAGCTTGAAGCGCTGCAACACCCACGAGGCGCGCCTCCATGGCGTCGCTGGACGAAGCAATGCCCGGGAAGGAACGCTGGAGATAACCGAACGTATCTGCGCGCACACGCTTGATGCCGGCCTTCTCCTTGACGATGCCTGCGAGCAGGTCGCCCAGGGCGCCTGTGCCGCTCAACTGCACATTACCATGCGAGTCGACCTCCTTCGTATACTTCGCGAGGATCGGCGTGCCATCCTTGTC
>CAYWNP010000184.1:0-3670 GCA_964459675.1 uncultured Akkermansia sp. | reverse complement strand
TTTAAGGCCTGTAAACATCAATGTTTACGGGCCTTTTGTTTTAGGTCTGAAATGGCCGGGTTAGGGCAGTTCGATTTTGAAGGGTGAGGGGGGGAGGTCTTCGGCGTTGCGCAGGTTGGTCTGTTGGGTATCGAGCCAGCAGAAGCGGACGCCGGTCAGGGTTTTTCCGGGGGTCTTGATCAGGATGGCTTCGCCTTTGATTTCGGCTTCAGCCTGTACCCACTGGTTGCTCTCTGAAGGTTGCGAGATACGGCCTTCAAAACCTGTGACAGCCTTGTTGTCGCTGGTTTTCAGTGCGCCGGCGGTTTCTGAGAAGGTCACGAGGACTCCGTCGCCCTCTCGTGCGGCCTTGCTGAAGGCGGGACCAACGATGGACTTGCCGACATTCATTCCGTAGGTTTTTGCCAGTGCCAGACGCGCCAGGCGTTCGCCGGTCTGAGGCTTGTTATCGGGATGGATATTTTTCACGTTGTCGGGATTGTCGAGGGTGTGTATCATGCCGGTATTGGGCACAGTGGTAGCGACCCGGGCCTGTGCGGCGCGCAAGTCGCCGAGAAATTCGGGGTCGCTTTTGCCGTAACGGAAGGGGGCGATCTCCACAAAATAGAAGGGCATGTCCGGACGTTCAAAGACCTTGCGCCAGGTTTCGATGAGATCTTTCATCTTCGCTTCATAACCATCCCGGTCGCCCAGGTTGGACTCGCCCTGATACCAGATGGCGCCACGGAGGGTCATCTGGGTCAGGGGCGCGACCATGGCGTTATAGATTGAGCCGTCCTTGCCTGCGAGCGCGGCGGGCGTCCAGGGTTCGATCCGGGTGCCGCCCCAGGCCGACTGGATCAGGCCCACGGGAATGCCCAGCTTGGCTTGCAGGTTACGTCCGAAATAAAAAGCCGCAGCTGAGAATGAATGATGTGAGGAACCCACATTGGTAACCGTATTGGGCAGGCAGGTCACCCAGCCCTTGGTGGTGCCAAAGGTCTGCAGAGGAGCGCTGTTCCTAACCTTTTCCACCGAAAAGAGACGGAGCAGGGGAATCGTGGAGTTCGTGGCATCCACCTTGCCAGCGGACGTGCCGAGCAAGCCCCACTCCATATTGGATTGTCCGGAGCAGAGCCAGACTTCACCGACCAGCACGTCGCTGATCGTCACGTCGTTGTGACCTTTGATCACGAGATTCGCGGGGCTCGCCGAAGCTTTCATGGCCGCGAGCTTGACTGACCAGCAACCGTTGGTATCAGCGATTGTCTGACAGCTCTGCCCGGCGAAGGTGACGGTAATGGGTTCGTTCGCATTGGCCGTTCCCCAGATCCGCACCGGCATGTCGCGCTGCAGCACCATGTGGTCGGTGAAAATCTGTGCCGCCGCGACAGGCACCGCTTTTTCCGGAAGCTTAAACGATGCCGCTGAAGCGCCTGCTGCGCTCAACATCGCGAAGCCCAGTGCCAATCCCCGAATGAATATTCCCCTTGTAACTCCTGCTTGCATAGTATTCTCCTTGTATAAAAAGTAAGTCTGTAATGTAACATGATTGGCATACAAAACGCAAGGAATGGGATAAGTCCCCCGCCTGGGGCGGGGTAGTGAGTAGTGAATGGTGAGTAGTGAGTTGTATCAACGAATTAAACGAATGGAACGAATTGGAATTAGCTTAATTCGTTAAATTAGTTGAAAACTATTGAAGTTATGCGGGCCGGTTATGCGGGCGCCTTATGTTTACTTTCCCCTTGAAATCCGTAGAGGCCTTGTGTAAACTTCACCACACTTGTAAAATAGAGTTCAGGAGTCCCGATGACAACTACTAATCTTAATTTTGGTGGCTCAATCTCGTTCGAAGCTATCATGGTTGTGAGCATCGTCGCCTTTGTTGGCCTAGCCATTGGTTCAATCAATATTCGCAAGGTCAGCCTAGGTGTGGCGGGCGTCGTCTTTGCTGGCATTGCCTATTCAGCCCTATTTACGGTCGACATTCCCCCACAGATTCTGCGTATCATCCGTGACTTCGGCATGGTGATGTTTGTCTACTCGATCGGACTTCAGGTCGGACCTGGCTTCGTATCCTCGTTTCGCAAGAGCGGGTTGCCACTGAATCTGATGTGCGCGGCGATTGTGTTGCTCGGTGCTTTAGTCACCTGTGTGATCGTCAAATGTTCCACCGTTCCGATGCACATCGCCTCCGGAATGTTCGCCGGGGCGACCACCAGCACGGCGAGTCTGGCGGCGGCGCAGGAGGTTCTTGAGAGTTCGCACTACGCCCCGCACCTGTCGACTCCTGTGCCGGCTGCTCCTACTTCCGGCGACGAGCCTGTTGCTGTTAATCCTGCTCCGCCGGCAGGCTTGCCTGCGTCTGCCGAGCGCCACCGTACCCTGGATGCGCACGACCTCGCCCTTGTCCCCTTGGCCTATTCTATGGCCTATCCCTTTGGGATCCTCGGGTTGATCATCGTCATCGCGCTGATGAAACTATTTTATAAACGGGAGGAAGAGAATCAGGGGACCGAGCCTGAGGATGCCGAGGCCGGTACGGAGTCGCTCTCGACCATGAGCATTGAGGTGAGCAATCCGAATCTCGCCAATCTCCCGCTCCGGGAGATCCCGCTGGCCATGAACGCGGATGTGGTAGTTTCGCGTATTCTCCGGCGGGATAAGAGCGTCGAACTGGCCAAGCCGGATGCCATCATTCATACGAGGGACGTGCTCTATGCTGTTGGCACACCAGAGGGGCTCAAACATTTCTGCGCAGCAGTGGGTCATGTCAGTGATGTGGATGTTTCGCACTTCTCGGCCAATATTATTACCTGGCGCATTCTCGTCACCAAGCCCGAGTCCATCGGCAAGAGCGTGGAGGCGCTCAATGCGAATCGCCGCTATGGCGTTGCGGTCACCCGCGTGACCCGTTCAGAAATGGAGTTTTCTGCGAACTCCGGGATCACGTTGCAATTTGGCGATACCGTGGTTGCAGCCGGAACAGAAGAGGGACTCCGCAAGTTGGCTGAAGAACTTGGCAACTCGGTGAAGCGTCTCTCCGAACCTCCGCTGATCCCGATCTTTCTCGGCCTGATCATCGGAGCCCTCTTCGGGATGATGCTCCAGCTGAATATCCCGGGGATCCCCGGACCCATCAAGTTGGGGTTGACGGGCGGTCCGCTGGTGATCGGCATTCTCTTGAGCCGTATCGGACGTGTCGGCTCCTTCATCTGGTTTCTGCCGATCAGCGCAAACATACTGATGCGTCAATTCAGCCTCGTGCTCTTCCTGTCCTGTGTCGGCTTGCTCTCCGGGAAACAGTTCATCACCACGCTGGTGGATGGCGACGGACTGACATGGATGCTCTTGTCTATGTTGATCACGCTGGTTCCGATCGTGGTGGTCGGTCTGGTGGCGAGGTTCATGACGGGCTTAAGCTATTCGACGCTGTGCGGTATGCTCGCAGGCAGTATGACCGATGCCGCTGCACTGACGTTCGCCCAGAATGTGACAGGCTCGGAAAAGCCGACCCTCGCGTATGCGAGCGTCTACCCGATGGCCATGATCCTCCGCGTTATCATCATCCAGGTGATGATCGTCTGTTTCACCTAAGTTTTTCACAATAAACAGGCAGGGGTCGAAACAGGCAGGGGTCGTAGCTAAAAATTCGGTTGCGCTGAAAAAGTCGGCGGACAATGCTGAC
>CAYWNP010000183.1:0-3736 GCA_964459675.1 uncultured Akkermansia sp. | reverse complement strand
CAAATTTTCTCTTGCGTTTGAGGCTCTCGCCTTATTGCGCAAAGGACGTTTAAAGTATCAAAACTTACCTCGTCCTGTCAACAGCCAAAATGAAACTTTTTAATATTTCTTTCGGACCGCCCCTTTTACACCGCTTCAAACACAAGGTTCTGGTGGCGCAAAAGGACGGTTAATTTATCAAAGCTGACCCCGAAATGTCAACGGGTATTTTGAAAAATGTTCAATTATTATTTAAACGGTTTTCGAAGTTGACTCTCCCCTCCCCTAACTCACATAATAAACCCTGAAGTTTAACCCCCTCCATGAACAACGAAAGCCTTTAAAATGACAGTATTATCAGGATTGGATTGGTTCGTAATCGGAATCTATTTTTTAATTTTGGCCGTGGTCGTCTGGTGGTGTTCACGCAAGCAGGACAGCTCTGCGGAGTACTTTCTGGCCGGACGCAATATCGGCTGGTTTGCCATCGGCGGCTCCCTCTTTGCCTCCAATATCGGGTCTGAACATATTGTGGGATTGGCCGGCTCCGGCGCAACAACTGGCATGGCCATGGCGCATTGGGAGATGCACGCGTGGTGCATGTTGTTGCTGGGCTGGGTCTTTGTCCCTTTCTATTATCGCTCCAATGTCTTTACCATGCCGGAGTTTCTGGAGAAACGTTTTGACGCGCGCTCCCGTTGGATTCTCTCCGTGGTTTCACTTGTGGCGTATGTCTTCACCAAGGTCTCTGTCACGGTCTATGCCGGTGCGCTGGTATTTCAAACCCTCTTGCCTGAAATGAAGCTGACGCTCTTTGGACAAGTCTGGGGACCCTTCTGGATCGGTGCCTTTGCAACTGTCGTTCTGACAGGTATTTACACCATTTTTGGCGGACTTCGCGCCGTGCTCTATACCGATACCGCGCAGGCTCTGATTCTGCTGGCAGGATCGTTTTTTATCACCTATTACGGGCTCCAGGCATTGGGTGGCTGGGGCGAACTTCAGTCGGTCTGTAAAGAGCGGGCCGCAGACCTGGCACTCTGGCGTCCCATGGTGCAGGCCGGCTCAACATTGCCTTGGTGGAAAAACGGCGACTTCCCGTGGCTGGGCATCATGATTGCCTCGCCCATTATCGGCATCTGGTATTGGTGTACGGACCAGTACATCGTTCAACGCACACTCGCGGCGCGCAACCTCACGCAAGCCAGACGTGGCGCGCTCTTTGGCGCCTTTCTCAAACTCTGGCCTGTCTTGATCTTTCTGATCCCAGGCATGATTGGCTTTGCGCTCCATCAGAAGGGACTTCAAAATGGAATCCTGTTTATCCCTGCCAAGGTAGTCAATGGTGTCGCAACCACCAGCATTGATGGTGATCAGGTCTTTGCCACAATGGTGATGAAGTTGTTGCCGTCGGGACTACGTGGATTGGTTGTCGCGGGCCTCCTGGCTGCCTTGATGAGTTCACTCTCCTCGCTCTTCAACTCCTGTGCATCCCTCTTCACGATTGACATCTATGAAAAATTGCGCCCCAACCAAACTGAAAAACATCTCGTCAGAGTAGGCCGCCTGGCCACCGCGATCATCGTCCTTTTAGGCATGGCCTGGATCCCGGTCATGTACAAAGTTGCAGGAGGCGGACTCTATCAATATCTCCAGAGTGTGCAGGGATACCTGGCGCCGCCGATCACGGCTGTGTTTTTGCTGGGTCTCTTCTGGAAGCGGATGAATGCGCAGGGTTCGCTCTGGGGACTGGTAACCGGCTTTGTACTCGGCATGCTCAAACTCACAATCCAAGCGAAGTACAGCACCATGGATCCCTCCAAAAGCGCTGACCCTTTCTGGTTGGCAGCCATCGGGGACTTTAACTTCCTCTACGCCTCTGGAGTGCTCTTTGCCATCAGTATCGCGGTTGCCGTTGCCAGCTCGCTCCTCAGCAAGCCCCAGGATCAAGCATCGATTGAAGGCTTAACGTACAGTTCGATAGACAAGAAGGCGGTACGCGCCAGCATTCACCCATTGGATATTGCGGTGACGGCCCTCATCCTGGCTATCTTGCTGGGCATGTACCTCTACTTCTCCTTCTGGCTGAGGTAGATGCTTTACCGCGAAAGCCGCAAAATGAGGGCGGCTAACTCATCCGCCTCACCCATGGATACATGGAGGGCGGAATGGTTAGCCGCCCACCAGAATCAATGAAGCCAGCAAACGCCCTAGCGCCATCCTCTTTATGCGCAGAAATATACTCGTTTGGGTATGAGAGGGACAAGCCGGAACTTCAAACTGGGACACATGGATGGTGAATAATTTCCGAGGGTACGGTGATCCGGCAGCCGCCGGACCGAAAGGCAAGCGCAGCACCGATTTTCTTGGGTTCGCAAAAGTGTCGTCGCGTCCGGCACAAGGCAATGGGGATCGGAAACGTGAGCCTATGAATCAGAGATGCGCCCTAATCAAGGACAACCTTTGCCCACTCCGTTTTGTTTGCCGCTGCGTATACACATCGAGAAATCGCTTCCACGTCATCTGCGTGAAAGTATAACTGGCAGGAACTCATCCTATGAAAGATAAAAGAAACTGCGACCATACCAGGTTCAATGCGCGAGTGAACCTCCTTGAGTATTGAAGATTTTATCACACTATGAGGATTTGTAAGTACATTTGGATCCCACCAAGGGGCTGCCAATCCAGCCAGTGTTTTCTGATCGAAGTTAATAAAGATGAACACCTGCCGTCTCAAACCACTTCCAATAACCTCCATTTGCTTACAAGAAAAAATATCCCAGTTATGTTCAAACCATCGCCTGTCTTTGGCAATCAGGCGAACCACATCGCCTCGCGACTTCTGGCATTCAGCATACTCAAATGAAATGGATGCGCGAGTCTTCGCATCAGCATGGATCAGTACGGGTATATTCGCTTTCGGCAAAGCATCCAAAAAAGCATTCTTAGCGGACAGCTCGACCTGCTTAAGAACCGATGTCGATAAATCACTGTAAGGGTTTAAATGCGTTTCAATCAACTTAAGCGTGAGATTTCTGTGCCTTCTCACTAGTTCCCAGAACTGCTCGGCTCTTCGCTTATGATCTTCTTCCGTATAGTTTGGTCTTCTCATAAGTCACGATTATACTAGGGACACATTACAAACTCACGTTGTCTTCCCATACACCAGAACAGCCTCTGAGACGTTCATTTCGAGAGATCGATGCTCATGTTTGACAGGAAGCGACACATAGGTATGCCCAGGGAAAGGCTTCTTCAACGCATCCAAGATTTTTCCAAGGTTATTACCATGCTTCAGCGTAAGTTTTCGACGAAGTTCATGAACTTCTGCAACAACAGGATCATTCAGCATTTGACACCTCCAATAATTGTTCAGGCGTTACAATCAAAGGCGACGAATATCCTAGCGCCTGCAAAACACCATAAATCTTTGGCAACATAAATGGGTTCGCAAGATGCTTGCAATTCCATGTCAGCAATAAATCAATTCCATAAACAGCACAAATTGCTATGTGAAGGGCATCATAATAAGAAGACGCCGGAATGGAACAGCTCTGGATCAATGCTTCGGCAACATCTTTGACATCATCTGAGATTTCGATTACAGCGACACCCTCTATTAAAGCCATACGCTTCGCCGCTTGCTCGGCATTTCCTTCTGCAATCTCTTCCAAAACAACGTTTGAAACCATCAGCTCGTGATTTTTTGACTCTTCATCCCACCATTGACGTGTCTGCAATTGACGGGCAGCAATCA
>CAYWNP010000182.1:0-3743 GCA_964459675.1 uncultured Akkermansia sp. | reverse complement strand
CGTGTCGTCAGTAATAATGATTTTTGCCCGCGGTTCGCCCTCGTGAAACAACTGACTGGGTTCATCCGGTCGGGGCAGAACGTCGTACTCCAGGGTGAACGCCGCATGGGAAAAACCTCGCTTTTGTGCGAGACAGTGCGGCAGCTCAAGCGATATCGCATGCTTTACGTGGATCTGCTAGAGATTAAGACTGTGGATGACTTGTGCAAGCGGATGGTCAAGGCTCTAATCAGCATGGAGCAACAAGATGGTCTTCTGGAGCGGATCCTGAAATCTCTGGCCCAACTCAGGCCGGTTGTATCGCTTGACCCCTTAACTGGGCAGCCTTCCGTGTCATTGGATGCTGGCGTTCGTTTACGCCCTGATTCACTGGATGGCATTTTGGACCTAGTTAGCGAAAGCCACAAACGGACACGGTTAGTTGTCGCGTTTGACGAGTTCCAGGACATTCTTAACTTGCCGGACTCCAAGGCTACACTTGCGGCTCTTCGCAGCAAAATACAGTTTCATACGGATATCCCGTATGTTTTTTCCGGCAGCGTCCGTAACCAGATGAGCGAGATTTTCACTGATCCTGGAAGCGCCTTCTTCAAGTCGGCTATTGGAATCGACGTGGGTCCTTTGGAGCGGGATGCGTTTGCTACGTTCTTGTCGGCCAAATTTGCTTCTGGCAAGAGAGTGGTAGACGTAAGCGTCATGGCGCAAATCATTGCTCTTGCTGAAAATGTGCCGGGTGATGTGCAGGAATTGTGTGAAGCTCTCTGGGAGACGACATCTTATGGTGACAAGATTCATGAGGCGTGTGTGGGACCGGCTCTTGAGTTGATCTATGCGCGCGAATCAAAAGGCTATGAAGCCGCGCTCGTCCAATTGACGGGGCTCCAGCTAAAGTGCCTTATTGGCCTAGCTCAAATGGGAGGGAAAACTCCCCTTGCATCTGCATTTATTCAAGGGGTCGGGATGAACGGACCAGCCTCCGTCAAAAAAGCCCTTAATCGATTGATTCAACTGAAGGTTATCTTTCGGCACGAAGGCGAGTACAAGTTTGTTAATCCCTTTTTCAAAACGTGGCTGTTATGGAAGAATTACTAATACGTTAGCACTTCTTCCCCGCTAATGCACTAACGCACTAATGAACTAACTCACTTCTCCGTGTAGTACATCTGACCACCATAGAAATGTAATTGCTCATGCTTCGCTTCAAAAAACCCTAATATTGTGCATGTAGTCAAGACGTGTACCAGGTTTTGCTGCGGCGCAGGTTTTCAGTGATGTTGCCCTGCCAGCCATGACCTTGCACTACGATGTCACCTTCATAGTGGCTGTCGGCAAGGATCTTGAGGAGTGGCTCCAACGGAAGATCCGATTCGTAAAGAGGATATTGCTTTGTCTTGGTTGAACCGAAGGGCCCCGGTCGCTTGCACCCGCAGATGTTGAATGACGTAATATGCGGCGCATGCCGCGTGAGGAGCTGAAGGATCTCTTCGTCTTTGAAGTGGGCATACGCATGGGATGTGGCAAAAGCGTGGCAGAGCAGGGGGTGGCTGAATTGTTTGATTAATTGATCGCACTGATCCGGATGATAGATCGGATAAAACGTGTGATGGTAAAGGCATATCTCAATGTTGCGCGCCTCGGCAAGCGGCAGAAGGAGCTCAATTTCCTTTCTGGCTGCAGCAATCGGGTCGGAGGGATTTTGCTGAGGGTCTGAACATTTTAAACTCAGTTCCAGTCGCTTAAACCCGGCAACTTCTTCAAGAACGCGCCGGGTCCTTACAGAAGAAGAGGGGACGGCAAAATCGATGTTGGCGAAGAAGGTCGACATCGAAAGCCCGTTCGCGGCCGGGGCCGAGGTGATGTCACGCAGGTAACCAGCGAAGCACGCGTCGGTGAGCGGCCACGGGACGACGTAAACGCCGTCGAAGCCTGCCTCGGCAATGGCGGCGCACCGCATGTCCCAGCTGTAGTGCGGTTCTGCGTCATAGAAGACATTTTCCATAGCAACAAGTTTGTTCGTCATGATCTCGTTTTCCTTCCGGTCAGTCGTGAAGCGTTAAATTGATACGCTGAGGCACTTGCAAAACCCTTGGCGGACACGACAGAGCGTGTCCCTCCAGTACATAAAAGCCCGTTGGTGTTGATTATTGGAGGGCCACGCTCTGTCGTGGCCGTTTTCGGTGAAGATTGCACAAGCGCCTCCGCTGTCAAACAGAATAAAAGGGCGTTAGAAAAATATAGCAAATGTCATTGACAAATGTCAAAAACATTTGTTACAGTGGCCATCATGCAAGACGAAGTAAAGTTTTCAGGTCATGAGACAGCGGCTGTTCCGGAGTCGAAAAACCCACTCCGGATACCCTTGAATATGACGCGGAAGACCATGGCACGGCGGATGGAGCAGAGTGCCCGTGAGATTCCGCAGTTTGCCGTGAGCGTGGAATTGGATGCTGATGAACTGACGGTGGGACGCAATCTGATCAATGCCACTGTTGCCGACAATGAAAAGCGCGTCAGTGTGACCGCGATGCTGGTCTGGCTGGCGGCACGTGCGCTGGGCAAGCATCCGCTGATGAATGCGCGCTTTGAGCAGGATGCCGCACTGCTGCAGGAGGAGGTTCATGTCGCCGTGGCCATGGAGACTCCGGACGGCTTGAAAGCGCCCGTGATTCGTAATGCCGGGACGCTGACGCCGGTCGAGATCGCGCGCGCGCTCAATGATCTGACAGTCCGGGCCGGCTCCAAGCGGTTGACAATGCGTGATTTTGCAGATGCCACGTTCACAATCAGTAATCTCGGCATGTTCGGCGTGACGCGATTTATCCCCCTGGTGAATCCGCCCCAGGCGGCAATACTCGGTGTGGGCGGATTGCGGACAAGCGTCAAGCTCTCGGAGGATGGGCTGCTGGTGCCTGCTAAGACGATTGAGTTGACGGTGGCGGCAGATCATCGTCTTCTGGACGGAACCACGGTAGCGCGTTTTTTACAAACAATTCAGAAATATGTCTCCCAGGTTAGCCTGGGCAAGACAATCATGGAAAGGGACGATCAATGAAGGTGGATTTGCATGCGGCCTGCGGGCTGCCAGTGTCATTCGATTCGGATACGTGTGAGTTGAGTCTCGGTGCGGAACTGAACAGTCCGTCGTACTGTACCCGACACCTGCACGATCTCGATGCAGTCTGGGCGAACCCGGTGCGGGACGAGGAGCGCGTGATTTACAGGTATACAGCAGGGCTGCATCTGCAAGGCGATGCCAACGTGTGGACCGCCGCGAACGTGATCTATGGCATTGTGATTTTTGCGCCCGGCGTGTTTGCCGGCGAATATGTGAAAAGTTCCGGACAGTATCATCCGCCCACACCGCCGAGCAACAAGGCGACCCCCGAGATTTATACGGTCCTTTCCGGGGTCGGCCATTTTCTACTGCAGAAGGCGAGTCCGCCCTACGCAAAGATTGAAGACGTCGTCCTGGTGGAGGTCAACGCCGGCGAGTCCTTTGTGGTGCCGCCCGACTATGGCCATCTGCAGATCAATCCAGGTCCCGAGCCCTTGGTCTTTTCGTATGCCGTCATGGATGGCATGAAGGGCGTATACGACCCTTTCAAGGAGAAGGGCGGGGCGCTCTATTTCGAGATGGCGGATAAACAGAACCGTTTTGTACTCAATCCGCGGTATGGCACGCAGTTGCCCTTGCGGGTGGTCCGGGCGGCTGACATCTGCCAGTTGCCGTGGCTCAAGAAGGG
>CAYWNP010000181.1:0-3744 GCA_964459675.1 uncultured Akkermansia sp. | reverse complement strand
CTGCGCGCTCAGGACGGTCAACGCCCCCAGGGTTGAGGCGCAGGCTGTCAGGAAGAGAGTCGCCATATAGGGGCGAAGCGTTCTGAGTGTTTTCAATGTGCTACTCCGTATGTTAGTGCTTCTAAGCCAGCTGATCAATCTGCTAAACAGCTTGTACGATACTAAAAAACAGAATACAGGTCTATGTCCAATCATGGATTATTTGTGTCTTATTCCGCATTATGCGTAACGCACGTTCACGGGTGTTTTTATTCTGAGGCTTGTTTTTGTCGGTGTGCAGGTGTACACTGAAAAGAATTCTGGAGTTAGTTTATGTCTTATTCTGTAAAAGGACGGGTCAACCGGGGCGCGTATGAGCGTCCCTTTTCAGGTGTCGGTGTCGAGTACTTTCCGCTGGGGGTTGATCCGGGTCCTTCGGGGATTCTCCTCCATGAATGTGGCTATTTGCCCGACAACCAGGCGTGGAATTTCCCCAGCGTCTTCAGTCCGTTCTGGCGGCTCTATTACAACAGCGTCCCAGGTCATTGTGTCGTGTTCAATGAGGAAATTTTCGAATTGACCCCGGACAACATCATGCTCATTCCTGACCACTGTCATTTTCACTGCCTGGGGGAGAATCCGGTGCCGACCTTCTGGATGTCCTTCAACTGCACACGTTCGTTGCACCCGGAGATGGAGATTCCTGTTGTTCTCACGCCACGCGACACGGAACTCTGCTTGCTCAGGGACTTGAAAGCGTTGCTGGCGGCCAATGACAACTGGGAGCCAAGCGATGCTATCTACCGTAACAGCCTGGCCTTGCTGCAGGTTGTCCTGGCCCGTCCGGGAGTGAAGTGGCGGCCCCCGCTGCCCGCAAACCTTGTCCGTATCAAACCCTTCATCGAGGCGCATATCCAAAAGGCGCTCTCCAATGATATTCTGGCCCGCGAAGCGGGCATGAGCGTGACCGGCTTTGAACGCCTGTTCAAACAGCACTACAGTTGCACGCCTGCGCGGTTCGTGGCCGAGACCCGTATCCGCGAAGCCTCCCACCGGCTTCTGCAGACAGACGAGAGCATTGATTTCATTGCCGAGCAGACCGGTTTTCCGAACCGAGCCTACTTCAGTCGTGTGTTCAAGAACATTATCGGTGACTCGCCAGCGGCGTTCCGACGCAATCAGCGGACGCTATTGTTTTACAACAGGGTCCGGGCATGACAGAGTAACCAAGTTGTACGAAAAGAACGGCTGTCATTTCCACCTGAGCGAAACCACGGATGTCGCGGAAGCGAACCCCGATATGGTCAATCAGCTCACCACCCAGATGAAACGCCTCATCGCCGACGGCCGCAGCACGGTCGGAGCTCCGCAAAAGAACGAGGCCGACATCTCCCTGGGAAAAGCTGGCACGGATAGCAAGGAGAACAAAGGCAAGAAAGGAAAAAAAGTAAAATGAACAAACTCCTCACGATCATCCTCTGCGCCCTCTGTGGTACATCTTTTGCTGCTGAACCTAAAGCCAAAGACAAAGAGTCCGGCACGCCGGGAAAACCGTACACGTATAAGACTGTTGATGGGAAAGAACAGAAGATGGAAATCTATTTTCCAAAAGATCACGACCCCGCAAAATCAAAAGTCCCGGGCCTGATCCTCTTCCACGGCGGAGGATGGACCGGCGGTACGCTAGATCAGTTCCGCGTGGCTTGCGCCTACTTCGCCAGCCGCGGGCTGGTTTGTGCTACGGCAGATTATCGGCTGGGCGCCAAGCGTACCTGCGTGACAGATGCGAAGAGTGCCATCCGCTGGTTCAAGGGACACTCCAGCGAACTCGGTATTGATCCTACGCGCATCATCACGGGGGGAGGCAGTGCGGGCGGACACATCAGTGCCCTCGCCACTATGAATCCCGGCCTTAACGATCCAGCCGATCCGAAGGACATGGATACACGCGTCGTCGCCTATCTCTGGTTCAATCCAGCCTTCGCGCCCGCTGACAGCAAAGATTCGGAGATTGACGTGCTTCATCATCTCAAAGGTGATCTTCCTCCTGCGATCACCTTCTTCGGCGACAAGGATACGTGGAAGAAAGGCTGGGATACCGCCTACGAAAAATGGAATTCCCTCGGCGTTAAATCAATCGATCTCCAGATCGCTCCAGGCCAAGCCCACAGCTTCTTCAATAAAGAGCCGTGGCGCACTGTCACGCTCATCGCCGCCGACCGCTTTCTGGTCAAGCAAGGCCTGCTCACCGGCGAACCGACACTCAAGCCACCGGCCACTGGCGAGAGCCTAACCCCTGCTCCTGTCAAAGATCCCAGTTTCGATTGATGCTAAGATGGTTGCCCAAACGCCTTGCGTTACCTCTTCAAATCATAAAGTAATAACTAGATTCAGGGGGTGTACTGAATCCTTGACCATATCCGTCTGAACCACTATTATTTATGGCACTTTACAAGTGGGTCATTTTATCTGAAAGGGTCTGGATACGTATGACTCCCCGCTGGAAAAAACTAGGACGAGGGTTAAACAATGAAAAGTAAACGTAGCGCTTTGCCGTCACCTTCCACAGTGCCTTCATCAAAGGGTCGTAGCGCCCCTTCAACTTTGTTTTCCGAGGTACGCGACCTCATCCTCTCCGCTCGCCATGCGGCAGCACGCGTCGTCAACACACTGCAGGTCACGACAAATTTTGAGATCGGTCGCCGTATTGTCGAGTACGAGCAGAAGGGCGCGAAGCGGGCCGAATATGGCACAGAGTTGCTTAAAGAGCTTTCATCTAGGCTGACAGGGGAGTTCGGGAAGGGCTTTTCTGAGGACAACCTTGCCCTTATGCGAAAATTCTATTTGCTCTTTGTCGGTCGAACCAAAATTTCCGAGACAGCGTCTCGGAAATTGCTTTCCGTCGACACACAACATCAACCGCCTGCTAAATCTGGACTGTCGAAGATTTCCGAGACACTGTCTGGGAAATCTGGCTTCCCCTTCACGTTGAGTTGGTCCCATTATGTTCTTCTACTCTCTGTGAAAGACCCAGACGAACGGAGTTTCTACGAGATTGAAGCCTCCAAAGAGAACTGGTCGCTCTCTGAACTCAAACGCCAGAAGGCCTCTGTGCTCTATGAACGACTGGCTTTGAGCCGGGATAAGAAAGGTGTTAAGCAACTCGCTGAAAAAGGACAGCTAATTACCCGACCCGAAGAGATTCTGAAAGAGCCCTACGTGTTGGAATTCCTCGGGCTGGACGAAAAGGCTGGTTACTCTGAGAGCGACCTTGAATCTGCCATCATTAACCACATCGAACGCTTTCTGCTGGAACTCGGGAAAGGGTTTCTGTTCGAGGCCCGCCAGAAGCGGTTCACCTTCGACGAGGATCATTATTTTGTTGATCTCGTCTTCTACAATCGGCTCTTGCGTTGTTATGTCATCATTGACCTAAAACTCAACAAGCTCACCCACCAAGACCTTGGACAGATGCAGATGTACGTCAACTATTATGACCGCGAGGTCAAGTTGCCTGATGAAAACGCGACCATCGGCCTGCTGCTCTGCAAGTCCAAAAAGGAGACAATCATTGAACTGACCCTGCCGAAGGATGCCAACATCCATGCCCGTGAATACCAACTTTACCTGCCCTCCAAAGAATTGCTAAAACGCAAGTTGATCGAGTGGAGCCGGTAAGAGAAAGAGCATGAAAATCATGATCAGCAATAAAAAACTATTTCAAGTTGCCGCTTTCATGTTTTTATTGGGGTGCACGGCTGACCA
>CAYWNP010000180.1:0-3745 GCA_964459675.1 uncultured Akkermansia sp. | reverse complement strand
ACACGCAACCATCTGAATCGATGCCGACAAAAAAATCATGCTGCTTTTCTAAAAGGGGTTCTTTCATAGGTCTACTGCCCCACCGAAAAGGGTTCAACCCCGACGGCCCCAGAGCTATCCTTGACGATCTTCTCGATCCGCTTCTCAACCTCGTCCAGTTTTCCGGAACAGAACTTGAGCAACTGCTGCCCCTCTTCAAACGAAGCGATCATCTTGTCCAGATCAAGCGTCCCGGACTCCATGCCCGCGACAATCTCTTCTAACCGCTTCAGAGCCTGCTCAAATCCAACAGGGACCTCTTCTTTCTTTGCCATACCCAATCTCCTTTGGTTTTTTTATAATAGCACATCTCGTGGATGGCTGACAATGTTTGGGATACGAGAAAAGCAAATCGAATGATAGTCAAGCAACCGCCCACGAAGCGAGGATTAACGGCCGGTTCCAGGAAGCGCCATTTTCTGGCCTGGCAATGCCTTCTTCCAAGGACATTGTCCTTGCCGGAGTTGGTCGGCCAGTTCTAAGGGAAGTTCGGAGAGTGCCGTCCAATAGACCGTCACTTTCACGCCCTTGCCGATGAAAGCGGGATGCCCATACTCTAAATAGACACGGTCGCTGCCCTTCCCGATGTAGCTTGTCCACTTGAAGCTGCTGATCAACTCCATTTCCTTGGCCTGCTTAACAAACTCCGGCCCGGAGAGGTGCTTAATCGACGTGCTAGCACAGCCCACCATCAAGATTGAAACGCCGGCCAGCAGGCTGACCATCAACAGACCTATCACGATTTTTTTCATTTTTATTTCCAGATTGAATAACCCACTACGACGAGCACCCCTGTCAAGAACAAAGTTACGCCTGTAAAATGCAATGTTTTCACCACTTTAATCCTGTCTTCGCGCACATACTTTTCCGGATACGCAGCCGCAGCACTCCCAACACAAAACAAATCTGAAAGAGAAAACTCTTTCTTTCTCCAAACTGTTGATGCTATTGCTCCTAACAGAAGAAAGAACAGACCAGAGCCCATGAGTGTTAATATAATATTAGGCTGCATCAATTACCACTCATGGCGCCGGAACCCGCTTTGTTTTCGGCGCACGCTTACGAACGAGAAGTTTGAGATCCTGCAGTTTCCGTCCGAGCAGATCGTCTTGGGCCACCAGGAGGAGATCCTTCTCAAGCCCAAGGGCAAAGAGGACAAGGAAATACGCTCCAAGTGCTACACGAGGGCTCCCTTTCTCAATCTGCACAAGCGTCGAGCGGCTGATGCCTGCACGTTCCGCGACTACGGCGGCACTCAACTTACGGCGCAAGCGGGCGAGTTTGATCTGCTCGCCGACAAGGGGTAAAACCTTACGGGAGGAAATCGGCAATGGAGGTGTTCTTTTCATAACAACGCTAATATTACACAATATCGCCAATAATGTCAAATATAAGCTACGTTATATTAACCCCACGTTAGTGTTTCACTTCAAGAAAGAGGTTGACCCCTTGGCACTCGGATTTGACGGTGCACGCCTCTGCTGGAATTTCGGCTTGCGATGCAAGCAACAGCAACTCTGCGGGGGTACGGTGGATGAGATTCCAACCGCCAAACTCCATGTAATCGCGACTGGAGTTTTCAGGGCCGAAATTCCCGATGATCATCTGTCCACCGGGTGCGACGCGCTTGGCGAGGCGACGCAACATCAAGACGACGATCCGGTCAGAGAAGTAATCGAAGAGACCTGCCGACCAGACGAGATCAAAGGTTTCATCAGGCAGACGCCGAATGACATCCGTCTTGACAAACGACACCCGATCCGCCCAAGGCTTACAAAGCGCCTCTGCATGAGCAATCGCGCGCGGATCTTGGTCCAAACAGGTAAAGCGGAACTGTTTCTCAGTGTCTCGCGCGAGGAATTCAGCCACATCGCGAGCGGGGCCCGATCCAACTGAAAGGATGTTGAATTCTCTCTTTGGGAAGGTCTTCTTCATCGTATCCAAGACCGTATGAAAGAAATCTTTACGATTCCGCACCGCCGTTGAGGCGTCACACGAATGGAAAAAATGGTCCCAGTTGACCATCTTAGGATCAGGGGAGACCCATTGGGTGTAGATCCTGTCAATGACCTCGAAATCACCATGATACCCATGGGGCTTCCGGGCAACAAATCCCTGCATGGTCTTGTGCGAAATATCATCGCCGAAAACAGCCCTAAGGGATGCGATATCTTCGGCTGTAATCTCCCCAAGGCGATAACGCTGCATAACATCATGGAAAAAAATATGAACAAAAGGATATTGCGAAGGCTGCGGTCCACCAGCTTCAACAAGGTCACGGATAAGTTTTATTTCATTATCAAGCATTATACGTATTCTTTCCTGCGTTATTAACCATACCGATCAAACGGTTGCGCTATTTTTAGCCTTTTTTGTTGAACAAATCAAGCTTGAATTTCCAGAATCCGATTCTGCCGTTGACTTAAAATCCAAAAAGATATATATTACTTGCTCATTTTCTTTCTATAATAGGTGAACTCTGTCAAAAACTGACGGAATTTAACTTGGTTTGATTTTAGAAAAAGGGAGCAAAGGCACGTATGGCAGCAAAGAAGACACCCCAGAAGCAGAAAGCGGTAGCTCCAAAAAAGCTCGTCAAAAAGCTTGCGTCCGTCCATAAAAAACCTGTGAAAAAAGCAGAGCACCCCGTCACAAAGAAGAGCGCCAAGCCTGCGGCGAAGAGCCCTAAAAAGCTCCCGAAGCCCATACCTCCAGCCAAAATGTCAAAAGTGAAGGTGACACCCAAGAAGAAGCTGCTCAACAAGGCGGTACCCCTTAAGGCTTTGCCCAAGAAGACGATACCCAAAAAGGCATTGACCAAGCCGGTGTCATCCAAACAGCTCCTTCCTGTCAAGACAGCGAAGAAAAGTGTGGCGGTTACTGCAGCACCTGCAAAGGCAGTTGGCGGCAAAGCGGAAAAGGCCAACAAAAAGAAGGTCATTCCCCTTTCTCCTAAGAAGCCCGCCTCCGAGCTCGACATCGGAGGTGAGAACGAGGAACCCACACCTGAAGATTTGAATTTTGATGCCGAGGAGCTCTACAACCAAGCAGCGGAAAGCGAGCGCGTACGTCCCTTTCCTGACGACATTGCCTTGGACGGGGAGATTGATGAAGCGGATACCTTTACGGCAGAACCAGACGTCGCCGAACCTGAGGAGATGACCTTTGAGGTGGGCGACGGAACCGAATTTTCCGTAGGCTACGAAACTGAGCTAGTCCTCGATGCCGATGCGGCTGATGCAAAAGCCAAACGTGAGGAGCGAACCGAACGGATCAAAGCCCTCATCAAGCGTGCTGAAAATCAGGGCGGCTACCTTACCTATGATGATATCAACGAGGCTCTGCCGAACTCCCTTATTCGAGACACAGATATCGAGTCCTACCTAGCCATTTTGCGCGGCATGGACATTGAGATTATTGACGCTTCAGAGGTCGAACGGTTCCGTAGCGAGCAAGAGAGTGAAGGAACGCGTGCCGGACGTGGCAGTCGAATGGACTTTTTTGATGACCCCATTCGTATGTATTTGCATCAGATGGGGCAAGTCCCTTTGCTCACACGCGAACAGGAAGTCGAGATCTGCAAGCGGATTGAATATGCTGAGAGCAAAGAGCGTGAAATTTTCAACCAGTTTGCCTTTACCCCCCGCCTGTACCTTGAACTGATTGACCGGTTGGAAACGGGCGTCGAGCGTTTTGATCGCGTCGT
>CAYWNP010000179.1:2509-3766 GCA_964459675.1 uncultured Akkermansia sp. | reverse complement strand
GGTCCGTCATGGCCCAAGTAAACCACGTCATCCTTGAAATCGCTCAGATAAAACTCTGAGAATGAACCCCCTGCCCCGAAGAGATCCATGATCTTCATCGCCTGGGCGTTTTTGACTTCGCATTCGCCCGCAACAGGCACATGCTGACCCGTCAGCAACGTATTCCCTGCAATCACGGAGGTCGCAATATTCTCGTAGGGGTTTCCGGGCTGACCCTCGTAGTAGTACGCCATCGAGCCGAGGCGGTGTTTTATAACGAGCGCTTCGAGTGCAACAGCCGTACGCGCGGCGCGCTCAAGCTCCGTGGTTTCGCAGGCAGGCGCGATGTCGAAACGCTTGGCGAACTCCGCCTGCTTCTCGGCAACCTGCTTCTCCGTGGCTGCTTCGCGCAGCGCATGCACCTCACACATCTCCAGCAACTCGATATGGGTTCCAAAAACTGCGGATTGCTGACAGAGGTCTGTGTAGACGTCCAACATGCCGCAATAATAGTGCCCCAGCACACCCAGACGGTTCTCGCGCATCGCGGCCCGCACCTTCGCGGCATCGGTCCACTCGCGGAGTTCGCGCCAGACGTCAGGATCCTGAAGATGCCCCGTGATCAGATGGTAATCAATCCCCGCACGATTGAAGGCGCAGGCGATCTCAGGGGCGCTGCACGACTGGCAGTGTTCGAGCCAGACGCCCGTCATCAAGCCGCGGTCGCCTAGGGCATTGAACTTCTCGTAATCAAGTTGCGCCACAGGCTGGATGTTGAGAACCACGACAGGGAGTCCCGCCTCCTGCACCACAGGAAGCACGGTGGAGGAGAGCGCATAGGTTGAGATGAAGAGAAAGATGATCTCCGCGCCTTCGGCTCTGAAGAACTTGCCGGCGATGCGCGCCTTCTCCGGATTGTCCACAAGACCGCCATCCACGACGGTTGCGCCATAGCTCTTAAGCTCTTTCAAAAGCTGCGCATGATATCCCAGTAGATTGGGCTTGAGATCCTTGAACTGTGCCCAGTAGGTATCGAGTCCGATGCTGAAAAAACCGACTTTGAATGTATTGCTCATAGAGGATTCCTTTTGATTTAATTTTGAAATTTTATTGGAGAACGCGTAAAAAGGCAAGCGACTACTTTGAATAAACCGTGAAGACTGCGTTTTTGGGGGCGAAGGGCTCAATGATCACCTTGTTTTGCCCAGAGACTAGATGTTGCGTCACGTCGAGGCGGAAGGGTTTGCCAATAAACCCGCCTACATACTTGCCATTGAT
>CAYWNP010000179.1:0-2409 GCA_964459675.1 uncultured Akkermansia sp. | reverse complement strand
CAGAGGGGCTTGAGCGTCCCCTGCAGGCGCGGAGGGAGAGCACGCTTATCCTTTTGGAAAACCAGCACCACGCTTTCGGAAGGCTCAAGCGTCAGGGTCACGTCCACTTGATTCTCAGAAAGCCGCGTGAAGGGCACGGCCGTCATTTCGTTTCGAAGGGCATCCCAGCACTCGGGCTCACCTTTGGCTGTAATGCGGAAGGTGAAGTCGCGGGCTGTGCCAGTATGATTCTGATTACAGACGAGGAAGAGGTCGCGTCCGGCTTTCTCACGGTGCAGGACATGTAACCAGTTACCCGTATCGCCTTTGACCACCTGGAGAGTCGGCAACACGCCAGCATCCTGGGTCAAGGCAGCGGTGATATCCGACACAGTGGGCTTCTCAGACAGGAAATAAGCGCGTCCTCCTTGTGGATTTGTCTGGCAGGCCGTGCTGCCAGCAGCAGGCGTCTCACCCCAGATGGCTTTGGTCAGCGCGAGAATATCCGCAGACGTCTTGCCGAGTGTGGCTGACTTTGTCGGCAGGAAACCATAGCCCACCACCACGCCACCCTTGTCAAAAAAGGCCTTTGCCTTTTCAAGCGAAGCATACGAGATGACTTCCACGGGCGGGACCACGAGGATCGGATAGGTCTCCTTATGGAGCTTGATTTCCTTCCCCGAAAGGGTCGCATCATTTTCGAACGCGTCATAGTTCAACCAGTCGCAGTCATAGAGTGCATCTTGTAGCGTACTGGTAAATTCCTCCGGACGGATCGCCTTCCCGGAGTGAAGGCTCTGTCCAACATGCAGGAAAGCAACAGGACAGACATGACGACCGCCTGTTAGCAGAAGGCTCAGACGGCTGGTGTAGTCAGCCCAGACCCGATAGAGCGGCCAACGAGGCTCGAAGCCCCCGTTGTTGAAGTACGGTGGATAGTCACCGTCAAACGGCGCACGCGGATTAAACGAATGAGGAATCAGCATGTTGACGCCACGGACCTGATGCCAGTCGGCCAACCACTTCATTTCCGGATAGGTCACCTTCTGTCCATAGCCACCATAGATTTCACAGAAGGCAATATCGTCGGCTTTGTTGTAGGTATGCGAGATCGAACTGGCGATCTTCGGCATCTGGTAACAATCCATCTTACGCTGTCCCGGATAGAGCTGATTACAGACCAGATCCATACCGCCCATATCGCTGTACTTCAACAACTGCATCATGTTACCCCCGGACATCCCGCGGCTCGAAATACATTGGCCATGCTCCATAAAGTGCCCCATGGAGTAGACATTGCGCTCCTGACACCATTTCGACATACCACCGTACATGGTACGACCCCATGACTCGGCGAAGACGTTCAAATAGGTCTGGAACGCTGCAATCTGCTCATCCCCTGCAAGCTTAAACTTGTAACCGACCAGCAAGCGCGCCAAATCAAGCTTACGCTCCGCAATCAGCTTGGGCACGTCGCTGCCCCAGTCCCCCTGCGTCTCGGGTTCATCATAGAAGTAGCCCACAATGGTCTTTCCAAAATCAGCTTTGAAGCGATCATAATGAGGCTGGTAGACCGTCTTGATAAACCACTCGACACAGTCTGGACTCGCACCATCAACCGAGATGTACTTCTGCTGACCGCCTTTGGTCCCATTGAAACACCAGGTAAAGACCATGATCTTCCAGGAACCTTGCGGAACAGCCCAAGTCAACGTGCCTTCTTTGACGGACGAGGTCAGATTGACGAGCGTATTAGCATCAACAACATCTCCCTCAACGATTCGACCGGCGACGACGGCGACCAAGTTAGAGGGTCCGTATCCAGGCTCACGCAAGGTCTTGGAACCCTCGACCGTGACCGCCGAAGCTTCAAGGCGTTTACTGCCGTACTGGGGTGGCACGCGTCCGCCCATCATCTGACTGGGCCACCACCAGTCGTCATAGATGATCATGGTTAGATTATTTTTGCGGGCAAACTGCAGGCAGATCTCCAGATCCCGATACCAGCCCTCACCCAGCCAATCCTTGTGCGGACGCGGTTCGGCCGTAAAGGTGCCATTACCCCCTTCAACGACATTTTTTAATTCCCGTTCCAGTTGCTCCTTGGTCTCATCGCCATGCATCCAGAAAAGGGGTCCTGTCAAGCGGCGCGCCTCCATCGGCAACGTGCGGAATTGCTGTTCCACCTGCGTCATGGTAGGCTCCGCTTGAACCCACAAACCCAGACTTGCGCAAGCAACTAACATCACTAGATTCAGATTCTTCATTGTTCTCTCTCCTTACCTATAACTTCAACCTGGGACCGCGGACACTCTTGTCCGCCAACCTATCATATTTTCACGATCATTGTCTCACCCAAGTCCTCTTACCAACCCCTGTCGCTGTTTCCGATGGCGATGGGATAAAAACTCACTCTGGCGGACAAGAGTG
>CAYWNP010000178.1:2028-3785 GCA_964459675.1 uncultured Akkermansia sp. | reverse complement strand
AAGAGTGGCAAAATGTCTCACTTATATATTTTTGCGCTCTTTTGGCTCATCTTTTGTAGTCAAAGCGCCAAAGGGCTGAAGGGTCTGAAACCTTGCCGTCTGCATCAAAAGTGATCCCTTCGGAGGCGAGGAGGGCCTTTTTGCGTTCGATCGCAGTCCCCTCGCGCTTGCCTTGAAAACCCCCGATAGAAAGGTCTGCGGCAAGGACTCGGTGGCAGGGTACGCGGGGAGCATACGGATTGTTTCTCAGGGCGTTACCAACGGCTTGGGCAGAGCCACAGCCGATCCGCTTCGCCAATGCTCCATAGGTCGTTATAGCCCCCTTAGGAACCTCGCAGAGCGCTTCGTAGACTTTGGACTGGAAGTCCGTCACCTTCATATCAGTTGCGATTGAATGGACATGGAGAGCGTATGGCGTGCGCCAGGCTCCAGCTCAATAGCAGTATCCATGACATTGGCGGGTTCGACGCAGACAAACTTGAGATACTCTTCATCCCCCAAGTCAGGAATCGCGCGACAGACCTCGCTCCACGGATTCCAGACCACGAGGTTTCGGGTACCGGAGAAGGTGAGCAGGATTGCACGCTTGAGTTTGCCATCGCGAACAGCCGCTTCATTCTTTTCAGGAGCATAGATGCGATCCACCTGTCCTTTGATGAGAAGCGGTCCCTCTTGAAGCAATGTCTCCTTGGTAACACGGTCCGCATAAAAGGCCTTATCAAGACCAACAACGGTTGTCTGAGCAATGTCCCCTACCTGAAAATAAGGATGGAAGGCCTGCGACATTTCGAACGCTTTTGTATCACAATTTTCAGCCGTCAGTGAGAGGTGAAGAACCTGGTCAAGGGTCACCGTCAATTTTAAGACAAAGGCAAAATCCCAGATGCGGCGTGTCAATTCAGAATCCCTCAAGGAGAGGCGAAGGATCGTTGAGGTTCCATTGTACTCAGTACCATCCAGCTCCCATTGCATCACACGTGCAAACCCATGCTTGTCTTTTTTGGGATCTGTTGGATGGGGACCAAACCAAGGCCAGCAAACAGGTATCCCACCGCGAATCGGTTTACCAGGTTCAAAGTCCGACTTTTGGCTCACAAAGATGACAGGGCTGTGTCCCACAGGACGATAGGCAAGAAGATGCCCTCCATACAGAGAGACTTCGCAGGCACCGTGTGTATTGATGAGCGAGACGATCGGCAAGCCTGCCTCACCAGCACGAAAGGCAATGCGTCCAGGGGCCCCGAACCGTTGATTGAGAATCTGAATGTCTGGATAGTTCATAGTTTTAATGTGTCGCATCAATGGCAACGACTTGTTTGTTGTTGAATTCAATCCGCAAATACTCTCTCCGCTCGTAAACATAGGAGCGATAAGCGTGATAGTCTGTCGTCCAGAAGACACGACCGCTGCGCGTGGTCACCGGATACGCGACCGGATGTATTTCATCCACCGGCATGGCCTCTGTCATGATATACGACCAGATGACATTGGTAGAGCCCGCTGTTACGCGCGACGATATGCGCGTGGGAGCGCCATGGACGATCCATGCGGCATCTTCACTGTCACCCATCTGAAGATGCCCTTTACGCAAACGCTCCTGACTCTCAACAGGGAGCGTCGCAAAAAAAGTAGCGCGCGCCTCAATCCGTTTTGAAATGCGCTCCTCCAACGTCATGCACCCTGTCAGCAGTGCGACGAAAAATAAAGTGGCGATCATTTTATACACCATAAAACTCCTCCTCGTTAGGACTTGGGAC
>CAYWNP010000178.1:849-1928 GCA_964459675.1 uncultured Akkermansia sp. | reverse complement strand
TCCGACCTCTGTCACACCGCTAGCATCGCTTCAATGGACTTGCGGGCGCGTGAAGCAATCGGATCTTCCACACGCACCACTGTCTGATTCTCCTTCAGACTCCAGAGCACCTTCTCAAGCGTCGTCTTCTTCATGTTGGGGCAGACTGCGCTCTCCAACACTGGAATAAATTGCTTCTCGGGATTCTCCTTCTGGAGACGGTGTATGATGCCCGTCTCCGTCCCGATAATGAAAACAGGTTCAGTCCGTCCCTTCACATAGCGACACATGCCACCTGTCGACAGGACTTGATCCGCAATATCCCGGACACCTTTGGGGCACTCGGGATGCGCCAGCACTGGCGCGCCAGGATGCTCCGCACGGGCAAGCGCGATCTGGCGGTCCGTCATGCGCGCATGCGTGGGACAGAACCCCGGCCACAGAATAAAGGTGCGGCCCAGTTGCTCAGCGGTCCACGACCCCAGATGCTGGTCTGGCACAAAAATAATCTTCTGATCAGCCGCGAACGAGCGAGCGACTGCCACCGCATTGGACGAGGTCACACAGCAATCGCTCTCAGCCTTGATCTCGGCCGTACTGTTCACATAGCAAAGCACCTTGGCGTCGGGATGTTTGGTCTTCAGTTCCCGGAGCTGCTCTCCCGTGATCATATCTGCCATCGGACACCCGGCATCCGGCGTGGGCAGGAGAACGGTCTTGCGTGGATTCAGAATCGCAGCGGTTTCTGCCATGAAATGGACGCCGCAGAAGACAACGACCTCCTCGGAGACCCCTGCTGCCTTGCGCGCCAACTCAAGCGAATCGCCCGTAAAATCAGCCAGCTCCTGGATCTCCGCCGGCTGATAGTTATGAGCCAAGATGATCGCGTTGCGCGCTGCTTGAAGCTTTCTGATCTCCTCAACAATAGTCATAGCTGTCCAATCCTGTCAACGGTTAGTAATCCGTGAATGGAAAAAGAGTATCAATTTACCGCGCACGGGTCAATTCCACACTCGTGTTGTTGGCGAACTTGGCGTGTCAGTGTTCTCAAAATTTTGTCGATTGCCTCAACGAGGGACCCCAGACTCAGGACTCAGCCC
>CAYWNP010000178.1:0-839 GCA_964459675.1 uncultured Akkermansia sp. | reverse complement strand
AGTCGTATTCGCGAAGGCGGATGCCAACTGCTACTGTCTCTCTTCCCACAGCGCACCCACAGGGCACGTTGCGATGCATCGCTTCAATGTGGGACCCATGGCTGCATCCATATCCGCGTTGAAGGGGGCTTTGACTGCGACGTCGAAGCCACGGTTGTTGAAGGCGAGTCCGGGTTGGCTATGCTCTGCAGCGGTGATGCCGATGCAACGTCCGCAATCAATGCACTTGCCGGGCTCGTGCACGAGTCCGCTGGCATAGCGTTTACGCGTCACCGGTTTGCGCTTGCCTGTGCGATAGTGGTCACGGTCCACTTCATACTCCTGAGAATAGACGCGCAAGGCACAGCCTTCCTTCTTGCCGCAGTCGCACTGCAGGCAGCGGGACGCAGCCTCGACAGTGGCATCCGGGAAGGATGCTGGAGGGACGTGCTCTGTCACGTCCGTCTCAGGCATCGGCCACGACAGAGCGTGGCCCTCCAAACCCTTTAAACGATGTGTCAGATCCGTTGAGACCAACTGGCGGAGTTCTTCCGCATCAAGCTTAGTGATTCGAGAATCAAAGCGCGGAGAAAAAGCCTGCGGGCTGGCAGCCGAGGTGAGAAAGGCGTGGATGGAGAGTGCGGCGAGCCTCCCCTGCCCCACAGACCGAACCGCAAGTCGCGAGGATGTAATCGCATTGCCACAGGCAAAGACACCTTGCCGGTCTGTCGCAAAGGTCTTCGGGTCGACGGCGATCCCCTTGCTGGTCACCGGAAGCGCAAACGGCCACGGTTCTTCTGATCCGAGCGTGCCGATGGCGAGGAGGAGCGCATCCGAACGGTGAAGCAATTCGTCAAGGG
>CAYWNP010000177.1:0-3813 GCA_964459675.1 uncultured Akkermansia sp. | reverse complement strand
GAATCGGTTTCAGCCAGCAGACGGTCTGCAGGCACTGCCTGCGCCGCGAGTCTGACTTTTGTCGCATTCATGTTGCACAGTGTGCCAGAGAAGGAGAGATAACCGCCCAGTCGTAAAATGTCCTTCATCGTTTCCAGTGAGCCACCGAAGCTGTGTGCCATAAAACCGGGTAACTGGTTTGCGTAGGACTTGAGCACGTCCACGAGTCTGCCCCAGGCACGGGCGCCATGGAGGACAACAGGTCGATTGTGCTTTACGGCAAGTGCGAGTTGCCAGCGAAGAATAGATTCCTGCAACTCCCACGAGGTGGTGTCCTTGAGTCCGTCGAGTCCGATCTCGCCGATGATGGCATTCGGCTCTTGAACAATGATCGCTTCAAGTCGTTCTTGCCAGTCTGCTGGCAAGTCACGAACGTACCACGGATGGACGCCAAAGCCAGGAATTAAGCGAAAGGGTAACGGTTGATGTGCTAGGTCGCGTGTCGCGGCCCAATCTTCAGGAGAGGTTCCGCACGAACAGATGCCCGTGAGGTTGGCGTGAGTCGCAGCCTCAAGCCATGACTCATGCACCTCTCGCAACCTGGGGTCTTGGAGATGTGCATGAGCATCAAACATAGCGCTCCTTCTTTTGTCGCCAAATGCTAGGCGCGAATTTGGCCAGCCTTGGCCAGCATCAACGCTTCAACGCTTTGGATCTCCGCGAAACCTTGAGAGCTGACGGGGTTGAGTCCGTTGCTGGCTTCCATGGAGGAGTCCGCCTCGTTGTAGATCGAGGCCTTGCAGTCGGTCAACGCGTTGAAGAAGATGTTGCCCTTGTAGAGGCCGACTTCGACTGTGCCCGAGGCGTGTTTGGAGAAGGTTTCGATCGCAGCGCGCGCGGCTTGCGTCACCGGATCAAAGTAACGGCCATCATAAATCTGGTCTGCAACCAGTTTTGAGAGTTGACCGAAGAGGAGTCCAGCCCGACGATCCAGGGTTGCCTGATAGACATAGCGCAAACAGGTGCCCAGAAGTTCCATGCCCGGCGCTTCATAGACGCCGCGGCTCTTGGTTCCGATGATGCGATTTTCAAGGGCGTGCTTCATGCCGATGCCATTACGTCCGGCAATCTTGTTGGAGAGTTGCATGGCCTGGATAGGGGAGACATCTTTGTTGTTGATGGCAACGGCGCGCCCCTTTACGAAACGGACTTTGAACTTCTCAATCTTATCAGGTGCCTCTTTCGGCCATACGCCCATGGTGGGCGCGACGATGAGCATGGAGGTCTCGAGACTTTCGAGGTCCTCAGCCTCATGCGACAAGCCAGCAAGGTTTGCATCCGTCGAATATTTCTTCTTGGTTCCCACGAAGGCTTGGATGCCATAGCGTGCGAGGAACTCGACCATCTGTGTACGCCCGGGGAATTTCTTCAGCAGCGCTTCGTCGCGCCACGGTGAATAGACCTTCATGGAGGGCTGCAGAACATTGGTATAACGCTCAAAACGCATCTGGTCGTTGCCACGGCCGGTGGCGCCGTGGACGAGCACAGAGCATCCCTGTTTTTTCATTTCAGGGAGGAGCCCGCGCACGGTGACGGCGCGTGCGATACCCGTCGAGTTCCAGTAGCCGCCATCATACATGGCTTGAGCCTCAATGACTTCAAAACAGGCTTCAGCCATCGGCTCCTTCAGGTCGACGATGATGGTCTTGACGCCGCAGGGTGCCATGCGCTTCTTAATATCGTTGATGTTCTTCTCGTCAGGTTGTCCGAGATCAGCGGAAAAGCCGATGACTTTTACACCCGCCTCAACCAAGACTTTAGCAATCGTCCGGCTGTCTAAGCCACCGGAAACACACGCGCCGACGGTCAAACCCTTCAAATCTGTTACTGTAAGTGCCATAACGTATTCTCCTATGTGAAAGTGAAGTCATCAGTATAGCAGAGACCCTCCTGTACCGTAAAGCGAATTGCTTTTTTATGAATAAAAGACAATAGACAAGGGCTGATAGATTTGGCATACTAACGCTTCTCAAATGGAGATGATAAAACATAACCATTGAAAAACAAGAACTAGGGTATCATACGAAAGGTAGAAATAAATGTCTGTAAAAACAATGATTTTCATTGATGGAAGCTGGCTCTATCACAGTCGGCAGGCGCTCTTCGAATCCCTTGGTGAGGAAAGTGGCTTCGAAATTGATTATAAGCGTATTCCTGATATTATCGCCCATCAAGTTGCTAATGTGTTGGACTCTGAAGTGGATGTCGTTCGCACAAATTATTTCGGAACGATTCCCATTAACAAGCAGGGGTATAATCCGACCAAGCAAAAAGCCTTTTATGAATTTTTAGCGATGCAGTGTGCCTATGACACGGAGATCCTTGAGATTGATTTCCGTCGCGAGCCAGATGCCTCCCCCGATGATAAATGGGTGAATGTCGCTTTGGCCTCGGCGATGACGTACTTGGCATCTGTTCCAGGGGCGTTTGATATGGCGGTGGTCGTGGCGGGTTCTGCAGATTATATCCCACTCTTGCGTCGGGTCCGCGGAATGGGCAAGCGCATTCAGCTGGTCTCGATGAATAACATTGATGGCAAGAATCTCTGCAGCGCGTCGCTGTTGACGACGGCAGGTATTCAAGACATGCCGCCGATCTTCCTGGATGAACACTCTCAGCAAATCAGGTTGGTGCGTGAAGAGCAGAGTCGTCCGTGTAAGAATTGCGGCCGCGCTGAAGTGACAACATGGGCTGGCCCGGAGTTTTTCTGTTCGAATTGCCGTACCGAGCATCGCAAGCAGGTCCGCACCTGTGATACGTGTGGTAAGGACGAAGAGACGACCTGGGACAAACCCTTCTTCTATTGCACCGAGTGCCGCAGTAAGCACAGAAGTGTACCTGAAAAAGCCGAATAGGTCTTCAAGGGCGGACTTCGCAGTCCGCCCTCTGTTTTTGACTCTCACCCGTAGCCGAAGGATCGCGCAGAAGTATGATAACCCATAATATTCGCTTTCTTCCTTCACAAACCTCTGTTCGCGTCCATGAGGGCACGACTCTTCTAGAGGCGGCGCGTGCCTCCGGCCTCTTACTGGAAACACCGTGTAATGGCGCTGGAACCTGTGCAAAGTGTCGCATGCATGTGCTCTCTGGACATACGGATCCGCGCGCTTCAGAACATCGCTTGTCGCGTGACGAGCTTGCCACGGGTTGGCGCCTAGCCTGTAAGACCCTTGTGACGGACTCGTTGGAGGTTGAACTTCCTTCCCTTGCACCTGAGAAGTCCTCCCATGTGATTCTGACGGCGGGTGATTCGATTGAAATTGAACGGGATGCTTATCCCCCTGGTTCGTATGGTGTAGCCTTTGATCTCGGTACGACCACGGTGGCCGGTTCGCTCTATGATTTGCAGTCGGGTGTCGAGTGTGCGGTGCGGGGCACGATGAATCGCCAGTCCCTTTTGGGCGACGATGTGATCAGTCGCATTGGAGCAATTCGCACAGATCCCACCCAGTTGGAGCGTCTGCAACACCTCGTGGTGGAATCGCTCAATGAAGTCATTGATTCCCTCTGCGCAGGCACTGGCCACGTCGAAACGACTATTTGCCGTGTGACCTGTGCGGGTAATACCACGATGCAGCAGATTCTTTTAGGCATTGACCCCTCTGGTCTTGGCGAGAAGCCCTTTGCGCCTGCATTTTTAACGGCGCAAAAAGCAAACGCAGGAGCCCTTCACTTGAATGTGAACCCGGAGGCGGAGGTCATTGTCTTTCCGCAGATCGGAGGCTTTGTCGGGGGTGATACCGTCGCAGGTCTCTTGGCGATGCACGCGGATGT
>CAYWNP010000176.1:0-3819 GCA_964459675.1 uncultured Akkermansia sp. | reverse complement strand
GAGATCATCGAGCCGACGAGCGGGAACACCGGCATCGCCCTGGCCTTCGTGGCTGCCGCGCGCGGTTACAAGCTGACGCTGACCATGCCGGAGACCATGAGCATCGAGCGTCGCCGGGTGCTGGCCGCATTCGGTGCGAATCTGGTGCTGACGCCCGGCGCCGAAGGCATGAAGGGTGCGATCAAACGTGCCGAGGAGATCGCAGCCTCTGATCCTGCGCGCTATTTCCTACCGCAGCAATTTAAGAACCCAGCCAATCCCGCGATTCATGAAGCGACAACCGGACCTGAGATCTGGGCCGACACCGACGGCGCGATTGACGTGCTTGTCGCAGGCGTGGGCACGGGCGGTACCATCAGCGGCATCTCGCGTTTCATCAAGCGCACAAAGGGCAAAGCGATTATCTCAGTCGCGGTGGAACCCAAGGAAAGCCCCGTCATCAGCCAGAGGCTGGCCGGACTGGAACTCAAGCCTGGACCTCACAAGATTCAGGGGATCGGCGCGGGCTTTATTCCTGACACCCTGGATCTCTCGATTGTGGATCGCGTGGAGCAGGTTGAGAGCGCGGAAGCTGTCGCCTTCGCACGGCGCTTAGCGCTCGAAGAGGGCATCCTGGTCGGCATCTCTTGCGGCGCCGCTGCAGCAGCTGCTGTACGTTTGGCAAAGGAAGAGGCGTTTGCAGGAAAGACCATCGTGGTCATCCTGCCCGATGCCGGCGAACGTTATATGTCCACCGTCCTCTTCGAAGGCATTGGCGGGTAAAGCCCATTGCCGATAACGGCAATGAATTGCCTTATTAAGCTTTGTCGCGCCTGTCACGCCGTAGCCCTGAGGGCGTAGGCGGAAGCTTTGTAGATTCTGTCATTCTCACAAATCACTACGCCGTTATTCCAGCTCCACTGACGGCGGGGGATTAACCGGCTTGGTTGATTTTTTTGGATTTTAAACTTGCAGTGATAGTATCATAGTAGTACCATATAACCATGCCAAGAAAAGTCAAAGAGATCATCCGTGATTTAATCCGTGCTGGATTTATTGATCGAGGGGGCAAGGGAAGTCACAGGAACTTTAGACATCCGTCAGGTAGTCACATCACCATTAGCGGCGGTACAGGAGAAGATGTGAAGCCGTATCAGGAAAAGGCACTGTCAAAAGCATTGCAGGAGGTTAAAAAATGAAATTAAGCGACAATTACCTTAAAATCGTCGAATGGTCAAAAGAGGACAACTGCTATGTAGGCTCGTGTCCCGGCCTGATGCTTGGCGGTGTCCATGGAACGGATGAAGCCAAGGTTTATAAGGAACTCTGCCAAGTGGTCGAGGAGTGGATACAGCACTATCAGGAAGACGGCGACAAACTTCCAGAGGCCACGGTGGGCCGTGAGTTTTCAGGAAAATTTGTTGTTCGGGTGGGAGCAGACCTTCATCGTCTTCTTTACCTAAAAGCCCTCCGTGCGGGGGAGAGCCTTAATTCGTTCTGCGTGGATGTTCTGCGGGAGGGAAAGAAAGACTCGAGAAAAACGAAACGCCGGTCTCCATCTGCCCAGGTTCACGCTTAACAGCGGTGTTTTAACGGAAACACGCGCTATCCATAGTTAAAACTTTGCCAGAGTAGTCCATCACAAAGTATAGGTCGCCGTGAACATTCGTGCCAGTGATTACGAACGACGGCGAGTCTTTGCCGGGAGCTTAATAAGTCGGCGCTCGATACCGTCGAAGAAAACCTCAGCCGTGACACGGATCTCGGGTGCGATGTTCTGCAACGCCCGGCGATCTCCGATCTGCAACGCCCGCAGCGCTTCCACCCAAGGCCGTAATCGGATGTTGTCACCACGTTGTTCCAGAAAGGCAATCAATTCAGCCCCGTAGCTGAGGTGTATCAGCACAGCGCTGGTGCGCAGCCAGTCGTCAGTATTTCTCGCAATGAAACCACCGTCACGAAGGGTAAGGGCCTTGGCAAGTGCGTCGCGGGCGAGGCCCCAGTTCGAGTCGTAGGCTGCGAATAGCGCTTCGTGGAGCTGAGTGGTGTCCTGAAACTCATGTTCTGGCATCGCCATCAACTCTTCCATTAATGGACGTGCAACCGAACCTTCTCCCATGAAGTCGCGTCGCAGAAAGAGCTTGTTTTGGAGAATAATGTCGTTAGAAGGATCAAGGCGACGTGCTGTATCAAATGCTGTTGTAGAATCGTTCATGCGCTCCATAAAGTCACAGTAAAGGTTGCCCAGCCCGTTCCAAGGCTCTGCTAATTTTGGATCGCAGGCGATAGCCCCTCGATAAGCTGTCTCGGCTTCGGCGTAGCGCTGGAGATGGTTTTGCAGCAGGTTTCCAAGATTGTTCCAAACCCAGACATTTTTTGGATCGCGGGCAATCGCTTCGCGATAGGCTATCTCGGCTTCGGCATAGCGCTGAAGATGATCCTGCAATAAGTTGCCCAGATAATAACAAGCCCAGACATCCTTCGGATCATATGAGATGGCCTCACGGTAGGCAATCTCGGCATCGGCGTAGCGCTGGAGATGGTTTTGTAGCAGGTTGCCAAGATTGTTCCAGCCCCAGGCATTTTTTGGATCTCGGGAGATTGCCTCGCGGTAGGCTGACTCAGCTTCGGAATAGCGCCGGAGATGATTACTCAGTAAATTACCGAGAGAGATCCAATGCCATGCTCCATTTGAATCACGGACGATTGCTTCGCGGTAGGCCGTCTCGGCTTCCGCATAGCGCTGAAAATGATCCTGCAATAAGTTGCCCAGATAATAACAAGCCCAGGCATTCTTTGGGTCGCGGACGATGGCTTCGCGATAGGCGATTTCAGCTTCGTTAAAGCGGTGAAGACGGCTTTCGGAAAGGTTACCTAGGCTAATCCAAGGCCAGGAATTATTCGGAGCGATTTCTACTGCCTTGCGGTAAGCCTTCTCAGCCTCATCATATAGGGCAAGCCTAGTTTGCAAGCGGTTGCCCCATTGATCCCACTGCCATGCATTAGTAGTGTCGCTCGGTTGGATGCTGGAGCGAATGAGGGTGATGCTGAAATCGCTGAGTTTGGAGCCGAAGCCATCAGGCAGTGAATCCACCATCAAAAGGATGCAGTTACTATCGTTTGTCTGCATAAATGCTCGGTCCCAGTCTGCTACATCTTCTCGGCTGAGAATTTGACCGCTGGCCAAACGATGGGAAAACCATGCGACGGCCTCCTCTGTATAGTTCTGCACATCAGCCTTGCGTGACTTGGAGAGGGTGTCAAGGACGCTATGAATTTCATCTTGGCTTAAGATGCCAGCGCGTGTGGCGAGCTGCTCGCGCTCACCACTGACAAACATGGCTCGGTCGCCGAGAACATTTTTTGCGAACTCTTCAGGCGTTATGTCGGATTCAACGGGAACTAGGCTAATGAGTTTCTTGCGCAGGCCGTCAAAAGCCAGCGTCGAAGGTGGCAGGGCGTCGAAGTCGATCAGCTCGCGCATCCGGTGGCGAGCCTCGGAGGCCTCTTCTCGCAGGGCCAGAAGTTCGCTGTGCCGATTCAGTTCCTTGGCGATTTCAGGTTCCGTGAGGCTGTCGGCGACAGCACGACTCCAGAGGTAGCGGTCAGGGCTGAAACGCTCCTCATTCATCATGTGCTGGGCCAAACGGATGCGATCCGACGGCTCGTAGAAGCTCTCCAAGAAGCGCGTGAGGAACTCCACCTCGCGGCGCTGGCGGCGGGAGGCGCTGCGCATAAGGAACCAGATGTTGAAGAAACGTTCGGCAATCTGGTAGCCCGTGCTGGATTCGTCAAAGAGGTCAACGCGTTCGATGGTGCCGATCTTTTCCAAGCGGTCAA
>CAYWNP010000175.1:0-3906 GCA_964459675.1 uncultured Akkermansia sp. | reverse complement strand
CGCTGTCGAACGCGGTTTTGCCGTCGAGCAGCACCCGGAACACGACCGAGCCTCGGGCGTCCCCGGCGTCGTCAATGCCGACCTCCGCGACAAAGCGACTCTGTTTGCTCTCCAGGTTGAACACCATCTCGCCCGGCGCATGCGTGCCCAGCCCTTTCGCGTAGCGCTGCCCGGCGATGGTGATCGGACCGCCCCCGATCGCCGCATCGGTCCGCGTCTCGAGCCAGCCTTGCGTCACCGACGAGGCCATCTCCGTTCTCAAATGGCGCCAAGCTTTTATTTCGGCGGCCTGGGCAACTGTTGTCGCCAGCAAGATCGTTGTGATTATTCTGATATTCATCTTTTTATTTTCAGTATTAGCATGAACTGTGCTTCATGCATACCGGTCTTACTCCAGATCCTTTTTCTTCAAACCTTCCAGGTAGACATCCGCCTGGCCCAAAGGTTCGCCATTCATGTATTCAACATTGCAATAGAGCGCCAGCACATTGACACCTTTCTTCAGCTTTTGCGCCTGTTCAGAATCGAGCATGATCGGGCTGTAAACCGGCGTATCCTTCCACCACCCATAGTCTCCTATCTCTTCACCGTTCAGGAACAGGCGATACCCCTGCTTCATCAACACCCTGATCCGCACAAAATCCCAATCAACAGACTCCAGCTTAAACGTGGTGCGCATCAACAGGAACTCACCTTTGCCCCAAGCGGATTGGTTCGGGATTGTTTTGCCTGTCCACGCATCATTATAGGGGTCCATTCCCTTGAACACGCCAACGCCGATGGGAGCCTTGCCGCTCTTCCATGCTTTGTCGTTAAACTCGGGTGCAGTCCACGTCTCCAGCCCCTGAGGCAGCGTCACTTCGCGGAACCGAAGCTTTTCCCGCTGATGCAGAACCTCCTTTGGCTGCGGGTCGAACGATAAGAAACGCCACATCCGATCGGCTGGTTTCGTGTCGCCCAGCGCGTGCCAGCCAGCGGCTGGATCTTTCAGACGCTTCAGGTCAATAAGGGTATCGAGCAGGGCTTCGCGGCCTTCGGTCGCCGTCTTCAACCGCTTCACCAGTTCGAGCCGGTAATCCGTGTAGAGCATTGTGGCCAGCTTCTCGCGCTGCTCCGAATCCAGTTTGTCCAACGTGGTATACAGGCCTGACGGCTTGTCTTCCGGACGGGAGTTAGGGCTGCCGATCAGTTCTATCAGTTCATTTGCTCCGAACTGGGCAAGACGCTTACGCATCATCTCTGCGGTCCTCAATCCCGTCTCTGGCGCCTTCTTCAGATAGGAGTCAACCGTTACCTTGGCGTTGTAAGCTCCCTCGGCGGACCTGACGAAGACACCGCGATCAGGCTTGATCTCGGTCTTCTCAAACGCTGCCAGCAAGCCCGCCAGGATCTGCGGCCTCGCCGCGTTATCCTCCGCGTCCAGCAGCGCTCCCAGGGCATTCATACAGCGCTCACGCGGCATGGTGTGATATTCCATGGCGGCCATCTCCAGCATCGCCGGCAGAACCTTGGGAAACAGTTTGGCATCCGTGCGCATGCCGTGCAGTGCCATGAAGGCCGACTCGCGCAACCACCAGTCCTCATGCTTCAGCCACGGCATAATCAGCGGCAGATTTTTGTTGATCGTCTCCGGCGGCACGGTACTCATTGCCATCAATGCCCCGTCAACCACCCACAGCGACTCGGCGGGGTCGGACAGCATCTTTTCTATTGCGGCAATCATCTTCGGGGAAACATCCTCCTGCTTGATCAAATCCTCGCCCATGCCAAACCAGTAGTTGTAGTCCATCATGCCGTCAAGTGCGGCCCTGCGAACACGCGGGTCGATATCTTCAAGCATCATTTCCAACTCCATGAATCCGCCTGCCCGACGCAATGCCTTGGCTGCCTGACAGCGAATCAGGTAGTTATCATGGTAAACGTTCTTGAGCATGTCCGCCTTCGAAGCCTTCTTGAAATCAACCGTCGGCTCGGCATAGGCGTTGCCATACCTGTAGAAAGGAACATCAATCGGCTCAGGCTTCCCGTACTTCATATATTTTTCATTCTTCTCGATTGAGAGGAAGGCTTCATCAGCTTTAGTGCCCCACAGAGATTCAGGAAGCTTGAATTTCTTCGCATATTTTGATGGCGCCGCACCTGTGATGCGCAAGGTCTTCAGCGGCGCCGTATAGGTAAGCGCCACCCCGGCACCAGAGCCATCATCATCAAACTCTGGACATGCCGCGACGCCCAGACTTCCGGACGGACGGCGGCAGAGATCATAATACCACCGCAGGTTGTTCATCGCTTCATGGTACAGTTCGGGTTTGGGGCCAAGCATATAAGCGGAACTTAGTCCACGCCAGATGGCGTCTCCGCGCCCTTCATCGCCATGGCCCAGGATCATCGTTGGGTAACTTGACAGCATGGCCATACTCAGGGACATCTGCGCCTGCTTGTAGATTGTCCCATCACTCGCGGCACCGGCTGCAGCCTGCATTGCCGCGGCAATCATGCCGTCTTTGCCGTTCGACCCGAGGCCACCCTCGCCGCGATGGTCGCCGTAAGGCACAGTTCCATGCCCGGCAAATCGGTAAAAGAGCCGGAGCGAGCCAAGCAGGGTCTTCTTATCAACCTTGACACCGCACTCCTGGGCCAACAGTAACGTCGTCAACACCTGTGCACTGGCAGGGTTCATTATTCCACCAGCGACGTACCAGGGGCCCGGGACATATCCCCAGTGAGTCCAGCCGCACCCGAAGCTCTGGCGCTGCTGCGCATCGTCACAGTAGTATTGCAGGATCGGGAGCACTGACTTATCCCCTGTGCGCAGATAGTATTCTGCACAGGCAATGCCGTTATAGCCGTTATGCCATGTGTGATCGCCGATCTCTTTGACGTTGGAGGGAAACTGTCCGAAGTACTCTTTCACAAACGGCAGATAGGTGTCATCACCTGTCGAGAGCAGAAACAGACAGGCCAAGGCTGCGCCAATCCCCTTCTCTTCAAAGTATTTCTCCTTGAACGCTTTGTCCGTCGAATAGAACTGCGCTGCATTCCGGATGATCTTTTTTGATTTCTCGCAGGTAAGCGGCCAGGTGTCGGAATAGGCACCCAGTACGGGAATGGATATCTTGACCTTCTTCTCAGGCGCCTTGGCGCTGTCTTTCACAGTAAAAACAAGCACGCCGTCTGTAGCCTCTGCCTTGGTCAGAGCTTTGCCAAGAATCACATACGGATTTTTGCCGCTGAATTTTTCGCCGTTTATCCCTGTGACGATCTGCCCAGTCTTGAATTTGCCGTCCGCCGGCGTGCCGGGTAAGGTCTTGTCAACCTTCATCACAACACCCTTGTAGAAATTGACAAGCAGGCCGGACACCCCGATATTGCCAAAGATGATTTCCTCCTGCTCCGGGTTGGGCCGCAATTTATAGAGTGGCGCTTCCGTGTAGTATGGCTTCTGCGTATCACCGGCAGTCAGCTGCAAACAGAATGAAGCAAGCACTGCACAGGCTACCAAGCTGCAACGATTTCTTTTCCAGAGTTTCGCAATTATCATATAATCTTCTCTATTTCAACAACGGCTTCATCGCCTCAGCCAGACTGTAGCCGACCATACAATAGACCCTGGCGCTTCCATGATAGTGACAGCCCCAGTGAGCGATATGCTTGTCAGCCTCCTTCTTAACGTTCAGGTAGGCTGAATCCGTCTCCTTGGCCTTCTCCACGGCCTCGTTAATCAGGTCGTCCATCATATCGGGTTTCTTGCTGTCCAGCCTGCCTTTCATCTTCTTCGTTATCCGCGGCTCCACCAGGTTCCGCAACCGCGCCTCTTCAGCCTCCAGCTTTCCGGCCAACTCATCCAATTTAGAATACCAGAAGGGCGCGGTGCGCACATAACCCAGCGTGCCTTTCAATTTCGGA
>CAYWNP010000174.1:0-3951 GCA_964459675.1 uncultured Akkermansia sp. | reverse complement strand
GGAATGCGTGAATGTCAAATGCAAGTGGGACTAATCAAACCGTCTGATATCCTTGAACAGCTAACCCAGGGATCTTCAGCAAGTGCTTATCCGCTGTCACCAATTGACAGGCATGCACTGATGCTGATGCAGCAATGACAGCGTCCGGGAGCTTGAGCTTTTTCGCTCTCCGATAATCTTGTATGCGTTCTTTCAGTTGAACGTCACCCGTACACACATCGATCACTGAAATCTTTGCCAGGAAAGACTGAAATAGTTGTTTGTCTTTTTCGGATAAACCGGGAAAAGAAAGGAACTCTAATTCACAGATCACTGAGGTCGCAATATAAACTGCCCCCTCCAGTGTAGTGCGCAGTTCCGTATTACCTGAAAGCAATTGAACAACGGCGTTGGTATCCAGAAAAAAACGTTTACCATTCATTACGTAGTTTCCTTTGCTCTTTTACAGCATCACCACGCCAGTCAAGTTTTCCCGTAAAAGCAGAAAAATCGTAGCTTGTACTTTTCTGTTCACTTGCCGGGAACAAAAGAATCTCGATCGTCACATTCCTGAATTCGGATGGGATCGGAATCCTGACCGACTTTCCTTTAGGACGTATGAATTCTCGTATAGCTTGCATAATTTATTCCTTGAGTTCGAGGGGTCGTAATTGGACATTGGACATTTTGGAAAGTGCACGAATGCTCGAATGCATGAATGTGCGAATGGAGAGGAGAGAAGCTAAAAGGGAAAAGAAGTTCTAAAGTTCTAAAGTTACGGTACAGTTGTGAGTCGTGAATTGTAAATGGTGAGTTGTGAATAGTATGTTGTGGGTTATGAATGGAGAGTTGTGAAAAATTACTACTTACTACTTACAATTCACTACTTACAATTTACTGGGGGAACTTGGCTCCAGCTTATAGACTTCACAACAAAAAGTTTCTAGCTTTGTGTGAATCATCAGCAACTCTGGCACGGCGTTGAACATCTGAGAGAGAATTTGCGTCAATCGCTCCGTATTCTCTTCATATTCGTGACCGAGTGCGTTACGAATTTCACGAATCATCTTCCATCTTTCTGCTGAATCTAAAATCCTGATCTTTTCCATAAACGCCAAGACCACACCAAAGCGCTCCACATCTACTTCTTCCTCAATCGCCACGGCCTTCATCGTTTTACCGAGGTGTTCTTGAAATTCGCTGAAGCGGACCCGAAATGCAGCCAACTTTTCATGTTGCTCAAAAGTGAGTGCATGCCAGTTCGTGACTGAAAAAATATCCTTGCACCGATCCGTTGAGTACGTCAGATACTCCCGCATACGTTGTAAATGCGTTAATTGTTTCACAATGAGTTGCACTTGCTCTGTCATAATTGAACTCCCGTTTTTTTTGCAATCGTATAAATCGGGTCATCTTTGCTTGGGTCGCTAACAATCAAATCAACCGACAAGTCTAATAGTTCCTCAAGCGCCATTTTGCACCGTAACTTGGCCAATAAGTTGCTCACATTGTTGGTTTCCACATAAAGGTCAACATCCCCGCCACGTCGCGAATCATCAACACGTGAACCAAAAAGCCATACCTTCGTGGCTGCACCAAAGTTTTGGTACAACGTTTGCAGAATGTTCTGTTGCTGGTTAACGCTGAGTCTCATGATGACGTTCTAAAGTTGTTAAGCTTTGTTAGTTTCCAACTGTTCGAGCCGAGAAATACTTTTTCGCTAAGATCGCTATTGGGGTGCTTTGTGGTTAAAAAACGATGTTAAAAGAGGGGAGAGGAATGAGAAAATAGGAAAGAACATCGAACATTCAACATTTAACATCCAACATCGAATAAATGCTAGAAAAGGGACTCGAAGAGGTTGCCGAGCCATTCGTAGAGGGCGCGTTCGCTGCTTTTAATGTTGCGGCCCTCGGGCATCGGAAGAAGATACCACTCTCTCCACACGACCTCAGGCGGGTTGACATCGGTGTAGTCGCAGGGTGCGGGAATGGGATCCATTCCTGCCTTCTGAAAGATCTTCATGGCGCGGGGGATGTGTGAGGCGGAGGTGGCGAGAATTAATGCGCGAATGCTCGAATTCTCGAATTCTCGAATTGTGGCTGCCGAATGGACGTTAGTGATCGTCGATTGGGCACCTCCATTATTCGCACATTCACGCATTCGCGCATTCGCGTATTTCTCAATTACTTGCTTTGCACACGCGGCTTCTTCGGAGGTGTCGCGGGCTGTTGTGAACATGAAGACGCGGTTGGTGGGGAAGTTGACAAGGGACATGTATTCGTCTAGGAAGAGCTGCTTGACCGTGTTTGTGGCTTCCCCGGCCATGGCGATAATCAGTCGGCTGTCGGGAATGAGCTTGGCGACCCGGACGCCTTCAAAGAGGCGACGATCAAAGACTTCGTTGTTCTGGTAACGCAAGGGGAGATCTGAACTCTCGGGCATCCCTTGTCCAAGAACGACGATGTTTGCCCCGCGATACGCCTCGCATTGCTCGGGCGTGGGCTCAAAGGAGGGATAGCGGCGTTCGAGGTTGTAGAGGTAGGTGCGGCCAAAACCGTAGCCGGAGAGGAGTAACAAGAGTAAAGATAAAAGAGTAAAGAAGCGGCCCGTCTTCTTGTATTGCGTGAAGCGGAAGAGGATCCAGCCTAAAAGCAAGCACTCACATACCAGTGGGATGGGCATGAGGAATTGGGAGATGAATTTTTTCAATCCAAAGATCATTGGAATACTATTCTAACGTGCTAAAGCTGAAGAGAAAACCATGGTAGACTTTTTCGCTAAGATCGCTATTGGGGTGCTTGCACGTCCGGCAGCTGCCGGACCCGCAAGTGGCTGGATATCCGGCTTCGCCTCCACCTCCGCTAAAGCTACGGCGGACAGGCCGCCAGGGCTTATCTCGTGCAAGCACCTGTTTCTGATATGATGCCTTACACTTTGTCACCCCAACTTTAGAACTTCCCTCAAGCAGTTGCCCGGACAGCATCACAAATGCGTTCTTTTGCTGCTTCCCATGTCAGCGGGCGGAGCATCATCGGCATGGGCTCTAATTCTGCATCATCAAAATAGACGAGGCTCCGTAAAATCATATATTCGTTTGAGTCAGGATATTTTTCCCGATACAGCCTCATGATCTCACGCAAGGAAAAGTGCTCTAAGAGAAACGCTACATCCATAAAGTCTTTCTTGCTGCCGCGATTGTTTACCGCCTCTAATTTCATCGCCGCGATGTCACTGGTGGATGCGAAACGAATATTCTCTTCTAAAATAAGAGGCTTCAGCCACTGATATTGATAATAAACAATGTCAACCTTAACTGACTCAACAAAATAGGTCCTAACTATTTTCGTGGTATGTTCGACATGAACACTCCCACATCTGGAAAGAACCTCGCCTAAGTCTAATGAGGTGTCCCACATTCCAAAAAAATCCAAGTCAATTGATTTCCTGTGTCCCAATTGAAGCGCTAAAGCTGTACCCCCCACGAGACGGGTCTCCGAAAACTCTGGCTGAGCCTGGATACTCTTTAGAAGACCCAAGGTATGGGCGTCGACCGTGTGTAGGTGCAACATCTGAAAGACTCCTTTTTCTCATGGCCAAGGCAGGCTACAAACGCAAGCGTCCGAGGATCAAGTGTCCGCAGTTTCTTGGCCGTTTCAATAATTCCCTCTACCGTGTAATACGATTTCAACAACAACCAGTCACTTATCTGCCCACGTCCCAAGACACGATTGATTATAAAGGCCCTGTTCGATTCAAGATCAAGGCTTTCACGGTCAACGTCCCAAAAAAGGGAGGGGGTGAATTTGGCAATTTCAGGGGACATGGGGAGAGGGGGATAAGTTCTAAAGTTCGAGAGTTCTAAAGTTCTAAAGTTAAAATACAGTCCTACAGTTTGGAGTTGCTTCTTAAACTATTCGTTCGTGCCCTTTTTTCAAAAACTTTAGAACTTTAGCATTTTAGAACTTTAGA
>CAYWNP010000173.1:0-4037 GCA_964459675.1 uncultured Akkermansia sp. | reverse complement strand
TGCGGTTGCGCCAAATCTGCTGCCATCTGGATCTGCTCAAGGATCACCATAAGCCTGGCACCTACGAAGCGCCGTCAGCCAAGATGGACGCCTTCTTCGAGTTGCTCGATGAAGCGGTTGATGGCGGACATCGCATTCTGGTCTTCAGTCAGTTCGTGACCATGCTGAAGGTGTTGCGCGTCGAGTTTGAGAAGCGGGGGATTTCATACTGTTATCTCGATGGCAGTACGCAGGATCGTTTAGCTCAATGCCAGCGTTTCAACCAGACGCCCTCCATCCCTGTCTTCCTAATCAGCCTCAAGGCCGGCGGCACGGGGCTGAACCTCACGGGCGCCGATATGGTGGTGCACTTTGATCCGTGGTGGAATCCGGCTGTCGAGGATCAGGCCACAGACCGCGCCCACCGCATCGGACAGAAGAAGACGGTGTATAGCATCAAGCTCATCGCGGAACATACGGTCGAAGAGAAGGTGCTGGCCATGCAGCAACGGAAGCAGGCGATTATTAACGCGACCATCGGCGTCACCGATGAAGCAGTCATGTCCAAGCTGACCTTTGAAGACATTAAAGAGTTGATCGGGTTGTAAGAAGGTGAAACTTGACACTCGACACTTGAAACTGGGCAACCCCCAAGCTTTAAGCTTCAACGTAAATTATGATTCTTTTGCCCCGATCCTCGAAAAGTGTGATGCTCAGAATTTGTACTCCGCGACTGTGTCAAACATGGCGAGAATGTTCTCGACTGGTGTTTCCTCTAGAATATAATCATGGCTGGCTCCGGCGACGTATCCGCCGCCCGGAGACATGATGTCCAGGACTTCCCAGGTGCGTTTCCGGACAAAGTCAGCAGTCCCGTTGATCAGGACGTGGTGGGAATCGATCGCGCCATTTAAAAGTATCTTGTCTCCGTAGTCCGACTTAAGCTTCGCCAGATCCATGCCTCCGCAGCATGGCTGAAGCGCGTGCAGTCCGTCCAGTCCTGCTGATATCATCGCCGGTATTAGGGGTTCAAATCCTCCGCAACAGTGCAATTGTACTTTAAGATTGTACTGGTGGCCGAGAGTAATCAGCCGTTTCAGATGAGGTAGCATGAAACGGTCAAACTGCTCCGGGCCGAGCAGTGGCCCGGTCTGTCCTCCAAAATCATTGCCGATGAAAAAAATATCAATCAGATCCGCTGCGGCTTCGAAGATTCTCCGGCTCACCGCGCAGTAGTAGTCAACGATATGCTGGAATATTGCGTCGACCACCTCAGGCTCATCGTAGAGTTTAAGGTAAAGGTTTTCCATTCCGATCAGATCAATCGCGTCATGCCAGAACGGCGACCAGTCCCCGCCTAAAATTGCATACTGTCCATTCCATGCCAGGGCATCGGAACGGAGGTTTGATACATCCTGCCACTTCGGATCGGGCCAGGGATATTCATGGATTTCCTTGAGAGTCGCATTTGCCAGGGGGTGGCTCAGCGGCTGTCCATATCCATGTCCGGCGCGCTGGATTCCGAAGGCGGTACAGCAGACGCTTCCCTGTTCCAAAGGCAGATCAGGCCCGACATATCGGGAGAACACTCTTCGGAAATCATCGCCGATACGGACAAGAAAACTTTCGTTGTTCGGAAGATTCAGCTCTCTGCGCGCCTTTGCCAGGAACTCCGGAGATGCTCCGCACCAGCGCGGCACGATATCAGTCTCCTTGTGCTCAAATGCGCTCAACACTCTTTCGCGTGAAGTCATTGTATTCTCCCCAAGTTGCACTTGTCATTCTTCATGATATGTAGTTCAAACTTTCTGGTGCGGTCATAGGCTTCATTGCATCCGGATTCTCGGGGCTATGAGGTCAGCCGATCCATCAAGCTCAAGCTTAACGATGGTGTCGATGGTGTCACGTTGCGTAGACGGGATCGTGACAGTTATTCCTTCGGCAGTCTGTTTAACCTCTGCCTGTCCCCCAGTCATTACACTGCTTTTAAGTATCTTAGGGGCTATGGCGGGCAGTTTTAGCGTTTCATCCGGCCAGCGCATGATATGCAGATAGATCGAGTTACCCTTACGTGTGCTGCCGCCCCACCATTGGCCACCAGGCATCGCAAAACGGATGAGGTCCTGGTTGAACTTTCGATTACCCATATCCGGCGCAACAAAGGGGCCGCCCCTCGTGCCGTAGATTGATTCGCCATATTTGCCAAGCCATGCGCCGATTTTTCGGAAACTCTCCACCTGTCTAGGCTCGATCTGCCCGTTAGGCATTGGATTAGTGTTCAACGCCATGTTCCCATCACCGGTCGCGCAAGTGACGAGCATCTGCACAACCTCGGTATAAGGTTTCAATTTGTCATCGGGTTTCCACGTCCACTGTGTCCCTAGCGTTACACAACTTTCCCATGGACGGTTGAACTGGGTACGGCCGACACACTGTTCCGGGGTGTCGAAGTCGCCTGGGGCTCCAGTCCGGTTGTTGACGATGATGTCCGGCTGCAATGATCGGACAAATTTTATGATCCTCTCTCCACGCGCCTTGTCGAAACATTGCGGGACATCAAACCATATTCCCTGCAAAGGGCCGTACTTTGTTATCAACTCCTTGCACTGAGCCTCAAGATACTCGGTGTACTTTTCGATGTTAGAGGTTTCACGCTTGACCTCTCCACCAGGGCTGGTGACAGGAAAGTCCGGGTGATGCCAGTCGCATGTGGAGTTGTATGGGAAGAAACCAATCCCATGCTTTTTACAGGCCGCCGCAAGCTCCTTGGCGATATCCCTTTTGAATGGCCCGCCCATTATATTGTAGTCTGTCAGCTTTGTATCCCACAGAACGAATCCGTCGTGGTGCTTTAAGAGTGGCACTATGTAACGGCAGCCTGTCTCTTTGGCGACCTTCACCCATTCTTCTGCGTCGAACTTGTCCGGATTCCATTTCTTGTAGAGATTGTCGTATTCCTCCACTGGTGTATGTTTACCCCGCGTCCAGCCAACCTCCTTTCCGGTGAGAGTCACCGGCCCCCAGCAAATGAACATGCCGAAACGCATGTCTTTCCATGCCTCGACGGATTCATTTTTAGGCTTAAGCAGATCAATTAATCCATCGCCCAGCTTCTTTTCTTCCACAGTTGGTTCAACGGCATGAATGGTGACCATCTGTGCTAGGACAAGCCCCGCCACACCTAATAAACTTGCCTGCTTTTTCATAATCATTACGCCCTCCTGTTAATAATGCCCTTTATAAAAGCGTCCCCTCTCGCTTCTGCGTTCAAACATATTGAAGAGTATAGCAGGCTGAACTTCCACTTGCGTTCAATTTAACGATGTGGTAAATTTCACACAGATGCAGCGAGAGCAAATCATCAGTTACGGCCATATCGAGTGCCAGCTTATGCACCCCCATCGGAACGCGGGGATGGAGATTGTGCTGGTCGAACAGGGGCACTTGGAATGGGCCGTGGACAATCGGCCAGAGGTGCTGACTAAGGGTTCAGTTTTCTTCACGCTGCCTTGGCAGGCGCATGGTAGCCTCTTTCTGCGTGAACCGAAGAACCGCATCTACTATATCCTGTTTAAACTTGCAGAATCCTATGCCACTCCGAGCACCTCGATACGCTTTCCGCAAAGATTCGGTTTTACCCCGAAAGAGGAGAAGATGCTCAGCCGCCTCTTTTGCGGAACCACGCGGCACGTCTGGCCTTTATCTGTAACAGCCCAGCAGATGTTTGCTGATCTGATCCGTCTGCTGGATTCGCCGACCCCGCTCAATACCAGCACATCCATCGCGCTCTTACGTTGTCTGATACTCGAGGTGGCTCTGAGCATTGAAAACCAAAGCAACCTACTCGTCAAGGATTCCTATACCTCGACGCGCGTGCGCCAGTTCCTTCAGCAACTGAATAGCCGAGTGGATGAGGCCTGGACGTTAGAACAGATGGCAACGGAGTGCGGTGTCAAGCGCACACAGTTTGCCAAGGTCTGTCAGTCCGTCAGCGGATATCCACCGTATACTTACCTCAGCCGGTTGCGTTTTGAAAAAGTCTGCGAATTGCTCAGGGA
>CAYWNP010000172.1:0-4101 GCA_964459675.1 uncultured Akkermansia sp. | reverse complement strand
GGAGCCATCGCGATGATGCCAAAGGCGACGGTCGCGCAGAGGCGGTCGCTGGCCTATGTCATGGGTCAATTGGGTGGCGCAGAGAGTCTGACGGCCCTGCAGAAGGCGGCGGCTACGGCGAAGGATGACAAGGATCTCGACGCGATCATTGAAGCATTGTCCTATTCTCCCGATCGGGCGGCGGACAAAGTGTTGGTTGATCTTGCGAAGCAGGAAAAGCAGATTCTGGAGGCCGTGGTCGCGCAGTCCGTGCGCCGCATGGTCGGACCCAACGGGGTTGGTGATGTGACGGATTCTCAGCGCCTGGATTTTGCGGAGCCGATATTGAGGATGATGCATGACGGGCGGCTGATCAGCTATCTCGGGAAGATCCACACCGGCCGGAGTCTCCAGCTGTTGGTTGAGGTCATGAAGAGCGGATCGGCGCCGCTGGCCGCCAAGGTGATCATCAGCGCCGTGGACGGCATGGAAAAGCAGCCGGAGGCGGAGCGGGCCATCGCCGCCGACGCCCTGATCGGGGTCATCGAGTATGTCGAGGTGACAAAGCTGCGCGGTGGTTTTGCGGCACACACCAAGGACGGTGATGATTATGTGGGTTGGAAGTCATTCCAGGCACAGGCTGGCAAGGCAATGCTTAAGTTCCACAAACCCAAAGCCGCTCCCATCCCCACCTTCAACGAAAAAGATTTGGATCTGTAAAAGCTTTGACGTTAAGAGTTGGACGTTCAGCGTTCGAATTCTCAACTCTCAACGTTTAACTTTTAACGCTTAATTCAAGAAGTTACTTCTTAGTGGCTTTCGTAATTATCGTACGTCTGGCCTATTCCCCGTTTGAGACGCGTAGCTCGATGTTATCGAGCTCCTCCTCTGCAAGGACGAGCCCCATCCGCACCGTCAAAAAGGTGAGCGAGACCGCAACAAGGTAGGAGATCACGCCCATCATATAGCCCGGGACTCCTACGTTGAGACAGACAAAAAGTGAGCAGACAATCGATCCCAAGTAGACGGCTTGTCCCGCAAGGATCGCATTGGGCCTTTTCAACCACGCGGCAAGTCCTTCAGCGTGGCCCCGGATAGTCTGGATGACCGGTAAGAGCATGATCGCCAACATCGCCTGCATGGCCAAAGGAATATCCTGTGTCGGCAGATTTTGAATCGTCCCGAAATACCACTGTGCAATAGAGGGGATCTGCCCCATCAAGGGAAAAAGCATGAGGACAAGGCCCGCAGCAAAAGCATATTTAAAGAGGTGATGGCCCCTGCGGTCCGTGGGCGGGAAGGCGAGGACAACCGCCTGCATCCGAAGGGCCGAATAACTAACCGGATTGATAATGCCCATGGCGACATAGTGAATCGGGAGCATGCGCTCAGCATCTGCCGCCCGCGCGATGAAGGCACCCACCATAAATCCTGAGAGCGCCAAAAGAATGCCTCCAAAAGAGATCGGGAGGGTGAAGAGGAGTTGCGACCGCATCGAGGCGACACGTTCCGTGGCGGGTTGGAGTTCGCGAATATAGGGTTTTGCAAGCCATTGTGCCAAGAGCATCTCCAATAAAACGGGAATCGTCATGGCGATCAAGCCCATCTTATAGCCCACGAGTCCATAATGGATAAAGATGGGGGTCAGAATTCCAGTGAGCGCGATGCGGCCGAGGGTCGCCCAATTGGCGACAGAGCTTGCCCGGGCGTTATAGAGCGCCGTGAGGGCAGGGGTTCGTATGAAGAAGAGGAATTGCATGGGGATCGAGAGGAAGAGGACTTCCCGAGCGATTTCCGCCATGGGGCCTTTGAGTCCGAGAATGGACTCGAAGATGACGGGATGGATGGTGGGCAGGCAGGCGCAGGCCTGGAGGACGAGCAGGACAATCGTCATCAGGAAGTTGAGTCGCCGAAAGAGGGCAAACCCCTCTTTAGAACGGGCAAAGACCATCCCCGTGGTGAGTAGGCCGCCACCACAGGCACTGATGACAAACATCAAGGCTTGGCCCTGTGCAAAGGCGGCAAGGTCGCGGACACCGTGATCACCGTGCGAGACAATGGAGGCCACGAGCGGATAGGTCAGGCTCTGAGAGACAGCCTGAATGATGAGCGGGATGTAGAACTGAGTCGCCCGCAAGGGCGTATAGTCCGAGGGAGGGTGGGGATGCAAGAGGCTCATGAATTTTTCTTCACGACGTGCGCATAAAAGGGATATTCTTTGGGATCTGCTCCTTCAGGGATGCCCCTCCAGCGTTTATAAGCATAAAGCCACTGGGTCGGAAAGCGCCGGATCAATCGTGAAGAGGCATCTGAGACACGTTGCGTCAGCTCCTCAAGGGTTTCCCCTTCAATAGGAGCGATAAAGATTGGTTTGACGCACCGGTAATGGCCGTCAGGTCGCGCCTGCATAAAGCCTACGCAGATTAGAATATTCTTCTTGATGCGTTGGGCAAAAAAGGCGGGCGTTGGGGCTGTCAAGGCCGGATGTCCCAAAAAAGTGGACCAGATGCCGCCTTTGTTCAAGTTAAGATATTGATCTGCCAGCAACGCGACGTTCCCCCCCCTTCTGAGGGTTCGGAGAATGGGCATGATCGCGCCCTCGCTGGAGACGATCTCCTGGCCAAGCCTGGAACGGAAGGCATTGAGTTTTGCCGTGGTTGCTGCGCTTCCCAGGTCTTTCCCGACGCTGAGAAGGGGATAGCCGTTGGCCACGACGGCATGACCTGCCAGCTCCCAGTTCCCCTGGTGAGCCGTGACAATGATTTTGGGTCCGGGAGCATCTAAGCCTTTCTTCCACTCGTGCGGAAGGCTCACCCATTCGAGAATACGCTCCTGGCTCTTCCGGCCAAACCAGAACATGTCCAAGAGCACGCGTGCAATGTTGCGGTAGCACCCGAGCAGAATGAGCCGTTGTCGCTTTGCGGAGAGCGCTGGAAAGACATAAGCGATGTTAGCAATAGCCAGACGCCGTCCTTGAAAATCCAAAAAAGAGCCGATCCAACCCAAAAACCGCGCAAGCGCGACGACCTGCCGGCGACTGAGATAGGGAATCGTCACGAGGGCAAGCGAAATAGGCAGGCACTCGAGTTGAGCGCGCAGGCGTAACCATGCTGTTTTAGGTTTCTGTGACATCCAATGTTTCCCTTGCTTAACCTATACCTGACTTGTCCGCCGTAAGCGTATTCGCGAAGGCGAAACCCTGAGCCAATGTGAATATCCAATATCCAACACGGAATATCCAATATCCAAGTGAAAGACTGAATTTCCGATGGTTATTGATCATTCCTTGTTCATGATTGGATATTCAGCTGTTTCCTGAACCCTGAATTATAACACACCCCTCTCCGCCGAAACCAGTGCTTTTTCCTCTTTTCCCGCTCGACTTACTCCCCCGTTTTTGGTATTTTATACGTCCTTTCATCCCGAGGTGGGGTGAATAATTGATCCTGTACGGGCTTTCATGGCTGACTGCCCTGCGGGTTCAGGCTTCAACAAGAACGAGGTAGAATATGCCTAAAATGAAGACCAAAAAGTGCGCAACCAAGCGCCTTAAAATGTCGGCCACGGGTAAGGTGAAGCGTTCACAAGCGGGCAAATCCCATCTAAATGGGTACAAGTCACGCGGACGCAAGCGCAATCTCCGTGGTACCACCACCATTGATAAAACATTCGAAAAGACTGCGGCGCTGATGCTGCAGGGTAATTAAGGAGATTGAGCCATGCGTGTCACTAATGCACCAGCTTCAAGAGAACGCCGCCGCAGGCGGTTAGAGTTAGCGAAGGGTTTCCGCGGTTCCCGCAGTAAACTCTTCCGTCAAGCAACCGAGGCCGTTGACCGCTCCCAGCGGTTGGCAACAGAGCATCGCAAGCTTCGCAAACGCGATTTTCGTGGTCTCTGGATCACCCGTATCAATCTGGCGGTCCGTGCTGAAGGCATGACCTACAGCCGTTTCATGGAAGGCGTGATCAAGGCTCGTATCGAGATCAATCGCAAGATGCTCGCCGAGATCGCTGTTCATGATGCAGAAGGCTTTAAGAAGATTATCGCTCAGGCCCGCGCCGCTCTGGTGCAAGCCTAACGTCAATCGAATCATAAAAAAAGGCGAGTCCTCAAGGGCTCGC
>CAYWNP010000171.1:0-4113 GCA_964459675.1 uncultured Akkermansia sp. | reverse complement strand
GATTTTCGTGTGTTTCGTGGGGAAAACTAGTGAAGTTATAGACAAGCATATCGCCGACCTTACATAAAGTTTACCTTTCCATAAAACCTGTAAACATTCCACTTTTATTGACACCCTCATTTATAGACTTTTGTCGCCCCAAATCATCTCAAAAAAAATCAATTTTTAGGCAGAACATGTTGATTTTCAAACTGTTATGAATCGATAATCTTTTATTGATTAAGGCTGTCAAAAAAATTGAATGAACAGTTATGAACTAGTTATGAACAGGGGGGGTGAAGTAAAAAAAACCCTTATTTTATTAGGGTTTTATTAGTGTCAAGGTGAAAAAATTAAAATTTTTTGGATTATTTACCGACACAAAACCGGGAAAAGATGGTGTCCAGGAGATCCTCGGAATAGCACCGTCCGGTGATACGTCCCAAGGCTTCTGCAGCCACGCGAAGCTCATTGGCGGCGAGCACAAGATCGCGCGTGTGCAAGAGGCTGAGCGCACGTTCCACGCAGCCATGGGCGGTGTGGATTTCCTGAGCATGTCGCTGATTCACAATTTCGATTCCCGCCGGGTCATGAGAGATCCCGAGCTTGGAGAGAATGGCCTTGCCAAGTTCGGCAAGTCCTGCCCCTGTTTTAGCGGAGACAAGTAGCGCGCCTTCGTGCTGTGCGTTCGGAGCGATCAAGAGGTCTGCCTTGGTGAAGAGGCAAAGCGATCGCGGATCCTTGGCGATGGCAGCAACCTCTTCAGGCGTGGCCGTGGTGGCATCCAGAAGATGGAGATTCACATCCGCCTGTTTGATCAACGCATGTGTCCTTAGGATTCCCTCTTGTTCCACATCATCCGCGGTGTCACGAAGTCCTGCGGTATCGACCAAGCGAATGGGCAGTCCCTCAATCAAGGCGTTCTCCTCAATGACATCACGGGTTGTCCCTGGAATATGATGAACGATCGCACGGTTACGGCCCAGCATAGCATTCAGCAAGGAGGATTTTCCCGCGTTCGGCTTCCCGCTTAAGACAACCAAGGCGCCCTCCCGAAGGAGATGCCCCTCGGTGTTCCAAGAGTGGAGAACCTGTGTGAGTTCATCCAGCGTCTGCTTCACAGCCTGAGCGGTCTGCTCTAAAAAGCGCTCCGAGAGTTCCCCTTCATCAAAGTCAAGCTGATGTTCCACGTCCGCGCCCTGCGCGAGCACCGCCTCATAGAGGGCGGTCATGTGGACACCTAGGCTTCCATCCAACTGAGCTCGCGCGACATGCGCCATCCGTTCGGACTTGGCCTGGATAAAGTCGCAGATCGCCTCGGCTTGTGTCAGATCCAACCGTCCATTTAAAAACGCACGCTTGGAAAATTCTCCTGGCTCCGCGAGACGCGCTCCAGCAGCCAGTATAGCCTCCAGGAGGAGTCGCGAGGGCAGGGTGCCACCGTGCCCTTGTATCTCGACGACATCTTCGCCTGTGAAGCTCCTGGGGGCGCGAAAGACGAGGATCACGACATCATCGACCTTTTCGCCTGTCCGCGGATGGACGATGTCAGCATAGAAGAAAGTTCCACTCGCGGGTCTGCTGGGTTTATGCGCAGCCAAGGGGACAAGGCCGTCGGCGACATGGAGCGCCTCGTTTCCGGAGATGCGGATGACACAGACACCTGCCGGACCCGGTGCAGTCGCGATGGCCGCAATCGTGTCGTTACTATACATAGCTGAAGGGCTGACCTAGAGGTTTCCAAAAGGATTGGCCGTGAAGCCAGTGGAGAAGGGGCGGCGTTCTTCGCGTGGACGGTTGGGTTGAGGACCGCCACCGCTTGGACGAGGGGCTGCTGGCCGCTCGTGAGGACGCTGGGGAGCGCCTCCACCGGTGCCACTGCCAGGGACAGGCATCTTGGCGCTCAAGGCGATCCGGCGACGGATTTTATCCACAGAAAGGACGCGTACCTTCAGGCGGTCGCCGGCCTTGACCACTTCTGACGGCTCTTTGATGAACCGGTTTGAAAGTTCGGAGACATGGACGAGACCGTCCTGGTGAACGCCAATATCCACAAAGGCGCCGAACGCCGTCACATTGGTCACGACACCCTCGAGCACCATACCCTCTTTGACGTGTTCAATCTCAGTGACATCATCTCTGAACGCCGGCTTCTCAAAGATGGCGCGCGGATCACGGCCGGGTTTTTTCAGCTCATTAATAATATCGCGTAACGTCGGTTCGCCGACGGTTTCCGAGACATAGTTCGAAATCTTGATTTTGTCCACCGTCTCGGGATGTCCGATCAGCTCCTCGAGGCCGACCCCCAAATCTTTGGCCATCTGTTCCACAAGCGCATAGCGCTCGGGATGGACAGCTGAGGCATCCAAGAGATGCGCCCCATCACGGATGCGCAAGAAGCCTGCGGCCTGCTCAAAGGTCTTGGGCCCCATGCCGGGAACCTTGCTGAGTTGCTTGCGACTCTTGAACGCGCCGTTCTCATTGCGATACGCGACCAGCTTTTTGGCCATGGTCGAACCAATACCCGAAACACGCGTCAGCAGCGGGGCGCTGGCTGTATTCAGTTCGACACCGACATGATTCACGCAACTGACCACCACCTCATCGAGCTTCGAGGCCAAAAGCGGCTGATGGACATCATGCTGGTATTGTCCGACGCCGATCGCCTTGGGATCAATCTTCACCAATTCAGCTAACGGATCCTGGAGTCGACGTCCGATCGAGATTGCCCCGCGAATCGTGAGATCCAAATCTGGGAACTCCTCGCGAGCCACCTCTGAGGCGCTGTAGACCGAGGCACCCGATTCATTGACCGAGACCACCATCACATCTTTGACATTCGCCTCTTTAAAGGTGTTTCGCACAAAGGTCTCTGTTTCGCGTCCTGCGGTTCCATTGCCGATCGCGATCGCATAGGGCCGATACTTGGAGACGATCTTGCAGAGATCCACTTGGGCTTCAATCTCTTTCCGGTCCCCTTGGCTTGGATAGATGGTACAGGTCTCCATGAACTTCCCGGTGCTGTCCAGGGCGACACATTTACACCCTGTGCGCAAGCCGGGATCAATGGCAACGATCTTCTTTTCACCCATGGGCGCCTGCAGCAACAAGTTTCTCAGATTCTGCGCAAAGATTTCCACCGCGGCACGATCGGACTTCATCTTGATCTCGACGCTGACATCAATTTCAACGCTGGGCTCGATCAGCCGCTTATAGCTGTCTTCCGCAGCGAGCTTCAGATGTTCCGCAAAAGCCGAGCGCTCATTGGCATGATAGAGTTCAAGAATGCGGCGGACCAAGGGCTGCGACTCGCAGACGATCTTGACGCGCAAAATCTTCTCGTCCTGACCACGCCGGATCGCCAGGAACCGATGCGAGGGAATCTCGCCGACCTTCTCCTTAAAATCATAGTACTGTTCAAACTTAGTCGGCTCCGTCGGCTTGGGATCCACGACCTCAGAAACCACCCAGCCCTCGGCAAAAAAGGCTTGGCGTACCAGACCGCGAATATCCGCATTTTCCGAAATCATTTCAGCAACGATATCCCGCGCTCCAGCCAAGGCGGCGCCAGTATCAGCAACCCCCTTCTCCTCATTGATGAAGGCCGCGGCTTCGGTCTCAGGAGTCTCCGCGCCTTGCAGGATAATCTTCTCGGCCAAAGGTTCAAGCCCCTTCTCCCGGGCAATCATGGCGCGCGTACGACGTTTGGGTTTATAGGGCAGATACAGATCTTCGAGCAAGGTCTTGGAAACGCAGGCAACGATCTTAGCCTTCAGCTCCTCTGTCAATTTGCCCTGTTCTTCGATCGACTTTAGAATGGTGGAGCGGCGCTCTTCGAGTTCGCGATAATACCCAAGACGTTCTTGGATCTTTGATATTTGGACTTCATCCAGATTGCCGTGGACCTCTTTGCGGTACCGGGCAATAAAGGGAATCGTATTTCCTTCTGCCAACAGTTTGGCCACGGCGATAATCTGGCGCGGGGTGATGGAGAGTTCATCCACCAGTTTGGGCAAAGCGATATCCAGTCCGACATCCTGCTCAGTACCTTCACTCATATCTTATTATCCATAACCCAAAAATGGTTGCCTCATTAGGATTCGAACCTAAACAAACAGAGTCAGAATCTGTTGT
>CAYWNP010000170.1:3103-4239 GCA_964459675.1 uncultured Akkermansia sp. | reverse complement strand
CCAAACCGATATTCCGTCGTGGTCTTGTAGAGCGCGCCGGGGCGCAAAATCGTCGACGGAAAATTCGGCTGATTCGGCGAATCTGGCGAATGCTGAGTCTCTAGCGCAAGGCCGCCGCGACGGCAGAGCTTCTTGCCAGGCGTCTTGCTCGGGACCTCATCATTTAAAAAATTGCCGCTGTAGAACTGGATCGCCGGCTCGGTCGTCCAGACCTCCACTAAACGTCCCGTGGTCTTCTCAGAGAGGGTCGCAGCCTTCACCAGCTTGCCTTTGGGATTGTTTAAGACCCAGTTATGATCATAGCCGTACCCGAAATCGAGCTGCTCGTCTTTGGCGTTGATTCGTTCGCCAATGAGATGAGGAGTGGTAAAATCAAAGGGCGTGCCGATGACCGACGTGATCTTGCCGGTCGGAATCAGCCCCTTATCAACCGGCGTCAGCTTGTCGGCAAAGAGAGTCAACTCATGATCGAGAATATCGCCCTCAGCCTGTCCTTTGAGGTTGAAGTAGAGGTGCTGGGTGAGATTGATCGGTGTTGCCTTGTCTGTCGTGGCCTCATACTCGATCTTCCAGACATTTTTAGACGTCAGCCAGTAGGTGACGTCTACCTTCAGCGTACCAGGATACCCCTGGTCGCCATCTGGACTGGTCATCGACAGCTTGAGGCCGACGGTCTCGCCCTCGGTCAGTGGCTCGACATGCCAGACCCTTGCATCAAAACCCTGGGTGCCACCATGCAACGAACACGGGATACTTGCCGGTGCATTATTGGTCGGCAACGTATAGGTCTGCCCATCTAACGTAAACTGCCCCTTTGCAATGCGATTGCCATAACGCCCGATCAGCGCACCAAAATAGGGTCCAGGAAAAGCCTCATACTCGTTGATCGTATTAAAGCCCAGCGTGATATCTTCCAGCTTCCCTTGGCGATCCGGCGCCTGGAGCCGTACGATACGCCCCCCATAGTCAATGACATCCATCACCACGCCACCCGCACCTGTTAACGTGTAGAGATGTACGAGCTGCCCATCCTTTGTCTTTCCAAAGGGTTTCACAATGACGGAGGCCTCTTTTTCGCTCATCTTTTGTCCTTCCCTAAAATAGGTGCACCCAGCCAGCCCAGCGATCAGCAGGCT
>CAYWNP010000170.1:0-3003 GCA_964459675.1 uncultured Akkermansia sp. | reverse complement strand
GCGACCACAGGCGATGACCAATGCTGCTTTTCACCATACTTGATACTAAAAGAGGAGACCACCTTGCAGGGAGATGACTTGATCGAGATCAGCATCACCTTGCCCGTATTTTCATCATAAGCGATCAGGCCCGCAGGCGTGATGCAGAAGCTGACCTTCTTGGCTTGATCGACACTGCAGAGCTCTTTGCCATCTTTAGGATCAAAACAAGAGAGCCTGCCCCCTCCAGAGCTATAGATACGGCCCTCATAGATCGCTGTCCCTTGAAAATGGTTGTCGCTGGACTTGTCTTTCCAGACAATCTCTGCCGTGTTGCCCTTGATCTCAATCATCTCAGAGCCATATTTATAGCCGGAAGAGACAAAGATCTTGTTCGGCCCGACCAGGATCGGCGTATTCGGATGGACCGCATGCTGGTTGCGGTGGCCTACTTTCCAAAGAGGGGTCCCTTTCTCTGCACAGACGCCCACCACGTTGTTTTCCAACATCGTGACCACCTGACGCTTACCATCAATCGTCAAGAGGGCCGGCGAACAATAAGCGCTTTTATCGCTTAAGCCCGTGCTCTTCCAAACCAATTTGCCGGTCTTCGCCTCGAGTGCCACAATCGAAGCATTCGGCCCACCCGGCTGACAGATCACCTTGTTGTCGTATACGAGCGGATTCTCAGCAATACCCCACGTGATATTACGGCCGCCATACTCTTTGAAGGAGTCGACCGACCAGACCTGCTTCTTCAGCGTGATGTCAAAACAGACCACGACGCCAAGGCCGCTGATTAAATAGAGTTTGTCACCGACCACCGTGGGCGAGGTACGGGCGCTTTCAAAACTTTTGTCCCACTCCTGACCGTAAGATTGCTTCCAGAGTGTCGCCCCGGTCTTGCAATCAAGCGCATAGAGCATGCCCGTCAGATCGCCCTTCTGGCCCTCATTGCCCGTGATATACATGACACCCTTGACAATGACGGGCTCAGAATAACCTGCCCCCGGCAAGTTAACCTGCCACAGTTGCTTCGGCCCGCCTTCAGGCCAAGAGGCCAGCAGCCCCTGCTCCGTCACAATCAAATCACGATTGCTACCCCGCCATTGCGTCCAGTCAGCTCCCGAGACCGACAGCTGAGAAAAAACTGTGCCCAACAGCATCACCATTCCAAGACTCTTCATCACATACCCTCCTTGCCTATAACTAAAACTTTCATTCTTAAATACTTTTTCGCTAAGATCGCTATTTGGGTGAAGTACGGCGTGCCTACGCTATCGGCGAATACGCCGGCGGCACAGCTCGTCCTTCACCCGGAGTCAACTTGAATAACTTGCCGGTGCTTGCACGAGATAAGCCCCGGCTGTACTCAGCCGCTCGCGAGGGCTTTCCGTGCAAGCACCTCTCATAGCGATCTTCGCGTAAAACATTTTTCATTCGACTACAAAAAAAATGATCTCTTTGTTAGGCTATGAGTTTAGTACTTTACCGAATTCGCCTCTAAAATCCAAGCCAATCTTGTCTAAAAAAATGAAGTTTGCTATATTTTGTCTCATGACAACCACAAAAAACATTGAAGTGATCACCCGTGGAGTCTGCGTCATGCAGAACCAGGTTCTGCTCTGCTTTGGCCAAAAGTCGGGTATCGCCTACCTGCCAGGTGGCCACATCGACTTCGGCGAGACCGCCCGCCAAGCCCTGGTGCGCGAGATTCAAGAAGAGCTCGGTTGCGCTTCGCAAGCGGGCCGCTTCCTTGGCTGCTGCGAGCAGCGCTTTGTCCAGAACGGCGAAGAGAAGGCCGAGATCAATCTGGTCTTTGAGCTGACCATCGAGGGCCTCTCTCCTGACAAGCCCCTCTCCGCCACAGAAGACTGGATCGGCTTCAAATGGCACCCCCTCGACCAGCTCGCCACCGCCCGCTTTGAACCCGCCCACCTCGGCGCCTGCCTGCCCGACTGGCTCGACCACCCTGGCCAGCATCTGGCGTAAAGGGTATCAAGCTTGCAGCGCCTGCGGTTTTGCGCCCAAGATCGCATCGAGCTTAGCAAGCTCGGCTGGATAAAGGGAGACGAGCTTTTTACCTGCCTGCATATAGAGGTCTTGCTTGAGATACATGCCGGCTTTATAGCGAGGCGTGTCCATGCCCCAGTACTCGATATAGACATCGCGCTCTGGTAGATAAAAATCAGGCCTGATCTGAAAGCCCTCGATGATGCGTAGTCGTCCGTCGTAGCGATACGAGATGCCCTTGCACTCAAGCCACTCGGCCACCTTCTTTTCGCCAGCCGATTGCACGAGCGTACCTTTGAGCGTCTTGAGGGTCTTCTTGTCTTCGACCTTTGTCTCCCAGTTACGACGCTCTGTGGCGGTCGCATCAAAGCAGGCATCGCAAAAGACCCGCTGAAAAAAGCGCTGACTGCGGGCATATTCATCGGGCTGCACGCGCACACCACACCGCGAGCAGGTGTGTATAATGGCTTTATCACGCGAGGCCACCGCCTCTTTGATGATCACGCCTGCGCTCTTTACGCTTCGCTTGACATAATCTTTTTCAGCCAGATTGCGGTAGAGATCGCGCAAGATCGGCAGGGCCTCTTCCGCGTCTGCCCCGAAGGCGCTCAATGCCTTGGCGGCATATTGCCTGACCTGTGGGTGCTCGTCTGCCAGCAAGGGCATGAGTGTGGCCACAGCCTCTTTGCCCTTCACCACACCCGACAGCTTGCCAAGCGCCGAGGCCGCGATACGCCGCACCAAAGGCGATTCAGAGGCGCAATAAGCATGAAGTTCTGCAAAGCCCTCAGCAGAGGCGCTCTCACCCAATGTCTTTGCGCGCGAAGCAAGCTTCGCCTCGGTGGCATAGATCATAATCTTAGCCTTTAAAAAACGACTCTCTCCGTCTGTAGAGAGTCTCTGTTCTTTTAGCAATCCGAGCCCGTAGCGAGTCGTCCGGCGCAGCGCAGGGCTCTCTCTCACAGCCCGAGCCCGTAGCAAGCCGTCAGGCGCAGCGCAGGGCTCTCTCTC
>CAYWNP010000169.1:0-4266 GCA_964459675.1 uncultured Akkermansia sp. | reverse complement strand
GATGCACTCTTTACCCGTTCCACCACCCGGATTAGCGCCGCTCTTTTAGCAGGGAGCGCTGTCCGCTATTACGGGTCCGCTGTGATCGGCACAGACCACATTGATATTCCGTATCTGGAAAAACAACAGATTCCGTGGGTGGCCGCCCCTGGTTGTAATGCTGAGAGTGTGGCGAATTATGTCACCTCAGCACTACTGTGGCTCGGCGGACAGCATCGCTTTACGCTCAAGGGCAAGACCATCGGCATCATCGGGTGTGGCAACGTGGGAAGCAAGGTCTTGCGCCACGCCGAAGCGCTTGGATTAAACATTATCGTCTCTGATCCGCCGAAACAGAGGTCCGAGGACGGAGATCAGAAGTCAGAGATTCCGTATGTTACCTTGGAGCAGCTTTTGGCGGAGTCGGATATCGTGAGTTGCCATGTGCCGTTGACCAAGACTGGGCCGGACGCGACGTTTCAAATGCTGGACACTCCGCAGTTTGCACAGATGAAGCCCGGTGTAATCTTCATCAATGCCGCCCGTGGAGCGATCCTCTCAACGGATGCCCTGCTGGCTGTACTTGGCACGCGCATCGCCCACGCCGTTATCGACTGCTGGGAGGGTGAACCCACCTATCGCACCGATCTTCTCGCACGGGTCGATATCGCAACGCCCCATATTGCAGGACACTCGTATGAGGGCAAAGTCAACGGCACCAAGATCATTTACAAAGCCTATCTCGCCTGGCTTGCTGAGACGTCAGCTGACCCCGTTCTTCGTGCGCGCGCCAAGGAGCTTTTGCGCGAGGAGAACATCGAAAAGCTCTTCGCCCTGCCCACGCCCCCGGTGCCGCATATTGATCTACCCCCAATCAAAGAAAGCGAAGAGCTGCTCCGTCAGGCTGTCCTGCGCGTCTATGACATCGAGGCGGACTCCCTGCGCCTGAAACGCTCCTGCGTCGAAGATGCCATGGTGCGCGCAGCCGCCTTTGACCAGCAACGTAGCAAATACCCGATGCGCCGCGAGTTTACCTCGACAACCGTCACACTGGCCAAAGCCTCGAAGAAACTCTGTGCAACACTGCAAGGGCTGGGATTTAAGATAGAGGTGAAGGAATAACTGTATCGCATCCGGCGGCTGCCGGACCACAAAGAATAGAAATAAGGCAATGAGGCAATAAGGCAATTTCTCGACGTTATACGCAAGGAGCGCACATGTCTAACGCACGTTCATCCACTCCTCCCCCCACGCCCTGGGAACATCGCCGCTGGCGCAATGGCATCTGCCGCTCGGGGTCAATCACAGGGATACCACCAAGAGCGGCGGGCAGACGTGGTATAATATCGTCATCGAGCGTAACACAGAAGCGTAATACAAGCGAATGGAATGGCGCTACCTCTTCAGCCGGATGACCGTGGCCACCAACGTTTCCACCGAGCGCGAAGCAGAAGCTATTGAGTTTCAACTGAGAAAAGACCTGCGCTTGCCGGAAGAGGGTTGAGCGATAAACTTAAAGAGCTGAAAACCCCACTCACCTTCTAGAATTCACTCTCGTCTTTCTGTTCGATATCCCCGCGACGATCTTACTCCCCCCAATACTCGTCATACATGGCTTGCACTGCCGGGTGATCCGGGTCGATATCATAAGCGGAGGCGATACAATCAGCCGCCGAGTTGTCATCTTCTATCGCCTCGAAATAGCAGGTTTTTGCCACCAGCCAGGCAGCCATGGCCTGCGGATGGGTCTCCTCGGGGACAGGGGCTTTCTTTACCAATTCCTCCGCCTCTGCCAGGCGATCTTTGCCGATAAGGATATGCAGGAGGTTCGCCCATGCGAAGAGATATTCGGGCTGCTCCTGAATGAGCGCACGTAGAATCTCCTCTGCCTCGTCCCTGAAACCCTGATGCAAGAGGCTCACGGCGTAATTAAAACGCGCGGGATAATAGTCCGGGGCCTCGTTCATGACACATTTAAAGACCTTTCCGATCACGGCCCAGTTTGGCTTCTTCTTGTGCGTATCCATACTGGCTTTGGTATAAATCGCATCCACCGCTTCGGGAAGCTTTCCGCCAAAACGGAACTCGGGATTCAGGCGCGTGCCAGTCAGACTGATTTTTTCGCGCTTGCCCTTGATGAGGATTTCGACCTCCTGCCCCGGCGTGACTGCACCGGCATGCTGCAACTGGGTGATCGCTGCCATCCTAAGCTGGTCCGGACCGAAGCTGCCGTTGGCAATCTTCCACAAGAAGGGGATGGTCTCTGGATGCCTGAAACCTTCGAGCATGTCGAGTACCTCAGCCGAGGCGGCGGGTTTTTCATTGCAGAACACTTCGCAGATATCCAAGATCAAACGGCGGTCGCGCCAATCCTTTGTTTTATCAAGGATTTCCGTTTTGAGGAGGTCACGCGGCAGAACCTCCTGCGAATAGAGGTAGGGCCAGTCTCCCAGCACGGTATGCGGTGCGGTGCCCTCACGGAGATGCTGCCGATACCGGCGGATCATCTCCGCCTTGAAGTGGCTCTCCTTCTGACGGCTTAAATCCGTTTTTGCGCGCGCCCGGTCGCCCAAGTTCGCAGCGGCCACGCCCGTGAAGAAGCAGACGTCGGGGTTGCTCCGGTAAGGACTCGCATCGACGAGCGTGAGAATATCCTGGTGCCGTTTGAAGCGGGCGAGCGCTTCGCAGACCTTGATGCAAGCATCCGCGCTGGGAATGTCGAGCTTGATCGCATCGTCCAGACATTGGCGGGCGAGTGCCTCATCGCCATCGATATAATGAAAGGTCGCCAGATTGGCCATCCCAAAGGGATTAGGAAGGGAGGAGTTCTTCAGGCTCTGGCTCTGGACACGGATGGCTTTGTCTAACCTGCCTGACACATAGAGGCAGAGCGCCTGGTTGTTTGCAGGCGTGTAGAAGTCCGGGCCCGCTTTCATCGCCTGCTTAAACAGCTTGATCGCGCCTTCATAGTCACCTGCCGCCATCAGGCGCACCCCCCTGCTGTTGGCCAGGATGTTCTCTTCCGTCACGTTTGCTAAAAACGTCTGGTTCGTGGCCAACGGCTCCGCCCCGACCCAATTCGTAGAAAAACGTTCCAATGGTAGGTCTCGCGCGTTCTGGTAACAGCAGAACTTATACTTCTTGCCACTGCCGCAAGGACAGGGTTCATAGGGATCGGAGATGTTTTGCATAATAACCTTAGTGGGCGATGGTTAGTTCATAGTTTAAGCCAATTAAATACGCGTATGCAAGCACTACAGTTTAATTTCGCAGTTTTTAGACCTCGCCCCTACTTCTCTTTTTATCCGTACCCCCTCTATCACAGTTTATAAACTGTGATAGAGTCGCAAAAGGTACATCGGGTCATCCTTTGGGATCAACAATTCGCGTCTATGAACGCTTGAAGGCGGGCGCGATCTTCGTTTTCCTGATCACCTTTGAAGTAGATTTCGATGAAGGTAATGGTTTGGGTGACAGGGTGATTCACGTAATGCATTAGACAACCTTTGAATCAGGATTGACAGATGTGTCGGCTGTACGGTAAAAGACTGCTTCATAATCAATGACCTCCCGCATCTTCGTTCCAATCCATGGGATGTCCTTGTGAGAGAGCTCTGACAGTTCCGTAGCCGTCTTGTCGGAGAGGCGTTCGAGCACGCGGTCAATGTGCTGAAGCTCGCGCCCCGTCAGCATGCTGAGGTTGGGTGATTTGACTGGGAGATATTTTTTCTGGTCTTTGTCAAAGAACTTGGTCGTGACCTTTTCAAGCTCGCCTTTCTCCTCCATCTTGGCGACGAGCTTTGCAAAATCTACGGGGGTCGGCCCATACGTATTTTTGATGTACTTCAATCCCATCAACTGCTCTTCATAGAGTTCATAGTAATCGAAGTCAATGAAATAGAGGAGCTTGTAAATGACGGTTTCCCCAATATTGGGCTTGGCTCCGACCTTTTGCAGAATATACAAAAGCACCTGCTTGAACTTTTCGATGTTCCGCTGGGGAATGCTGATACGGAGTTCGTTTTTGACGGCTGTGGTTGCTTCCGGGACAATACTGTATTCTGGCTCTTCCGGCAGCCGATCTTCAATAAGACAGGTATAGTCCACCTGCAGGATGCTGGAGAGTTGCTTAATAATATCCATGGAAGGGGTGGCTTCACCCGTTTCATATTTGAGGAGGGTCTGACGGGTGATACTCAGCTTATCCGCGAGGGCCTCCTGGGTATAACCATAGCGACCTCGCAAAATCTTTAGGACGGTTTTCATAAGATGTTCCTTTTGTGCCAA
>CAYWNP010000168.1:0-4296 GCA_964459675.1 uncultured Akkermansia sp. | reverse complement strand
AGCGCGAGGTTAAACGCCGTCTGGCCCTCTTTCCCAAGGGCGGACTCTTCCTCGGGCCGACCCACGCGATTCAAGTCGGGTCACCGCTCGAAAATATTCTGGCGCTTTATCGGACAGCCGGCTCGCTGATGGAGAATATTGATGATTCGATAAGGGCGCTTGGACAAGTTGAAGAGCACGAGAGTACAAAGGTGAACATGTCAAAGTTGTTTTAATAAAGCACTCATCATGATTAAGCAAGACGATAGACTACGCCTGCGCGAACTGGCGACACGATGGATGGAATTAGCCCTCCAGCCTGTGATGCTAGAGCGGAAGCGACTGTGGCGCGCAGTGCATGACCTGAAGATGGAACGTCCGATGATTTTGGTCGAGACAAGTTCTGTCGAAGGGTTCGTCACGACGGATGATCTGGTCTGCACGGATCCTTTTTTGCGCGCAGTCGAGCGCAATATGGTCGAGACGATCCGCCATGCTGAGGAAGTCGGCGACGACGTGGTCGTCGAACCTTACTACCGTCTCGGGTGGCAGATGACGTTACCGGATTTCGGCGTTCCCGTTGAGACCAAGCCCGCCACCACGTCAACAGGTGAGAAGTCGCTGGGCTACAGCTTCAATTTCCCGATCAAGACGCCAGCGGAAATCAGTAAGCTGAAGAGACGGAACTTCGGGGTCGATTGCGAGAAGACACTCCAGATGAAGCGCATTCTGGAAGATGTGATGGGCGATATTCTTCCGGTCAGGCTGGGGAACTACGATCCCTTCAACGTTGATCCGGGCGATGACGGCTGGACAGGGATGTTCTTTTTCGGGCTGACCTGGCAGATCTACCGGTTTATCGGCAACGACGGCTTGCTCTACTGGCTGTACGACGCGCCCGAGGCAATCCACTCCCTGATGGACTACATGCTTGACGACCGCACACGGTTGTTCGACTTTATGGAGCAACAAAAACTCCTGGCCTTTAACACGGACAACCAGATGGCGGGACCACGAGGATATGGTTATACCTCTGATCTTCCCTCTCCTGATTCGACTGAGCCCGTGACGTTGAAGAATCTCTGGGGTTGGGCCGAATCGCAGGAGACCACCTGCATCTCGCCGGAGATGTTCAAGGAGTTCTTCCTGCCGTATCTGGCGAAGCTCAGCTCAAAATTCGGTCTAATTTATTACGGCTGCTGTGAACCGGTGCATGACAGGCTCGACCTGATCATGGAGGCGATTCCCAATCTGCGCTCCGTCTCAGTCTCTGGCTGGGCCGATTTCCAAAAGATTGGCGAGATGCTCGGCAACAAGGTTGTTTATTCACGCAAACCGTCGCCAAACTTCCTCAGCGGTGCGAACCCCGATTGGCAGGCTGCGGAGGCGGACATGCGCAAGACCCGCGCCGCTACAAAGGAGTGCAACGTTGAGCTTCTCTTCAGGGACTTGTACACCGTGAACGGGGAACGGGGCAGGCTTGCGAAATGGGTCAAGATGACGAAGGCGATATTTGAGTGTTGAAGGGAGGATGGCCGATGAACGCTGACTTGAAGAAACCGAACAAGGAACGCCTCTTAACCACCTTGAGGGGAGGTATACCTGACCGGGTGCCGAACTATGAGATCCTGATTGAGGCACGCAATGTGAAGTCGCTGCTGGGGAAGGACTTGGGCACCACCATGGCGGCCTCGCGCGGTGACTCTGCTGAAGCCTTGTATTCGCCGCCGATGGCGCCCGAACAGTTCGCCGAGATCTGCCAGAAGACGGGCATGGACGCCATGACGCTGGAATCGTTGTGGGCGCCCTTGAAATGGCGTGACGAAAAAGGCGGCCTTCATGTCATCAACGATCATCGCCTCAACGAGTGGGAGGATCTGGAGAAGGCGATCCTGCCGAGCGCGGAACACGATTTCGATCCACGTCGCAAGGTGATCCGGGATTACGTGCGCGTGGCGAAAGAACAGAATCTGGCCGTCTCCTGGTGCACGGGTGCATTCTTCCAGTGCAGCTACTTCTTCCTCTGTGACTTCAATGAGTTTCTGGTCAAGTTCTATACGGACAGGCCCTTTGTGGAAAGGTTGTTCGACATCTGTACGGATTATTACGTCAAGATGGCCGAGATAGCCGTCGAGGAAGGAGTTGATGTGCTGTTTCTGGCGGATGACATAGCCTTCAAGAGCGGCACGTTCGTGGAACCGGACTCCTTCAAAGAACTCTGGATGCCGCGCGCAAAGCGTATCATCAAGGTAGGCAGGGACGCGGGGCTGCCAGTCATGTTCCACTCGTGTGGCAACCTCACGGACGTGATGGATAGCATTATCATGGAATTGGGACTGGACGCGCTCAATCCCATTGAGCCGTATTCGATGGACATATATGACATCAAGAAGCGGTATGGCGACAAGCTGACGTTGAGTGGCAATATTGATGTCGCCGGGCCTTTGGCGTTCGGTACGCCCGCGCAGGTGAGGGAAGAGGTGCGCCAGCACATGGAGCAGCTCAAGCCAGGCGGTCGTTATATTCTCTCGACTAACCACAGCGTCATGGATGATATTCCTCCCGAGAATTTCAGGGCTATGCTTGACGCGGGGCTGGAATTCGGGACGTATTGAGATACGCAGCGGATTGGATGAGTTTTATAGAAAACGGAAGGTTAGGGCAGGGAGAGAAACATTCTAACGGTTCTTGTGACATCGACGTCGCAGGGTAAGCCTAAACTTGGAGCTGTGAAGCTCCGGACAGTATTCAGGGGAGATGTTAAATGATAAAGAAAACGTTGGTTCTGTTGCTGTTGAGTCTGGTTTGCGCCAGCCAGGTTGAAGCCGGTTGGTTCAAGTCCGATGTTGGGCCTGTGAGTTTGCGCTGCGAATATCTTGAGAACCCGATGGGGATAGATGTGGTGAAGCCGAGGCTGAGCTGGGAGATTGAGGCCAGAAGTCAGAGTTCAGAAGTCAGAGGTCAGAAACAAGTTGCGTATCAGGTATTGGTTGCGAGTTCCGAGAAGCTGCTGCAGGAAGGGAAGGCGGACCTGTGGGACAGCGGCAAGGTGGAGGGCGATCAGAGCATCAACGTGGAGTATCAAGGCAAGCCCCTCGAATCCGGAATGCGTTGTTTCTGGAAGGTGCGAGGATGGTTCACGGTTCACGGTTCAAAGGTTCAGGGTTCCGCCAAGGCTACGGCGGACATGTCAGAGGTTCAAGGTTCAGGGTGGAGTAAGAATGCCAGCTGGACGATGGGGTTGCTTGAGCCGGCAAGCTGGCAGGCGAAATGGATTACAATGACGGATCCAAAGCGCCTTTCACATCCATGGCTGCGCAGGACTTTTGAGATTAAGGAAGTAGTGAATAATGCAGTGATGTATGTAAACACCGCGTCCTATTATGAACTGCGCATCAACGGCAAAAAGGTCGGCCCGTATGTGCTTGAGCCGGGTATCACACAGGTCAACAAGCGCTTTGCCGTCAACGCATATGATGTGACCTCCTTCCTGGTTAAAGGCAAGAATACGATCGCACTCTGGATGGGTCCAGGATGGCATCAGCCGCGTAACGGCAATACATACAATGCGCCTATTCTGCGCGCTCAATTGAATATCGTTTCTCCAGCCGGACCGATGGTGATCGGAACTGACGCAAGCTGGCGGGTGAAAGAGAGCTGTATTTCACAGTTAGGCGGCTGGTGCTGGAATAACTTCGGCGGCGAGCGCTTTGATGCCAGGGAGTTTGTCGAGGGCTGGGATCAAGTCGGGTTTGATGATTCTACGTGGGCGCAAGCGCGCGAAATACCGGCGCCGAAGGTCGCTCACTCCTGGCAGGGATGCGAAAGCGCACGGTTGAGCGAGCCGGTTAAGCCTGTCGAGATCCGGCGACTGCCAAACGGCAAATGGGTGGTTGACTTCGGGCGGCCCCTGACCGGCTGGATGCGGCTGAAAATGCACGATCTCAAAGCCGGGCAGGAAGTGCAGATCAGTTATGCCGACATCGATGACAACCGCAACGCGCGGAAGCTGGCCTTCATGGCCAATGCCGACGGATTCCAGGATTTCAATCAGAAGGATGTTTTCATCAGCGCCGGGAAAGGTGCTGAAACATTCTGTTCAAAATTCAATTTTCATAGTTTCCGCTATGCGGTCATTGCCGGACTTACTCGCGAACCTTCTGTCAACGATGCGGAAGCCATGATGATAGAACCTGACCTGGCCTCCGCAGGGTCATTCGAATGTTCGAACGATCTCTACAACCAAATGCATGAGATCACGCGCTATACGCTGCGCACCCAGAATCCGTGCTTGGCTTTGGGCGCCGGGGAGGCACG
>CAYWNP010000167.1:0-4344 GCA_964459675.1 uncultured Akkermansia sp. | reverse complement strand
TTCACCCAACTAGCGATCTTAGCGTAAAATACGATTAACCAGTCATTTTTCCGACAAACCGTGAAGAGCCGAAATTTTACAATTGCCTTGCAAGAATTACGCATGCGCCACCGCCTGGCGCCAGCTTGACCTTTATAACATCTGAACCTGTCAAATGCTTCTTATCGGCACTGTAGTCTTCCATGTGGGTCCTGTAATCTGACTTAGGACCATCCTGAATCACAGTTGCCTCATATTTCCCGGAATCCAGGAAAGAAAGCGGAATATCAAGCTCCCTTGGTTCTTCATCGGTAGCCGCTCCGACAAGCCATGTGCCGTCAGATGCTTTCCGGGCCATTATTATGTATTTGCCGATCTCGCCACTTATTGTCCTGCTTTCCATCCAAGGCATCTTCTGTGCGGCGATGAACCGCAGGATCTCAGGATGTTTGTTATAATTCTCAGGTATATCAGGTATTATCGTTGCACCTGAAAACACGATAAGCGTCCTGGCTGCTTCACCTGCGAGTGTTGACGGCACAGGAGAAGGCTGGTCTACCCTTCCGGACTGAGTCAGATCTGCCTGTCCGTTATTCATGTCCAGCGGACCTGCCAGCATATTCACGAAAACAGCCGTTACAAAGGTCTTCGGAGCAAACACCCTGTGAGCATCAAGCTGCGCGTGGCAGAACTCCCGCGTTACGGCATTCGGATAAGTCCGCATCTGCCCGTAAGGGTGGACCGGACCGTCATGATAGTCGCACAGGAGCCTGTTCTTTGCACATAATTCGGTTATCATCCTGGTCCTGTCATTCTTCTCCCTGGGAGTTCCACGCATAAAGCCGTACTTGATACCTGCCGCTCCCCAGTCGGAGTACTGTTTCAAGGTCTGCTCCAGCGGGAATTTACGACCGCCGACATCATTAAGATAAAGCCACACGCCGACATTTTTGGTTTTACCGTACCTGATGATTTCCAACACATCAGCAGCCTTCCCGCCTTTTGTGGGATCAGCGTCTTTGGCAAACTCAGGACCGTACCAGTTAGCATCAAGCACAAGGTAAGAGATGCCGTTGGAAGAGGAGAAATCGACCATTCTCTTCCAGGAAGGAAGGTTCATGCCGTACTTGAAACCTGCGGCAGTCGCACCGTTTATCCGCCAATCCCAGACAGCAACACCAGGCTTTACCCAGGAAAAATCGGAGCCTTCTGCAGGTGGCGGGTTCAGCAGCTCAATTATATGCGAATCCACGAGTGCCCCGGGGGTACGCCCGAACATTATCACACGCCAGGCATTATTCGGGCCCGAAGCCACACTGAACAACTTCTGGCCCTGCGTAGACTTCAGCACCAGTGGGTCTCCGCTGGAAAGGGCAGCCTCATGTATGGCCATGTACTGATCCGGTCCAGCCATGACAGTCATTACCGGCTTACGGGTGCCATCGCAGTCCGTGAGCTTATCTGGACCGAGATTATGTCGCTCACCGTTATAGAACCATGCCGTATAGTCGCCGGCGAAATTAAACTGGGTGGCGTCGGTTTCCGGCGTTTGCGTCAGGTTCTCATATCTGAAAGCTATCCCATCGTTATATGCACGGGCAACGAACAGCATCTCCTTCACCTTCAAGCTGACCTGGTTATATTTATCCGTGACAACCGCACGTTTGCCCCAAACAGGCTTCCAGACAGTATCCACCGAATGACGGGTGACCTCGACAAGACCCATGTCAAAGCTCTTGCCGGAGGCCGTCAGTCCAAGAATTGATTCGTCGATCAGAAGCTTGCCGTCAGCACTGAACTGATAGACAAGCATCCCTTCCTCATTCCATCTCAGAGACACAGATAAACTGCCGTCCGGCGACCTCAACTCGACCGTTGGTGCTCCAGCCGCTGGTAAGGCCAGAAGAGAGCAAATGACAATACAAGCAATGGACATAAAATAAGTTTTCTTCATTTTTTCTTTCTTCTTTCTGATCAATTTATCCCACCTGAAATTCATGTGTTGAGTTTTTAGGCACGACCCTTACTGCGCTTCGTACCGTAGCAGGCGGTAATCGGCGGGGGTGGAGATTTCGAATTCCGCCTTGCCGTAGGCGCTGACGGCTACCGTGCTTTTTTCGCCGGTCAGGAGGTTGGTGAGCGACAGGGTTTTCCCTGCCAGGAACTTGAGTTGCACGGATCCTTTGGGTTGCGCATTGTGCATTTCGCGGAAGAGGAGCAGGTGTCCGGTTCCGGCGGTTTGCGTGCTGACCATTTGGAAGCCGGTCCAGGAGGCGTTGGATGGTTCGTCGCCGATCGGAAAGGTGGTACTGGTAAAGATATCGGCACGGTCTTTCTTGTAGGCGGAGATAAGCGGTTTGAGTTCCTTTTTGCCGTCGTCGTCAAGATATTGGGCGAGCTGGAAGAAGCAGGGGACGAAGGGGATTCCCATGGCGAAACAGTAACCATAGCCGTGCCGGGAGGCGTCGCTGAAGTCCTTGCGGGTGCGCTTGGGGTTTTGGAGCATGACTTGCAGTTTGTTGGACGGGAAATATTTCGCCATGAACCAGTGCTGGCGCAGGACATGATAAGGGACGAAGGTCAGGTGCGGGGGTTCCGCTTCCTGAATATTCTGAAAGTAGATGCTGCCATATTCCTTGGCGAAGTACCAACCGTAGCGCGGGGCATCATACTCGGGGCATAGGGTGAATTGGGTCTTCATCCAGGCATGTTTGAGGATGGTGCGGTAATTGGCAATACGGGCTTCGTAATCGCCGCGGTTGGCGAGGTAGTCGAAGTCGGCCTTCCAGCTTACGAATCCAAGTTCGTCGATGTCTTTCTTGAGGTCGTTTAAGTCGGCGTTGCGGATGGCGACCCAGAGTCCGAGACGGATGCCGTGTTTGTCGGCCAACGCCTTAATATCCTTCCATCCGTTCTTGTATTTGGGCAGAAAGTTTTTGGCACGGTGGCCGTCGCCGGCCTTTTGCCAGCCGTCGTCAATTTGCAGGACTTCAACCCCGATTTCAGCGAGCGCTGGAATCTCTTTCATGACGGTTTCTTCGGCGGTATACCGCATACCACCGGGATTGGCGGGACCCCAGGTATTGGAGAGGATGAAGGCATCGCGTTCAGGGAAGACCGGATAACGGGCGGCATCGAACTTTTTGAGCGCCATCTGCATGCCGTCGTTGCCACCGCCATAGACGATGGACCATGTCGCCCAGCACTCCCGGAAGCGGTCCGGGACGATTTCTTCAGGGGCGAGCCCCCAGCCGGTGACCTCGACGCCCTGCTGGCCGGAGAAGAAGCCGCCGGTCAGGTGGGCGGGTTGGTTGACCGCTTTGGCTGACTCCTTGACTGCGATGACGCCAAAGTCACCATACTCGACCACTTCACCGCTGGCCCAAGCGATGACTTCCGGCTGGAAAACCGGGAAGCCGGTGATGATTTTCTCCTCAAGCATAGGTTTGCTTTGATCAAGGCGGTTGCCGGGGTCATTGTAGATGCCCCAGTAACGGCGGCTGTTGGGCTTGGACAGATCCAGCGGCAGGAAGTCGGTGCGGGCGCCGGGACGGAAAAGCTTGCCGCCGCAATATTTGTACTGTTCATCGTGCGGGACAGCACCCTTTGCGTCGTAACCTGGCAGTGCCTTCACGCGGACCTGGGTGCGAACACCCGGAGCGCCAGGGTAAACCCAAACGACATACTGGATGGCCATCCCGACTTTGGGATAATTTACCGTAGAAACGACTTCCAGGTGTTTGGAGGAGAAGCCGTCATCGTCGCTTTCACGGATGACGCAATCGGCGAGTTCACCGACTGACTTATCGTCGAGCTTGCCCGGCAGTCTCCAGTCGCAGGCGAGTCCGGTTTCCTTGGCGTATTCCCGTTTGCTGACGAGGTCTCGCAACGAAGTGGTGGCCCAGCCCGCGCCGGTCCATTTCCATTTACGGGAGATGACACCGGTGGAGATTTCCAGTTCCATCGCGGAAACGTTGACCCTGGCGCCGTTGAGTTCTTGTTGCTGTGAGGCAAAAGGGTCAGACCTATTAAATATCAATTGCAAATCCTTTTAATCCTTTTTTCGAGCAGATCAAACCTCCGAGCAAACTCCGAGTCTGAGCTAATCCTGGAACGGAACATCTTACGCTGCCAGCCAACATTCGCCCCTGAAATACATGCTGTAGCAGGAATATCGCCTCCCGCCCGTTTCCCCTGGCGGTCAGATGGTATTTCGCCCCAGCGTATCTTATTCTCCATGATCTTGCCATTCGTGTATATTCGCGACACTTCTTCTTATAGTCAATGCTATTTGATAGTTAATAGGTACAGACCCTGATCTCACCACGCTACACGAGCGATATCCGCCCATCGATCTTCCCCTGA
>CAYWNP010000166.1:0-4350 GCA_964459675.1 uncultured Akkermansia sp. | reverse complement strand
TTGCTGACTGCGAATTTTATGGCAGACAGGAATGTCTGCCCCACCTTGCTGACGGCGAATTTTATGGCAGACAGAGACCGCCGTATTCGGCAGAGCCCGTGCTTGGCACGGGAGCGTAGCGTCAATGTCTGCCCCACCTTTCTGTCTGCGGCTACATGGCAGACAGGAATGTCTGCCCCACCTTTCTGACGGCGAACCTTCTCATCAAGCTTCGTAGTTGACATATATGTCATTTACGTGTATTGTAATGACATGAAGAAAATATCAGCTACAGCAAGCATCGAGTTCTTTCATCTGCTTCTTTTGGCCTTTTTGGGCAAAAAGCTGGACAAAACAAGCTATGCGCTGAAAGGTGGATGCAATCTCCGTTTCTTCTTTGCGAGTCCACGCTATTCTGAAGACATGGATATTGATGTTCAAAAGGTCTCTATCCATTCGTTACAGACCCTTGTCGGCTCAATACTGCAGTCGACGCCGTTCAGGCAGGCGTTGCTCGTACAGGGCGTGGCGATTGAGCATATTACCGAACACAAGCAGTCTGATACCACACAGCGTTGGAAGCTCGGCCTTCAGGTATCGGGTTTAGAACGCCCCGTTCCGACAAAGGTCGAGTTTTCGAGGCGTGGGTTCAGTGGCGCAACCTTACTGGAGGCGGTGAATCCCTCTTTGGTACAAAAATATGGTTTGCCTCCTGTGATGACTCCGCATTACTCAGCAGAAGCTGCCTTACTTCAGAAAATCCTCGCGTTAGCAGGTCGCAGTGTCACACAGGCCCGGGACATTTTTGACCTGCATCTTCTTCAATCCAGAGAGCGACTGCGGCGGGTGCTTCCGCAGGTGGATACTGCTACGCTGGAGACTGCGAAACACAATGCGCTCACATTGACCTTTGATCACTTCAAGGGGCAGGTGCTCACGTATTTACAACCCGAAGACCAAGCTCTGTATGATTCGCCAGACGCGTGGGACGCTATTCAATTACGCGTGCTGGACATGCTGGAGGTGCCCCAGTGAAGTCGCTCGACGTGAACCAAAAATTGCGAGACACGGGGGCAGTTGCTCTCGGAACAGCGGATGTGGCAGCACTTCTGGGCATGAACAGTAGCCATGCCAGCAAAGTGATGGAACGTTTGTGCGGGGCGAGCGAGGTCGTTCGGTTGAAACGAGGGGTGTGGGGCTTTTCAGACCGACTGGAGCCGCTTCGACTCCCCGAGCATCTGACGTCACCGCTTCCGTGTTATGTGTCGCTCCAGAGTGCTTTGTTTTATCATGGGATTATTTCGCAGATACCCGAGGTGGTCTATGCGGTTTCGACCGCACGGACCCGTCGCTGGGTGACACCCCTCGCGACGGTTTCCATCCATCATCTAAACCCTTTGTTTTTTTTCGGCTTTGAAACGGTCGGAAACGGCTCGATTAAAATGGCGACTCCCGAGAAGGCTCTTCTCGACTGCCTCTATCTAAGCCCTGCGAAGTCGCGGCTCTTCGCTCGATTGCCTGAACTTGATCTCCAACAGGGCTTTGACATCAGGGAGGCGAAGCGTCTCTTGAAACGACTCACATCCCTCAGTCTGCGAGACACACTGCTGCGACGCCTAGAAAGTTTAAGGGCAGACACGGGGGCATAGCTAAAAACACAACATTTGAGATTGCGGTGGTTTGTCGATGCACGAAGGCAATAGGGAGAGAAGTTCTAAAGTGCTAAAGTTCTAAAGTGCTAAAGTTCTAAAGTGCTAAAGTGAATTGAGAGCTACGTCAGGCGTGCGGTGCTTCGGTGCCGCACGCTTTTTTGGGCTTAAGGTGTCTGCCCCAGCTTACTACCTGCGACTGCCAACGGGTTCCCCCTTTTAACCACTCCCGTGCGTCCACTGTGTGGACGCACGAACTTCCGTCTCTCTGGAGCCCAAACGCCGGACTCCAGACGCAGGAAAGGACCCCAGGACCCTAGGACGCGGGAGCTGGAAGCTCCCACCACCTTGCCTTCAGTCGGGCAGCGGGCAGTAGCAGTTGTTATACCACTGTCGAAAAGTATTTAGACCTATCAAGGACACCAAACACACGGGAGGGGCACGCGTCTGAGTGCCTAGGATGAGCAGACGCTCGTCCCTCCCTGAGTGTGGAACAGTCCTTTTAGCATAAATACTTTTCGACGGTGGTATTACAACTCTCAACGTTTAACGCTTAACGCTCAACGCTTAATTTAAGAATTTTTGCTTTGTCCCCCTTAATGGGGACAGACACGCTTTAGAAAATCTGCCATACTGTTAAGAAAATGAAAGGGAGTCAAAGATGAAGAATGTAATCGCGAGCGTCATAGCAGGGATCCTGGCCGTGTCTGTCACTGGCGCGCCAACCAAACCTCTGAAGGTCTACATCCTGGCGGGCCAGTCCAATATGCAGGGGCATGCAAACACGTCGACGTTCGATTACATCGGCAAAGACCCATTGACGGCGCCTCTCCTCGTGGAGATGCGTGATGCCCAGGGCAAGTCAAGGGTCTGCGAGAAGGTCTGGATTTCGTCGCTCGGCTGCGGCGGCAACCAGTACTCTGACATGCTTGTGAAGACAGGTAAACTGACCGCCGGATTCGGTGCGTCGGACAGTGAGATCGGTCCGGAGTTCACCTTCGGCATTTACAGTGAGAAAATGCTCAAGGAGCCTGTTCTCCTCATCAAGACATCCTGGGGCGGCAGGAGCCTGAACACCGACTTCCGTCCGCCCAGTGCCGGGCCATACAAGCTGCCCAAGGCGGTTCAGGACGTGTGGGATCAGCATCCCCAGGGCGCCCACGGAGTTCCCAAACTCGAAGACCGTAAGAAGTGGCAGGATGACAAGGATGCCGCCTCGGGCGTCTTTTACCGGGCGATGCTTGAGCATGTCCGGAAAGTACTCAAGGACATCAAGCAGGTCTGTCCGGACTATGACGAGAAGGCTGGTTATGAAATTGCCGGTTTTGTCTGGTTCCAGGGCTTTAACGACCTGGTCGATGGGGGGACCTACCCCCATGGGAACTATGATGAATATTCGCGCTTGCTGGCACACTTCATTCGCGATGTACGCAAAGACCTGTCAGCCCCGAAGATGCCCTTCGTGATCGGCGTACTGGGAGTCGACGGTGATAAAAATGTGAATTTCCGGAAGGCCATGGCCGCGCCAGCAGAGATGCCCGAGTTCAAGGGGAATGTGGTTGCCGTTGATACCGCCCCCTTCTGGGATCATGCCATTGCCGCCGCATTAGCGAATCAGGGCGCGTATAACAACATCCTCGCCACGGCGTACACATTGAAAAAAGATGGAACGATAGACACGGAAGGGAAATGGAATAATTACTGGAAGCCGGTTGGCAAACCTCTGCCAGCGGAACAGATCTGGCGCTTCGCGACGATTGATGCCACAGAGAAGAAGGACCAGATGGAAAAACGTGACAGGCGATTCCGTGACATCACACTGCCAGCCGGGATGGAGAAATGGTACATGCCCGACTTCGATGACAGCAAATGGACGGCAGGCAAGGCCCCGATCGGAAAGGGCTCTCTTAAGAACTGGGCACACAGCCTCTACGACCTCAACTTTGACAAACTCTCCTCAAGATGGGGAGTGGGCGAATTCCTGCTGATGCGCACAACGTTTGAAGTCGAAGACCTCACCTGCGAGTCATACCGCATCGCGGTTTTGGCAATAGTCAGACAAGGATTCCATATTTATTTGAACGGACAAAAGATTCACACCACCAACAGCTCGGCGGACAATCCGCGTTATGGTGCCATCGTCCTCAATAAAGATCAGGTCAAATTATTGAAGAAGGGAAAGAACGTATTGGCGGCCTATTCCAATGACTTATATGACCTTAACTCCTCGGAAAACTTTGCCGCGATAGATCTGCGGATTGAGGGTATCACCAAAGCGGACCAGCAGAAGCTTGACCTCGCCTTGGAGGAAGTCTTTTCGCCCAAAGACAGGGAGGCCCTCAAAGGCTCTTCCAATGGCGGTTACCATTATTTGGGCAGTGCAAAGATCTTCGCGCAGATGGGCAAGGCGTTTGCAGAGGCCTTACTGGCTTTACAGAAATAGGCGGGGAAGTGATTCGCCTTCGCCAAGGCTACGGCGGATAGGCAGAGCGCACAGAGTAGAATTTTTACCGCAGAGAACGCAGAGAACACAGAGGAAAGAGTTGTACACCTGATTGCGAAACAAAGAATTTTGAAGTTGATCTTTGCGATCTTTGTGTTCTTTGCGGTTAAATCAAATCAGGGTATAGCAACGATTAAGTAGAGGAACAAAAAGAATGAGAACGAAATTTGGAAGTGTCGTTATCGGAATCGCGGGGTTCGTATGTAGTATGGCCGGGAC
>CAYWNP010000165.1:0-4375 GCA_964459675.1 uncultured Akkermansia sp. | reverse complement strand
GCCTATGATCACTGGCTTGACCGTGTCACCGAGTACCTGCGGCAGATGAATTTTGACGGGCGTCTTGGCGCGGAAGAGGATCTCATGGCGCGCTACCCGAATGATGACGCGCGTGGACAGTACAGTAAGGAGACTATCTGGCCGGAAGGCAAGATGCCGGATGTGCAGTCAAATCAGTGTCAGCCGTATCTGGAATGGCATCTGCCGAAAACGCTCAAGACGAAGGCGATCCAGATTATCTACTCGGGCGGCGCTTACCTGGGAAACAACCCCGACGGCTTTGAAGTCACGCCGGCGCGTCGCTACCTGAACGAGAAGGGCATGACCGTGGTGACGGTGAAATATCGCACACCGCGTCCCAAGGGCGGGCTGGACAAGCATGTGACAGCGTGGCAGGACGTGCAGCGTGCCATCCGCATCGTTCGTAGCCAGGCCATGGCAAAGGGACTCGATCCCGACCGGATCGGCATCATGGGTTCCTCTGCCGGCGGACACCTGACGCTTATGGGTGCAACCAGCTCGACACGCCCCGCGTATGGGCCGATTGACGACCTGGACAAAATCCCCTGCGCTGTGCAGTGGGCAGTCGCAATCTATCCGGCGTACGCGCTGACGGACGGGGCAAACTCCCCGAATGCGAAGGGCGGCAACGAGGATGACGCGCGGCTCGTCCCCGAATTCGCATTAGACCCCGCGACGTGTCCGATGCTCTTCATTCACGGCGACGCCGACGGCTGGGCTGCGATGAATTCAGTGAAAAGCTGGGAGCAGCTTCGCAGGATGGGGATCCAGTCTGATCTTCACACGCTGGTCGGACGCGGGCACTGTTTTCAGAAGAAGGCCGCCCCGGGCACGGGTAGCTATACCTGGATGGGACGCATCTGGGAGTTCATGAACCATAAGGGGTTTAACAAGTAGTCCCACTAGACGGGGTTACTCTTTGGAGAAAAGAAAGCATGACTACACGGGTTAATTTTTTAGCTATGATTCCGCGTCCATTTTATCGTGAGATCGTCGCAGGTATTTTATGTTGCTGCTCGCTGGCGGCTCTGGCGGCGCAACAGCGTCCGAACATATTATACATCATGTCGGATGACCATGCTGCGCATGCGATTAGTGCTTATAGCGATAAGCTCATTCAGACGCCCAATATTGACCGCTTGGCCAAAGAGGGGATGAAGTTTAATCACGTTTTTGCGGCGAACTCGATCTGCACACCGAGCCGTGCGACCATTCTGACAGGCCAATACAGCCATATCAATGGTGTTCCTGTTTTCAATGCAATCGACACGAACAAGGTGACGGTGGCGCATCGGATGTCAAAGGCCGGCTATTATACCTCCATGATCGGCAAGTGGCATTTGGGAACCGATCCGCAGGGGTTTGACCATTGGGAGATCCTGCCCGGGCAGGGAGATTACCATAATCCAGTCCTTTATACGCGGGAAGGGCCTAAGAAATATCAGGGTGAGTATGTGACCGAGGTCATCACAAAGCTGGCGATTGAGGAGTTGAAGGCACGGCCCAAGGATAAGCCCTTCTTTATGATGATGCACCACAAGGCGCCTCACCGTTCCTGGGAGCCGAAGGAGGAGATCGCGAAGAAGTGGCGCGCCAAGACCATCCCTGAACCTGCGACCCTCTTTGATACCTATGAGGGACGTACCGATGCCATCCGCGAACAGAAACAGAGCGTTGCGCGTAGCCTCAACAAGAGGGATGTCAAGGGCACACCTCCAGAGGGGTTGACAGGAGATGCGTTGACACGTTGGAATTATCAACGCTATATACAGGATTACCTGGCCTGTATCGAAAGTGTGGATGAGAGCGTGGGGCAAGTGCTTGCCTTTCTGGAAAAAGAGGGCATTTTGGACGACACGGTCGTTATTTACACCAGCGACCAGGGCTTCTTCCTGGGCGATCATGGCCTGTACGATAAACGGTTTATGTATGAGGAGAGCCTGAAAATGCCCTTCTTGATCAGATGGGGCAAGGGGATTAAGCCTGGTTTGACTCAGGATGCAATCTGCGTGAACTGCGATTTTGCCCCGACCTTTTTGGCTCTTGCAGGCGAGAAGGTGCCTGAAGAGATGCAAGGGGTGAGTTTGACGCCCCTCTTAGAAGGCACGCAGCCGGCCGCTTGGCGAACAAGCATGTATTATCGCTATTACCATACTCCCGGAGACCACAATACCGCTCGCCATTATGGAGTGCGCACAACCACACATAAGCTGATCTGCTTTGATGGGAAGGAGCAGTGGGAGTGTTATGATCTGGTGAAGGATCCGGCTGAACTTCATAATATTTATGCCAAGCCAGAGGCTCAGACGGTCGTCCTAGAGCTAAAGCAAGAGCTGCGCAGACTCCAAAAGCAATTGAAGGATACGGACAACCTCTATGCTGATCCTGCGACATGGCCTAAGGGTTCATCCTATCGCCAGGCACCCTTCGCCAAAAAGAAGTAACCCCTCCGCCCGGGGAGCGGACGCAGTGGCAGCAGGCAAGTTTATGCGGTTTTTTGAATATTTACTTTTATATGTGGGACTTCCCCTTTTGCTGTGGGTGACAAAAGCACAGGACATGCTTTTGCCAGTGCTCTGGTTGGGCGCGATTTTTGCATGGACACTCCTTCGTTATGGCAAGGGGAATCGTGTTTCGCCTGTTGCGGGAGTCACCTTAAATCTTCGTAAAGAACTCATTTTCATTTTTCTACGCTTTTCAGGGGTGGCCCTTTTCTTGGGGGCGGCGCTTTACGTGTATCGACCAGAGTTGCTTTTCTGGTTGCCGCGCAGAAGTTTGGGACTCTGGGGAGTGATCGTCATTGCCTATCCAATCTTGTCTGTTCTTCCGCAAACGCTGGTGTATCGCGCACTTTATGAGCGTCGTTATGCCCAAGTCTTCTCTTCTCCCCATCTCTCCCTGCTGATGGGAACCTTGGTCTTTTGTTTGGCTCACATCCCCTTTGACAACGTTTGGGCTTTGGCCTTCACCCTCCCAGGAGGCCTCATCTTTCTTCAAACCTATCGACGTACCGGTTCCCTTGGGCTTTCGACTCTAGAGCATGCCTTATACGGGGACCTCCTCTTTACTATTGGGTGGGGGGCCTGCCTTGCCTCCGCAGGAACCCAGAGACTCTTTTTAAATCTGTAAAAACGAAGGTGCGCTGAGCCGACTGGTTTCTGCGCCAATTTTTCACTCTTATCCGCTTGACGGATTGTGAAAAAATAAGATATAGTAAAATTGCCATGAGTTTTTCCAAGACAAGACGAGGGTCTTTTTTTTTACCGTCATGGGCCGGGGCATGAAAGTTCTCGAAGGTTTCAAAAGGAGTTCACAAGGATATGCATATGCGTCAATGGGCAGTAGCCCTGTCGAGTCTGGTTGTGTCCGGGGTTGCCCAGGCACAAGAAGTCGGGTCAACATCGGTAGTTTGCGGTACCCCAGCTATCTGGGCGATTGCACCGATTACAGCCCTCTTGGCGTTGGTGATGGCATTTGTTTTCTACAAGGCCATGATGAAGGCAAATCCAGGTAATGCGCGCATGGTGGAGATCGCTGGCTATGTCCGTGAAGGGGCGATGGCCTATCTGCGCCAGCAGTATACGCGCGTGGGCTTGGTGTTTGCGATTCTGGTGATCATTTTTGCTGTTTTAGCGGCGATGGGCGTGCAGAACCCCTTTGTTCCTGTTGCCTTTTTGACAGGTGGTTTTTTCTCGGGTCTCTGCGGTTATCTGGGCATGAAGACCGCGACCAGCGCCTCCTCGCGCACTGCGCAGGGCGCAAGCGAAAGCCTGAACCGTGGTTTGCAGGTCGCCTTCCGCTCGGGTGCGGTGATGGGCTTGGTCGTGGTAGGCTTCGGTCTGCTCGACATCTCGATCTGGTATTGGATTCTTGACCGTCTCGTCTATACAGCCGACCACATGAAGTCTGGGATGGGGAATATTGCTGGAAACGTCTGGCTGGTCCACCCAGGGATGGATCCTTCCACGAAGCTGGTGGAGATCACCACGACCATGCTGACCTTCGGCATGGGCGCATCGACCCAGGCGCTCTTCGCCCGTGTGGGTGGCGGTATCTACACCAAGGCTGCGGACGTCGGAGCTGACTTGGTCGGTAAGGTGGAGTCCGGAATTCCGGAAGATGATCCTCGCAATCCTGCGACGATCGCGGACAACGTCGGCGACAATGTCGGCGACGTGGCGGGCATGGGCGCAGACCTTTATGAGTCCTATTGCGGCGCAATCCTTTCAACAGCGGCCCTGGGCGCCTGCTTGCCTGTCGTGGCCGGTACCTTCAATGGCGTGAATGCGGTGATTGCTCCGATGATCATTTCGGGTATTGGTATTGTTCTCTCGATCGCCGGCATGTATGCGGT
>CAYWNP010000164.1:0-4387 GCA_964459675.1 uncultured Akkermansia sp. | reverse complement strand
TTTATTTATAACTTATTGCAAACATCATAATTAAAATCTTTGGGACACTACTGAGCCAACGTTAATCGACGGAGTGAAACGTTTTGTTCTTTGAATCTCTGTGTCTCAGTGCCCTCTGTGGTTAAAATCCACAAAATTATGCGAAGAACCAAAGTTTTTCTGAAAACCATGAAGTGCGGTTTTTTTACTTGAGGGTCCGACGATACTCCGCAGGCGTAATCCCGAAATAACGCTTGAACAGATGGTGGAAGTGGCTAACACTGTCAAAACCGAGCTCCGTGGCAACAGAGACCACCTTGGCCTCCTTATCGTTTAGCAAATGTGCCGCTTTGCGCAGACGTAACCGGTTTAAGAAATCGGTGGGCGTTTCATCATAATATCGCTGGAAACTCTTGCAGAGATGGCTCGGATGGCAGTGGCTTAAATCGTGCAGGCGACGGACCGCACCTTTCAAGCTCTCCCAGCCTTCAGCGGTTTCCCGAAGCCTGGAAAGCCAAACCGGAGGCACCTGTTCTTTCTGCAGAGACGACTCCAGCCGCCCCAGACAGTTCGCAAAGAGCTGAGCCGCAAAGGCCCGCGCCATGGGTGTGCTATTTTCAGGATTCACTGCCTGCTCGTAGCTGAGACTCTCCATCTGCAACATCAAATTGCGCGCCTCCTCAAACGGTAATTGCAGGTAAGGGGCTTCAGGGGACGTGTTGAAGCGATTAGCAATCGAAGGCGCGGCAAGATACTCCAGAAGTTGGCGGACCGCGACCGAGTCAATCACCAAACTCGCAAACACAACACGCTCGGAATTGACTGGCAACAGCCGATGCAAATCATAAGGCCGCACAAAAACAACCGAGCCTGGCGCCAAAATATGGTGGCTCCCATTCACCTCGTGCAACAGATAGCCCTTGGCCAGCAGCAGAATCTCCGCAAACTCATGAATGTGAAAATCATGCACCTCCTCAGCGTCCAAGAGAAACTGCTCCTCTATGAGATGAGGAAAACTGTTCACAATGTAAACTTCACCGTCCTGAAACATGTACAGAAAGACCGCCGTATGCGTTTGCCACAGAAAGCTCTCCTTCTGAATATGCAGATGGACCTCTTTCTTGGGCTTTTTCAACGTCGCACTTCGGAGGGACTTTTTCATGAAAGAAAAATATAGAGCATTTTATTGGAAAATCAAGAACAATCAAGAAAGATGTTATAAAGAACCATTTTTCGGTATTATTTGACATGTTATTGGTTCAACTTTAACCCTAAGGACTAAAATATGACAGGCAAAGAACTCCTTTTCAACACGATTCGAAGCAAACCTATGCCACGCTCAGCGTGGGTTCCCTTTGTGGGAGTTCACGGAGGCAACCTGATTGGCGTACCTGCGGACGACTATCTCCGTTCTGCGGACCTGATGGTCAAGGGACTTAAAAAGGCGGTGGAACTCTACAAGCCGGATGGCATCCCTGTCTGCTTCGACTTGCAACTGGAGGCTGAAGTCCTGGGTTGCCAGCTCCACTGGGCCAAGGCCGTCCCGCCGTCCGTCACCACCCATCCCCTGTCCGAAGGCAAGACACTTGAAACTCTACCCTCTTTTGATGACACCAAGGGTCGCCTTCCGATCGTTCTCTCTGCACTGCGAACCCTTAAAAAGGAGATCGGTGACGAGGTTGCGCTCTACGGCCTCATCTGCGGCCCCTTCACCCTCGCCCTCCATCTGCTGGGCAGCGAGATCTTCTTGCAGATGCTCGATGACCCTGACTACGTCAAGCGCGTCATGGCTTATTGCACTGAGGTTGGCAAGAAGATGGCTGAAGCCTATTTGAAGAATGGCGCGGACGTTATTGCGCTCGTGGACCCCATGACCAGCCAGATCTCGCCCGACCACTTTGCCGAATTTGTCGCACCCTCGATCAATGCCATCTGCGACTTTATCCGCGAGAAGAAGGGATTGTCCGCTCTCTTCGTCTGCGGCGATGTCACCCGCAACCTCGATGCCATGGTCAACACCACAGCCGACTCCCTCCATGTGGATGAGCAGATCAATATGGAGCATCTTGCCAAGATCGCCGGGGAGCAGAACAAAGCCTTCGGCGGCAACATCAAGCTGACCCTCACCCTCCTGCTGGGGAATGAAAATGATGCCCAACGCGAAACGATCACCCTCTTTGACGCCTGCGGCAAAAAGGGATTCATCCTCTCGCCCGGTTGCGACCTGCCCTATGACGTGCCTCAAAAGAATCTCATCGCTGTCGCGGAGATGGTGCACGATGACTACGCCCGCGAAATGGCGCGCATCTCGTTGAAGACCTTGGTCAGCACCATGGACCTCGCCCACGTCACCCTGCCCCACTACGCCTCTGAGAAAAAGGTTATCGTGGATGTCATCACGCTCGACTCGACCGCCTGCGCGCCTTGCCAATACATGATGGAAGCTGTGACCATGGCTGCGACCTCCATCAATGCCGCGCACTTCGACATCCGCGAACACAAGATCAAGGAGCCCACGGGCATCAGCATGATGGTCAAGCTCGGCGTCAAAGCCCTGCCCACCATCTGCGTCGATGGCGAGGTCTGCTTCATCTCGATCATTCCGGATCAGACCACGATCATCGCACGTCTCCAGCAGGCTGTGGAGATGAAGGCCCATCCAACGTCGCTCATTGCACGTCTGCGTGTCGCGGTCGCCAACAAGGAAGATCCGAGCGCACTGATCGATCAGCTCGAAGCGCTTCTCAAAACCTAACACCATGTCCACCCTTCCCATCTGGCTTGTCGTCGGCTTTCTCGGCGCAGGAAAGACAACACTCCTGCGCCGTCTGGTCCACCATGCCAATGGACGGGGACTCCTCTTCATCGTCAACGAGTTCTCGGCTGTCGATGTCGACGCCGGCCTCATCGAACGCGAAGGGGGCACCGCACTAGCAGTCGCAGGCGGAAGCATCTTCTGCCGCTGTCTCGTCACCGAGTTTATCTCAACCCTCAGCCGTGTCACGGAAGGCATCTCCCTGCCGAATGGAGACATTTTGAAACCGCAGGGCGTCGTGATTGAAGCGAGCGGCATGGCAGATCCGCGCTCCATGCAACGGCTTCTGCAGGAGAGCCAACTGGATCGCCACTTCCACGTCGCAGGCGTAACCGCGGTGGTTGATCCCGGCACACTCATGAAGCTTCTGCTGGTGCTGCCCAATATTCGCGGACAGATCCAGAGCGCCGACGTCATCCTGCTCAACAAGACCGACCTTCATGCGCCGGAGACCATTGAGAAAGTCCGCGAAAAGATTGTCGCCATCAATCCCCAGGCTAGGATAATCTCCTGTACCTACGGGAATATTCCGCCGGAGATTCTGCTTGCGGACGGCGTTGCGGCCCGGATCGAGCAGATGGACACCTCCTTCGGCCTCTGCCGGGATCCCAACTTCGAACGCGAGACCCAGACCTTTGACAAGCCTGTTGAGATCACCGCGCTTCAAGCCCACTTTGCAAAAGCGGGCGAGGGCCTCTATCGTGCGAAAGGTTCCATCCTCACCACAGAGGGCTGGCGCTACCTCGACTGGAGCGCCGGCCGCCTCACCCTCGAGCCATGCCCCCCTGCTCCATCCTCAACCCTCGTCATGATTAAGGATCCGAATACAGTCGGAATCCACCTTCGTTAAAGTTTACATCTTCGCGGATACGGCTACGGTGGAGGAGACTGCGGACAGGGCAGGTAGTTGGACCATCACTGCCGAACGCCAGCGGTGAGGCGGCGGTATCCCGTCGCCTCTACCGATTGGTTAGCCCAGTTTTCTTTCAACAAGATCGCCTTCGACATACTGATGAATCATGCCAGAGAGCAAGGTCTGGTAAGGCAAGCCTTTTTCCATGGCCTTCTTTTGAATGCCTTTCAAATCGTGATCGTAGAGCCGAATGGTGCCCCGGCGATCCTTACGAAAGGTCCGGTCAGCCATGGATTTAACTTCCGCTTTTTCTTTCTTGGAAAGCGAGGCGAGTTTCATGTTGCCCTTTTCGTAGGCCTCAAGTATGTCCTGCTCTTCTTTATCCAATTTCATCATGATCACCACCTTTCTTATAATCGCGTGTTGCTTTTCGGCTGGGGATAATTGTCTTCAAAAAGACATAATCCTTTTCTACGACAAACGGAACCAAATAAATGTAATCCTCAACAATCACAAAATAGATCCGCTGGCCAGGATAAGTCTTTGGGTCGGGGTGGTCGGCCACCTTCCAGATGTCCCCTTGCAGCAAATGAAATACAATCTGCTCAAAGGAGATTCGCCTTTCCTTCTTTAACCATTCGTTCTTTTCTGGACTCCACTCGTATCGCATGCCCATAATGTACATCTATTGTGTGTACAGCGTCAAGGCTGTTTTTTAAAATATTTTTTGGGGCTAACGT
>CAYWNP010000163.1:1977-4417 GCA_964459675.1 uncultured Akkermansia sp. | reverse complement strand
GAAGAATTAAGATTTTATGTGTTTGTTTGATCCATCACTGATTGAGTTTTTAGGATATTGATCAGGCTTATCTATCTGCGACAGCAACAAACTGCTTTTCTCTGTGCTCTCTGTGACTCTGTGAGAAAAAAAGGCTACGACTAGCCCATATTCATGGCATCGACATCAATCGAGAAGGTCACCTCTTTGGGAATGGAGCTCTTGGCCAGAACCTCGCGGAGGGGTTGCGTCATGAGGCGTGTCGTGGAGGCGCGCAGGATGATCTGGTAGCGGAAGAGTCCTTTCGCCTTGGCCAGCGGCGCGGGATATGCGGAAGACGTGATAAAGTACGCAAGTTCTAAAGCTCCGGAGCCAGCTGGATCCGCCTTCTCCTTCGCCTTGAGTTCACGGGCCATCGTCGTCGCGACAAACTTGACGCGTTCCTCAGAAGCCCCCTTGAAGCCGAGACAGACCAGATGCGTATAAGGCGGATACTCCCCTGCTTCACGTTCGGCCAACTCCTTTTCAGCAAAAAGGCAGAAGGCTTCCTCTTTGGAGGCCGCAGCTAAAATGGCAGGATGATCCGGCGTAAAGGTCTGGACAAAAACTTCGCCCGGCAAGACATCGCGACCCGCTCGACCAGAAACCTGGGCCAGCAACTGATAGGTGCGCTCCCCTGCCCGGAAGTCCGGGATGTGTAGGCTCATATCCGCGGAGAGGACGCCCACGAGCGTCACATTGGGGAAGTCCAGCCCCTTGGCAATCATCTGAGTCCCAATCAGAATATCCGCATGCCCGCTCTTGAAGAGTCCCAGAATCTCATCATGGCTCGACTTCCGGGTCGTCACATCCGCATCCATGCGCAAGACGCGCGCACGTGAAAAAATCTTCTTTAAGGCGTCCTCGACCTTCTGGGTGCCAAAACCCGCATAGCGGAAGGCCGGATCCTTACACGAGGGACACTTTTCCGGCACATGCTCCCAAGCCCCGCAGACATGACAGCGCAGGCAGTTGTCAGAACGATGATAGGTATAGGAAACACTACAGTCGTCGCACGAAGGGGCATAACCACACGTCGGACAGACGAGTGAGTTGGAGTGGCCTCTCCGATTCAGGAAGAGAATGGTCTGCTCGCCACGTTCCAAGCGGAGGTGTATGGCATCCAGGAGCTCCGTGGAGAAGAGCTTCGCCTTGCTCAGCCGCATATCCACGACCCGCACCAAGGGCATGGGACGGTTCGCCACGCGACAGGTGAGATGCGCCACGGCATACTTCCCCTTCTGGACGTTCAGCCACGTCTCCATTGAGGGGGTTGCTGTCCCCAGCACCACCACGCAGCGCTCAAAATAGGCACGCATAACCGCCACATCGCGCGCATGATACCGAGGGGTCTCATCTTGCTTATAACTCGGTTCATGCTCCTCGTCCACAATAATGATTCCCAGGTTACGCACCGGCGCAAAGAGTGCGGAGCGCGGCCCGACCACCACCGTCGCCTCGCCCTTGCGGATGCGGTGCCACTCGTCAAAGCGTTCCCCCTCGCTCAACGCGCTATGTAACACGGCAATACGTTGTCCGAAGCGGGAGGCGAAGCGCTGGACCGTCTGGGGCGTCAAGGCGATTTCCGGCACGAGCACAATGGCCGACTTGCCCTCCTCCAGCGCACGGCTGATCGCTTGCAGATAAACCTCTGTCTTACCTGAGCCTGTCACGCCATAGAGAAGAACGGGGCGCACGAGACGGTCTGGCTGCAAAGATGGATCAGCCAGAGTTGTCCGGGCCATCTTCCCCATGATCAACTCCAGCGACTTGGACTGTTCATCATTCAAGGTGAGGGGTTTCGAAGGCAATACCTTTCGGTTCGCCAGCGGATCACGCCTCATCTGATGGGGTTCGATCGTGATAAATCCCTTCTCCTCCAATTTTCGCAGCGTCTCGGTCGTGCAGGAGAACTCGCGCAACAAGGGTTGCAACCAGCCGCCACCGACACGGCGGACATTTTCAAGCAACTCTTTCTGACGGGGCGTCAGAGAAGAAGGTGGCGCAGACAAAGGTGGCGCAGACGAAGGTGGCGCAGACATTCCTGTCTGCGCAGTTTCAGCCTCTGCGCAGACAGAGACCGCCGTATCCGGCAGAGCCCGTGCTTGGCACGGGAGCGAAGCGTCAATGTCTGCGCCACCTTTTTTAGTCAACGTGACAAAGAGTTGTTCCTTCGCACGCATCTCGCGATTGCGCACCGCCGCAGGCAGGGCACAGCGCAAGGCCAATTCAAAGGGTGCGCAATAATAGGTGCCCATCCAGCGTGCCAGTTCAATCAGTTTAGGGGAGAGCTGCTCTTCAGCATCTACAGAGAGAAGCGACTTAAGCTTCGGCGCGGATGCAGGCAGATCAAAGAGCTCAGGTTGCTCCTGGGACCGCGGACACTCCTGTCCGCCCGGCAAACTTTCCCGCGCAGAACCCA
>CAYWNP010000163.1:0-1877 GCA_964459675.1 uncultured Akkermansia sp. | reverse complement strand
CTTGCTCAGGCTCCCCGATGCATTGTCCTGGGACCGCGGACACTCCTGTCCGCCCGGCAAACTTTCCCGCGCAGAACCCACCGCCTTGCTCAGGCTCCCCGATGCATTGTCCTGGGACCGCGGACACTCCTGTCCGCCCACGCTACTAACAGGCACATCACCCATCTTATTTTCACTGACCATCCTAATCGAGGTCCATTGCGCGGAAACACCTGCCTTAATAGGATTCTCCGCAATATATCGCACGATGTTCAGGTAATGCTCAGGTGTTCGTATGAATCGATCAAAGTAATCCGCCGCCCAAAACTCACCTTCCCTGTTCAGATACGAGTTACAAGCACGTGAAGTACATCCCTTCCATGATTTAACGATCGAGGAAAGCCTATAGTTCTGACTAGGTCGTACGAGCACATGCACATGGTTCGGCATGATGCTCCAAGCGAACAAAACATATTGATCACCATGAAAATGCAAGAGACAATCTTGCACGATCTTCGCTATTTCCGGCTTTGCGAGGTAACAGGCGCCATGACCATTATCCTCGAATGTCTCAATTCGCTTTCTTAGTTCAACACAGCGAGGATCATCGGTGTTTTCCTGTCCGTTAAGTTTTAATTCCTGACGCCAGCCCGCGAGCACTTCCTCCGGAAGGGAATCGGCTAAACGGAATGTAATGAATTGAATGGCCTGTTGATTGTCAAAGTGCGGCAAGTACCCTCTCTTACTCCAGGCAACTGAATCTAAAAAAGCCGCTGTGGGCTGAGTCCATTCTAAAGCGATCAGAGAGTCCTGTGATGTCAAGTTAGCTGGGCGGACAGGAGTGTCCGCGCTCCCAGGAACAAGCTCAATCACATAAGCATCCGCCTCACGTCCACCAAAGGGTACGCGTACGCGGCACCCCAACCGGACGCTTGCTTCAAGCGCTGGGGGTACACCATAATCAAAGAGCCGATCCGCAGCAATATCTGTGGCCACACGAACAATCATAATTAATCACGCGCTACACTCGAACATAAAAAAAGGAGCGGTAAACCGCTCCTTTTAAATCCGTCCAGAAAAGAAGCCCCTTATTTAGGTGACTGTTCGCCCTCTGGCCCCAAGTAGGTCAAGGCTGGAGCTGTACTCCCTGCAAGCGTAGTCATAAAGGTCTGATTCCCGTACATAATGCTCACCTTGCAATATTTTCCCTTGATATTAAAAATACCACCGCCTTTACGAACCACCACGATACCTTTTTCAGCAAAAGGGTCCCGATAGTTCTTCGAAAATGTCAACTTGGTATCTTCCATCGTGGGGAGATCCTTACGAAGGGAGGTACAATCAAGATTACGCGTTAAGAGAATAGGAATAATTTCTTCCATGGTTTCACGAGCGTTACCTGCAATAACCCACATGTTATTCGCGGCCTGTAACTTGCCCATGCCCGCCTTAGCAGGAACGCCGGCGCCCGCCAGTTTGGAGTAATCAAAGCCTCTGACATAAGGATCATGCGTACTTGTTCCAACATTTTGACCATCATAAAGTTCGTAAAAATAATCTGAACTGTTTTGGAAGGTCTTGATACCGATATCACCCGAGGTGGTGTCCACACCACTCTCTTGAACCGTCTTGGGCCACACATGTCCAAGTCCTAAGGGTTCGCGTTCCGTATTTGCTGCTACAATCGCGACATAGATATCCTTACCACGCGTTCCAACAGCCGTCATATTGGCACTCAACATCGCGCCTGTGATCGCAGGGAAGAGCGCAGCTGAAAGAATGCCTAAAATGCCGATCACCACGAGCAACTCAACCAAGGTAAAGCCCTTATTATTCTTTGAATTCATTTTTTGCTTCTCCTTATTACAACCCAACCAAAGAGTTGTCATTAATTTATA
>CAYWNP010000162.1:0-4460 GCA_964459675.1 uncultured Akkermansia sp. | reverse complement strand
GCCGGCGACGCCATCGTGGACGGCAAGCTCATCCCGGACGAGGCCCAGGTCTGTGACTGCAACGGCGTCTCCGCCGGCGCCATCCGACGCTCGATCCACACAGGCCACGATACGCTCCTCAAGGTGATGACGAACACCAAGGCCGGCACAGGCTGCGGCAACTGCAAGAACAAGATAAAGGCCCTACTCATCTCTGAAGTCGGCGAACTGCGGCCAGACCCTGCCGAACAATACTACGTGCCAGGCATCGCCATGGACCGCCCGGCGCTGACCGAGTTCATACGGTCAAAAGAGCTGCGCGCGGTGTCACATGTCTTCGCGGCGATCCCCGGTTCGACGGACGACTCGAAGACCCGGATGGGGCTCGATTATCTGCTCAACTACATCTGGCAGTCTGACTACACCGTCGAGAAAGACGCCCGCTGCGCCAATGACCGCTATTCGGGTAACATCCAGAACGACGGCCGCTACAGCGTGATCCCCAACATTCCGGGCGGCGTCGCCACCGCGGCCCAGCTCCGGTCCATCGCCGATGCATCCGACCGCTACGGTGCCATGATCAAAATCACGGGGTCAGACCGCATCGGGCTCTTCTCCGTCCATAAGAAAGATCTCCGCGACATCTGGCATCAGCTCCAGATGGGCTCGGGTCACGCATTCACCAAGAGCTTCCGCGCCTGCAAATCCTGCGTAGGCTCCACCCACTGCCGCTTCGGGCTGATGGACTCGCTCGCCCTCGGGCAGCGCCTCGGCAACCGTTACCGTGGCGTCATGGGTCCTGCCAAACTCAAGATGGGCGTGTCAGGCTGCCCCCGCAACTGCTCGGAAGCCACGATCAAGGACTTCGGTGTCGTGGCAGTCGAGGGCGGCTGGGACCTTTACATCGGCGGCAACGGCGGCGCGCACATTTATGTCGCGCAGAAAATTGCGCAGGTCAAAACCGACGACGAGGTCATCCGCGTCTGCGACCGTTTCTATGAGTTCTACCGCCGGAACGGCAAATACGGCGAACGCACGGCGCTCTTTGTGGAGCGCCTCGGCCTCAAGGCCGTCGTGGATGCCATCCTGAACGCGCCCCCTCAGGAGTTGCAGGAGCTAGAGGACCGTTTCCAACAGACACTCGACAATTACCAGGATCCTTGGCTGGCGGACGACGAACTGAATAACGAGACCCAAGGCGCAACAGGAACCGATGCGGAGGGCTTCACCGTTCTCTCAGAAGCGTCTGCCATTCCTGAGGGTTCCTCGCGGTTATTTCACGTCGGCGAAACGCCGGTGGCCATCTTTCATGGACGCGATGGGCGTTGGGTCGCCGCGCACGGCATCTGCCCGCACAAGAGCGGCCCGCTCGTCGACAGCATCTACGGCAACGGACGGCTCGTCTGTCCGCTCCATAGTTACTCGTTCGACATCGTCACCGGAATATGCGATAACCCAGAGATCCGTCCGGTTCAGATCTTCCAGACAATGATTCGTGACGGCCGGCTCAACGTTCGCGTCGTTCCGCCGCACCACTCCGCCACAAAGGAATAGACCCATGCGCGCACACGTCCTCCAGCACGTGCCGTTTGAAGGGCTGGGCAGCATTGAGCCCTGGCTAACGGCAAGGCACGCCCGAGTCACCTGGACTCGCTTCTTCGATGACCCCTCGCTACCCGATACGGACGATGTCGACCTGCTGATCGCGCTCGGTGGACCCATGAGCGTCAACGACGAGAACCTCTTTCCGTGGCTACGCGCGGAGAAAAGCTTCATCGCCCGCGTCACCGCGTCCGGCCGCCCCGTCCTCGGCATCTGCCTCGGCGCGCAACTTATCGCAAGCACGCTCGGTGCCTGCGTCTACCCAGGCCCGCACAAGGAGATAGGTTGGCACCCCGTCTATGGCGCGTGCGCGGAGCTTGGACCGTTCGCCTTTCCCTCCGAGTTTCTCGCTTTCCACTGGCATGCCGAAACCTTCGACCTCCCGCCGAGGGCCGTCAGCCTCGCCAGTAGCGACGCCTGCAGGCATCAGGCTTTCCAGTTCGGCAGAAACGTGCTCGGACTTCAGTTCCATCTGGAGACCACACCCGCCAGCCTCAACGCACTGGTCGAGCACTGCCGCGACGAGTTGCTCGCAGGGGGCGCCTACATTCAGACGGAAAACACTCTGCGCGACGCGACGCCGCAAACCTACGCGGCGGTCAACGCCCAGATGTCCGCCGTTCTCGATGCCCTTGTATCGGACAACACCGCGCCTTGACTTTGTTTGAATCATCCGCCAGCCAAGGCGCAACAACGTATACTTGAATCATGAACTTAAAGAATGCTTCTATGATTGACCCCGTTGCATCAACCGCTCGCAGGAGCGAGATCCCTTTCCGTCGACTGGTCCAAATCGGCTTCGCGACAGGTTCCCTCCTGACGGCTGTCCAGTTTGCTTTCTTTGTTACGTCGCTCTCGCAAACCGCGTCTTCTGGACTGGCGTTGCGCCCGGCGGAGGTCGAGGCATGGTTGCCGATCAGCTCCTTCATGAGCCTCGTCTATCTGATCCGAACCGGCATCGCCAATACCGTACACCCAGCAGGGCTGGTACTCTTCACCCTCATCCTGCTTCTGGCGTTCACACTGCGGCGCGGATTTTGCAGTTGGGTCTGCCCCATCGGCACGCTCAGCGAATATGCGCACGAGGCGGGGCGGGGACTCTTTAAGCGCAATCTCCGCATGCCCAAGCCGCTCGACATCGTATTGCGATCTGTCAAATATCTTCTGCTGGCGCTTTTCGTTGTCCTGATCTGCGGAATGTCCCTTGAAGCAATGCGCGACTTTATCCATGGATCCTACAACCGGATCTGCGATGTCAAAATGTATGCCATGTTTGCGCCACCCAGTATGACCACCCTAATCGTGGTCTTTGTGCTCGGAGCGCTTTCTCTCTTCTTCAAGAACTTCTGGTGCCGGTATCTCTGCCCTTACGGCGCGTTGCTGGGCCTTGCGTCGATACCGAGCCCGACTGCTGTACGCCGCGACTCGGCTCGCTGCACGGATTGCGGAAGATGTACGGCCGCCTGTCCTAACCGCATCGACGTCCACAGCGCAACCACTGTCCGCTCTCCGGAATGCACCGTCTGTTACGGGTGCGTGACCGCCTGTCCGCAAACGGGCGTGCTCCGCGTGGGCCTACAACGATCGAAAAGGACCATCCCCATTATTCTCTATGGGCTGATCACCCTAGCGGCCTTCGTGTTTGCGGCTCAAGCTTTCCGCGCCTTCGGGTACTGGGACACTGACACGCCGAACGACCTCTACCGTCGTCTCGTTGCGGAGATCTCCACGATCGGTCACCCGCGCACCTCTGGCCCGCTTTCAGGCCCGGAATAGACCGTGCTGCGAAAAGATTTTTATATATAGCCAGCCTCAGCAGAGGCCGGCCCGGGGGCTGCTGACGCCGTCTACAGTTTTGATGCTGCGGGGATTATTTATGAAATCCAATTTCGAGGATATTCATGTTTGTCCTTAAAACATGTTTTAGACGGTGGTTTTGTTTTTCATAGCTCATAGCGCTATTTGGCAACATTGATTATTTGCCATACGCTATGCCCTCAGCGCTATGCCGTTCGTGCATAGCACGAATCTAATCTGCTCTTCTCATGTCGCGGATTATACTCACTTGTGGATATGTAGCCCAATCAACAACTAAAATAACCAATATCACACCGCGGCACGGTCGACATTCCACCCAACTGTAGGGATACACGTCTCAACAACAGGAGGTAAATTATGCCAGAAGAGAATAAAGTTGATCACGCATTTTTTCTCGAATCGGCTTCACGTCGAGTCACTAAAAAGACGTCAAAAAGCACTCTCCCACCCGAATTAACACTGACGATCATGCTATTAGTAGAGGGACATCATGTTTCTATAAAAAGGAGATTGATATGGCTGATGAAAACACTATTGACTACCCTGCGTTGTGCGAGGAGCTGTCCGCGCGCGTGGTGGAGCTTGAGGCTGCTCTTTCAGAAGAGCAGGACAAAAACGCCGTGCTCGTCCAGCAGGTCGTGGAGGCGGAGGACAACATCGCAAACCGCGAGGTTGAATCGTTCGCGGATGTGATCGATGCGGAGGACAAGGAGTTCTTCCGGGAGCGTCTGATCGAGAACCGCGAGGCGACACTCGGCTTGCTGAACCGTATGCGTACCCGCAAGGCCGTTGTCACTGAGGTTGTTACGCCGCCTTCTAAGCCGTTGCACAACCGCGCCGCGGCTGCTGATCCTGCCCCGCGCAAGGATGACGAGCAGTCGGCAAAACTGCGCAACCGTGCCCAGGAGATCGCCAAGCGGGACGGATGTGGCTTCCTGGTCGCGTTCCGCCGGGCAGAGGTCGAATTGTCTAAAGGAAAAGGAGAATAAGGATTATGACGCAATCAAATACACGCGCGGGGAGTTTTCCCGTCCTGGCAGGCGAAGACCTGACCGGAAAAG
>CAYWNP010000161.1:0-4554 GCA_964459675.1 uncultured Akkermansia sp. | reverse complement strand
ACCTCATCTGCCAATTGAATCACATCGCCAGCGCCAGCGATCAAGACAAAATCACCTGGCTGGACATGGCGTTTCAGATAGTGCCAGGTCTCTCGGATGGAGCGCGCCAAGAGGATCGGCTTCGCGGGCAGCTGGGTTCTAAAATGCGCATACAAATCGCACGTCGAACCGCCGAGCAACGGCGACTCTGACGCTGCGTAGACGGGCAATAGAATGACCTCATCCGCATCCGCGAAGGCCGCAGGAAACTCAGGACCCAAGGCTAACGTCCGGGTATAGCGATGGGGCTGGAAAACGACGATCAGCCGCTTCGGCTGCTGCAAACGCGCCATTTGAATAGCGGCATGCAACTCCTGCGGGTGATGCGCATAATCAGCGACAAAACGAACCCCTGCTTGATCGGCAACGAGTTCAAAACGTCGCCCGGGCAACTCCGAACAGGCCACGGAAAGATGCTCAAGAATGGTTTGAGGCGAAACGCCGACATGCAAGGCGGCCACAGAGGCTCCGAGTGCATTGATGATATTGTGTCGTCCGGAGATGGGTAAGGAGACGCGCCCTATAAAATCTCCTCTCCAGGTGAGATCAAAGGAGGAACCATGTTGGGTCATTTCAGCGTGCACCGCGCGCAAGTCAGCCTGTTCGGAAAAGCCGAAGGAGATCACCGGCACGCGCGCAGCCTCTTGGGCGATCGAATGTGCACGCGCATGGTCTGCACAGACGGCCACACCGGTTCGCGTCTGAGCAATGACCTGACGGAAACAATTAACTAAGTCAGCTTCATCCGCGAAATGTTCCAAATGATCCACATCGAGATTCATCAGCACACAAACCGCGGGATGGTAGAGCGCCAAGGTGCCGTCGCTCTCATCCGATTCCGAGACCAGCAGAGATCCATTCCCCACACCTGCCACGCGTCCAAGGGTCGAGGTTGTGCCTCCGATACACCAGGACGGACCGTAGCCGCATGCCTGTAAGAGGCGGGTGGTAAAGCAGCTGGTCGTGGTCTTGCCATGCGTGCCGCAGATCGCAACGGTTTGGCCCTCTGACATCAGTTCGGCCAGCACTTCGCCACGTCGGAGAACAGGAATCCCCTTTGCCCGTGCGGCACGTAATTCCAGCTCATCTGAATTGACTGCAGGCGTCTTGACCACACAGGTCACCGTGGAATCGATATGTTCGGGGGAGTGGCCCTCTTGGGCCTGAAGGCCTTCGCCTGTCAACCAGGCAGCCAAAGGATTAAGCGCGGCATCACAGCCTGAGACACGCCAGCCACGCGAGGAGAGTAGATAGGCAAGGCCAGCCATGCCCACGCCGCATAGTCCAACAAAATGGATATGTCCGGTCTTATCCCCGACTGTCTTCATGCCTTGCCACCTATAACTTCAATATTTTCTGACAGGATTTACAGGATTTTGAGGATTGGGTTCATACTCTGTGCTCTCTGTGCCTCTGTGAGAAAAAAGCTGCTCCTTGTTTATTTCCAGGGGATTAACTGCCAACTGGTACTGCCAACTGCCACTGCACCTATTACCACGACCAACGATACGAGAGACGACCATCATGTGCAGTTTCCTGCAACAGGCGCTTCAAGTCGAGATTCATCCCAATGCCAGGACGAGAAAAGAGATCAAGAAATCCACGCTCTTCCTCATATTTAACAACCTTGATGCTCTCGACATCGAGGAGCTCAGCCATCTTAGCGCGCGCCTCGTCCGCATAGCCAATGCCGTCAATCAGACCATTGGTGACCGCCTCATCCGCAAGAAAGACACGTCCGTCCGCAAGAAGGGAGACAGCCTTCTTATCCATCTTACGATTCTCCGCCACGAGCGTGACAAAACGATTGTGCATGGCCGAGATGACATTCTGAAGCAATTGTTTATGCTCTGGCTTGACGTCATTAAAGGGATTTAAGAGGTCTTTGTTTTCCCCTGATTTGACAGTGACATCCTTGATGCCGATCTTTTGGGCCAGCTCCTTAAAGTTATAAGACTGCATGATCACACCGATGGAACCGGTCAGCGTGGTCGGATGGGCCATGATATAATCCGAGGTGATGGCAATATAATAGGCGCCGGAGGCAGCAATATCCCCCATCAGTGTCACAATGACGCGATCCTCGCGAGAAGCCTTGAATTTCTTCAGTTCGTTATAGAGGATGTCGCTGTCCGTGATCCCGCCGCCCCCGCTGTTGACCTCAAGAATCAGTCCGCTGACCTCCGGATCATGAATCGCCCGACGGATGGAACGTAGCACAGCATTCGCATTACCCGCCTTCCAGTCGTCCTCGCCCAGCATGATGATCCCCTCAACAGGAATCCGCACGACCTTCACGACACCCGTACCATACGACCAGGTCTCCCGCATCTGGGGAACTTCATCCTCTCCCCCTCGATTCGACGCAATCGTCGAGAAAGAGAAGGAACCTCCACTTCCCACATCCTCGACAGCGGCAATACCGACCGCAATCAAGGCAACAAAGACTCCCATGCCCACCACCAAAAAAAGAATAAAGAAACAACCACAACCCTTCCACCAGCTCTTCTGCGTATTTTCGTTAGCCATAATACTCCTTAAAGGGAATAGAATATCATACTTTCTCGCTGTTGCAAACTCCGAAAAAATCAAGTATGCTATTACCTCACATGGACGAAAAACTCAAAATTAAATACGCAAAGACGCGCTCCATCTGGCGAGATGTTGCAGATGCCGCGCGTACGACCATTCACATGGAAGAGGGGGAAAAGGAGCCCAGTTCGGCTTGGAAGCGACGCATGTTGCTCTCGGAACACTCCCCGATCCGCCAGATGATCTTCAAATGGAAGTGGGTCAACCTCAAATATTGGGTCAGCGTACACTTTGTCCGTCATAAGATCGGCATCGAGCATTACGTCAGCACACAACGGACAGACCGCACCGGCCAGAACCGCGATGATATCCCGCAATCAGCCCTCGTGAACCACGAGTGTTGCGCCAATGCCCAGGCCCTCATCACCATCTCACGAAAACGGCTCTGCCGTCAGGCCTCGCTGGAAACAACGCAAGCCTGGAAGCTTGTCTTGGACGAGGTAAAAAAGAGCGAACCCGAACTCGTCAGCGTCTGCGTCCCCGAGTGTGTCTATCGTGGCTTTTGTCCCGAGTTCAAGCCCTGTGGATATTCAAATACTCCTGCCTATAAAAAGGCCATCAAGGCTTATCGGGAAGGCGCACAGTAAAGACCCTAGCGGCGATGAAAGAGGCGCCACAACCAGAACCGAAGATGCGCCCACCAGCTGGCCTGTTTTACAGGAGCAGCTTGAGGGGCACGCCGCATATAATCTCGATCAGAAAGTGACATGATGGTAAATGATAGCAAAAGCCGCACGGGGAACACAACCCTGACTTCAGACGCTCAACCCAGTGAGGGCGAACGTCTCCAAAACATTCTGGCCAAGCGAGGTGTCGCCTCGCGTCGCCATGCTGCGGAATTGATCCAGACCGGACAGGTCACCGTCAATGACGAGCGCATCCTGGAGCCTGGCTTCCGCGCCTTTCCCGGAAAGGATCTCATCTGTATCAATGGACAGCCCCTCCCGCAAGAGGCGGAACGCCATCGGACGATCCTCTTCTATAAACCCCGTGGCTACATTTGCAGTGCGGACAATGAACGTGGCGAGACGGTCTGTGACTTTATGAAACCCCATTTCAAAGAGCGCCTCGTTCCTGTCGGACGCCTGGACAAGGAGAGCGAAGGCCTCCTGCTGATGTCAAACGATGGGGAGCTGACTAACATCATGACCCATCCGCGTTATGGCCACACCAAGACCTACATTGCGCGCGTCGCTGGCCACATGGAAGACCACAAGATTGAAACGCTCCGGTCCCGGCTTGAGATTGACGGCTATGTCATTGAGCCTGTCGAAGTCGAGGTCTTAAAGGTCGGTCGCGACCATACCCACAAGATCGCCTTTACGCTTTCAGAGGGACGCAACAAGCAGATCCGAAAAATGTGCTCCCTGGCTCACTTTGTCGTGCTTGAACTCGTCCGCGTGCGAATCGGACCTATCAAAGTCTGCAACATGAAACCTGGCGAATTCCGTGAACTGACCGATGCCGAAGTCGCCGAACTTAAAAGCGTCAAAACGCATCGCGCATGAAGAAACGACAGGAGTATTTTTTTCTCACAGAGCCCACAGAGTGCACAGAGCTTTCTGACACCGAGAAAACATTAACCCTGAATCCAAAAAACTATGAAGTTGATCTTTGCGATCTTTGTGTTCTTTGTGGTTAAATTATAGAAAAGGAAAAAATGAAAAGACTACTGATGATCTCAACACTCTGTTTAGCAGGTTTTATCACTTATGCAGAGGAGGTGGCCCCTACCAACCGACCGGCGACCTGGGCACAACCGCTTCAGCAGGCGGGGCTTCCCAATCTGCATCAGATCACAACGAACCTCTATCGCAGCGCCCAGCCGACTGAAGAAGGGATGCAGAATCTGAAGAAGATGGGCGTTCGAACCATTATCAACCTGCGCTCCTTCAACTCCGACCGCGCGGAGATCGGACTTAC
>CAYWNP010000160.1:0-4569 GCA_964459675.1 uncultured Akkermansia sp. | reverse complement strand
ATCAAAGGTCTTGAACAGGCCCGTTTCTGGATGAGTTTTGGCGAAAATTATCTCAAGCATCTGGAGGTCATCCGTAACATTGGCATGGATCGAATCGACCCTGTATCCTTTAATGGTACGCAAATTGTTCCGATTCAGTTCCTCGCTAAATTGCTCCCAGATCCCGCCTCTTTGGGCCCGCTGACAAAAGGGAAGACCTGCATCGGTGTCCAGGCGAGCGGAAAAGACGCCAAGGGCAATGAGAAGGTGGCCTTTGTCTACAACGTCTGTGATCACCAGGCCTGCTATCGTGAGGTGAAGTCTCAGGCGATCTCGTATACGACAGGCGTTCCAGCCATGATCGGTGCGATGATGATGCTCACAGGCCAGTGGCAGGGGCAGGGGGTCTTCAACATGGAGCAGTTTGATCCCGATCCCTTTATGGCTGCGCTCAATCAGCATGGCCTGCCTTGGAAGGTTCTCAAGAAACGCGTGTTCACATCGCCGATCCAATAAGGGGGAGGCGCTATGATCCCAACACCCTCATTCATTGTCGATTGTTCCGCGATTGAGCGGAACATGCTCATGCTTGCGGAGGTTAAGAAGCGGACGGGATGCAAGATCCTCCTTGCCCTCAAAGCCTTTTCAACTTTTGGCCTCTTTCCTCAGATGCGCAAAACGCTGGAAGGGTGTTGCGCTAGCTCCGTGGACGAGGCTCGCTTAGGGCGCGAAGCCTTTGGTGGCGAGGTCCATGCCTTTGCTGCTGCCTTCTCCGAAGCTGAGATGGTGGAGTTGGTTAAGCACATTGATCATATTACCCTTAATTCGTTTCAGCAGCTTGAACGCTTCCAACGGATCTCAAAGCCGCGTGAGATCACGGTTGGATTGCGTATTAATCCTGAGCACTCCGAAGGGCATACGGAAATCTACGATCCTTGTGCGCGCTTGTCGCGACTCGGGATCCGTCGCGCTTCGTTTACTGGACACTCCGTAGAGGGTATTACGGGCTTTCATTGCCATAACCTTTGCGAACAGAATGCGGAACCTTTTGCGCGGACGGTCGAGGCCATCGAGGAGAAGTTTGGTGACCTCCTGCCAAAACTATCCTGGTTCAATTTCGGTGGCGGACACCATATCACGCGCGAGGATTACAACGTTGATTTGCTCTGTGACACGCTTCTGGCGTTTCGTATGCGTCATCCTAATATTACGACACTCTACTTGGAGCCTGGTGAGGCGTGTGCGTTAAATGCAGGGACGCTGGTGGCCACGGTGTTGGATGTTGTGGAGAATGAGAGGCCGATTGCCATCCTCGATGCCTCCTGCGCGTGTCATACGCCTGACGTGATGGAGATGCCCTATCGGCCGAGACTCTTCCGAGATCCGAAGTGGGCGGGCGAGGCTATGCCATCACCACAGGCGGACAAGGGATGCGATGTGGGGGAGAAGCCCTATACAGTCCGTCTCGCAGGCGCCTCGTGTCTCGCCGGGGACGTTTTTGGTGACTGGTCGTTTGATACGCCTGTCAAGACAGGTGACCGTATCATCTTTGAAGACATGGCTCACTACACGATGGTCAAAACCAATACCTTCAATGGTATACGCCTTCCCAATATCGCCCGTCGTGAACTTGACGGTGAGGTGAAGGTTGTGAAGAGCTTTGGCTATGAAGATTTTAAAGGTCGCCTTGGATAAGGGGAAAACCGTTTATAGAATTGCCTTATTACCGCTTACGCTTTCGACATTCGTCGAATGGTTTCCGCTTCGTTCCAACGAGCCTCATTGCCTTATTGCCTTATTTTAAATTGGATACTCAATGTTTATCATATTCGTACCTTTCGTACTTTTCGGATGCTAAATAAATTAACACTTCATTTGCTGTTCTCGCTTCTCACGGCTTTCAGCTTGATGGCTGCGCCGAAGGAGCCTGTGACCGTCTCTTTCATGGGCGGGTATGACCCCGACACACCGGAGGGTCCAGTCACCCGCCAAATTCTTAAACTCACACGCCAGGAACCCGAGTTAAATCCGCAGAAGTGGGGTGGCCTTGTCCTTCCGGGCGGTGGCGGGCGCGCACCTTTCATGTTGTCCCTTGCGGGTGGGACCGCGCCGGATGTTTATTTCTGTTGGTTCCATATTATTTGCCACGACATTGAACAGGGGTTTATTCATCCACTCAACGAATGGATTGGTGATGACCTGGATGGTGACGGACAGATCAGTGACCGTGAAGCAAAATGGCCTGGCTGGAAGGATGTTCCCCCTTTGTGGCGTCGCGTGGCGACAAAGAATGGTAAGGTCTATGGTGTGCCCATGGCGGGCACCTGGCATTATGGTATCATCTACCGAAAAGATCTGGTACAGCAGGCAGGACTTGATCCTGAGAAGACGCCTGAGACCTGGGATGAGTTTTTTGTCTGGTGTCAGAGATTGACTTATCCGCGTAAGCAAGTGTCAGGGGCTCGTGTACAACGGGGTCAGCGTGCCTTTGGGATGGAGTGTCGTCCATGGGGCTGGCTGCCGTGGATGCAGGCTGCGGGAGGGTCGCCGATCATTAACATTCGGACCTCACCCACAACTGGCAAAACCTACCGCTTTAACATGGAAGAGACCTCGTTCCGTGCCGATGATACTGGAGAGGATCTCTCGAAGGTTGAAGGAACATGGCAGGCTAACTTTGACTCGCCTGAATCTTTAGAGGCCGCCCATTTTCTTCAGAAACTGGTCTGGGCGCCCTGGATCCGTGATCCGGAGACACAAGAGATCATCAACCTCTCCGCATTTGACCTGTCGGAGGGGTGTGTGACACGCAAGAATGGCCGTCTGCTTGAGTTTGACCCTGCAGAGGTGATCAGAGGGGCGACGCGTCCCTTGCCACGCATGACAACGGAATTGCCACAGCTCTTCGCCCAAGGCGAGATTGTCGCTCTCTTTGCAGGTCTCGATCTTGTGGAGCTTCTGACCCGTGAAGCGAATCTGCCTCCAGAGATGATCGGTATTATGCCCTTCCCTGGTTCAAAGCCAGGCATGAAGCCTGTCTTCCAGTCGCACAAGCATTTTTATAGTATGACAGAAGGGGTGGGGCGTCGTCCAAAAGCTGAACGTGACTTGATCTGGAAATGTGTTCAGCAATTGGCATCTCAGGAGGTCAATGATGAAACCATCCGTCAGAAGGTCCTTGAGGGGTATGCCCGATGGTGTACCCCGTCAGATCTCACGCGGCTTGGCCTCCATGAATATCTGGGAGAGTTCCCGCAACGGATCCGTGAGAATTACGAACGCCTGGACCGGGGCGAGATTCTCGCTAAGACAGAACCCTTTGCTGGTTTCTGGCAGGCGGCCTCGGACTTAATTGACCGTAGGTTCTTAGGCTTGTTGCTGGCTGATGGGGGAGAGTCATTCGATACAGAATCCGCGTTGAAGAGTATCACGGCAGATGCCAACAGAGGACTAATGTTTCGCGTGCCAGAAAAGCAATTGGCCCGACAGCGCCCCTTGGCACGTGTTATCTTTGGCGTGGTCCTTATCGCGTTGCTGATCTGCGGTGGAATGTTCTGGAAAAATGCCCAAGCAGCGAGTCAGTTAGAGTTGAAAGCACCTGGGACGGGCGGCGTATCGCCAGGGATATCGCCATGGATCATGATTCTTCCTGCAGTCATCTCGATCGCGCTCTGGAGCTACTATCCCATTATTCGAGGGGCTGTGATGGCTTTTCAGAACTATAAGATCGTCGGGGTGACGGATTGGGTGGGGTTAGATAATTTTATCATGGTGGTCACAGATGCCCATTTCTGGGCCTCGTGGGGCAGGACGCTTAAATATGTAGGGTTGACCATCCTGCTGGGCTTTCTGTCTCCCATTCTTCTGGCGCTCATGCTGGCGGAAATTCCCCGTGGAAAGATCTTCTTCCGGACGTTGTATTTCCTTCCGCATTTGACGAGCGCGCTGGTTATTGCCCTGCTTTGGAAATTGATGTATGACCCCACAGAGAACGGCATGATCAATCAACTGCTCGCCCTCTTTGGCATCGCACGTCAGACGTGGCTTCAGAGCCAGTCTTTAGCCATGGTCTGTTGTATCCTCCCAGGGGTATGGGCCAGCGCGGGCATGGCGAGCCTTATCTATGTGGCGGCGCTTCAAGCCTTGCCACCGGACTACTATGAATCTGCCGCGATTGATGGAGCTGGCATCTTCAGCCGTTTTCGTCATATCACCTATCCGCAACTCCTGCCGTTGATGGTGATTAACTTTGTCGGCGCCTTTATTACGGCTTTTCAGGGGATGGGGAGTATCTTTCTGCTGACGTTTGGCGGTCCGGGGGATACGACCAACGTGCTAAGCCTCGCCATCTGGAAAGAGGCCTACAACAACCTGCGATTTAGCACGGCCACGACCATGGCCTGGTTTCTTGGGGTTGCGCTGGTGAGCTTTACCTATCTCCAGATTCGGATTCTCCGCAAAGTTGAATTCCGGCGCGCCAATACAAACTGATTTTCGCCTTCCAGCAGTAGCCGTTTTCTCTCACAGAGCCCACAGAGATAAAGGAGAAATTCAATTGAAGGTTCAATCATTAAAAAAAAAAAAAAACAA
>CAYWNP010000159.1:0-4573 GCA_964459675.1 uncultured Akkermansia sp. | reverse complement strand
AGCGCGCCTGGAAGACAGGCCCCGAACGCTGATGCTTGGCGTTGAACCAGGCCGCGTAGCTCAAGTTGAGCCACTGCAGAGCGCGGCTGGCATTCGCCTCAGGCGTCTCGATCAGCAGGTGGTAATGATTGTCCATCAACACATAGGCATGCAACACCACGCAGTAACGCTCGACCATCAGCGCCAGGAGTTCCATGAAATGCTCCCGGTCGCGATCGTTCTCGAAAATCTCCTTACGGAACATCCCGCGCGTGGTGATGTGGTACCACCCGCCTTCCACGTCGTGTCTGAGTTGTCTTGGCATGGTCAGAATGTATCAAAAGCCGATTGACCGCGCAATACTTTTTTTGTCCTATGTCTAATTACGACCCCTATGCCTTTCGGGGTGGCGCGGGCGGCGCAAGCCGGCCAACGTAGATCCAGATGAGCGACTGGACGGGACGGTTTTCAACCGGACTGTAACTATGCGATGAAGCGACGATGGATTCGAGGACGTGAGCACTGGGCTGACCCGACTGTTATGAAGGAGCAAGGACAATGAAAAGAAAAACACCCACTAAGAAAAGTGGGAGCGGAGATCATTTGACTCTTGACTCCCGCTCTGGGATGAGCGACCCCTATGCCTTCTCGAAGCCGGCTAGAACTTCCGCGCTCCTCTTACGGTGTGTACACTTCCTCCAGCGAGTCCAGATTCTTCAACAAGTTATTCTTTCCATCGAACTCCAGATTACGGTCATTCGGGGTCGGGTTGAAGTAATAAAGAATTGTGGCCCCTGCTCCCTCTCGATCATTACTGTTTATTCCGTGCGTCAATCGTCCATAAATCTTGCCATAATGGGCTGATATGAGATTGCCTTTCTCATTCACTATAACGCGCGTCCTAAAAATCATGTAATCGTCCTCCTGTAGATTATCCTCTACAACAGGCTGGCCTTCTTTGCTATTCGCGGAAAACATGAACTCTGGAATATAGCCCTTTTTTGGCGCTTCACAATCCGATAACAGAGCACACCAATCGTCCTTTTTCTTTCTTATAAATCCACCCAAAGAATTGTTAGCTTGAATGACTAGCGTTTCTGAATAATTATAAGTAAGCGGAAACGGTTTATCGCCAAAACTCTTCAGCATGATATCTGAATACTTGCCCTTTCCGTATGGCTCCACTAAATCACCAACCTCAAAATCAAACCCGAAGGGCTGATTTTTTTTAGGAATTTTAATTTTGGCCTTTTTCGCAATCATCGGAATCGGCTTACGCTCTTCCTTGAACGTCACCTGAAGCGTCGGATTCCAAGGGATCCATCGCCCTTTCTCAAAGGAACGGACATCCCTCTGCATCAACCAAAATACTGTCCGTGTTCTGTAATAGCCTTCTTTTGTAATAATATAAATGATTTCCCCTGTCAGCCTATCCGCTGCGGTAAAATAACCTTTAGCATCTGTTTTCCCTTTGATGGGTTTGTTTTCCTGTCCGTTACAGCTAAAATGGATATTAACGTCCGCATTCGTGACATCTTTCCCATCTTGATCTACGACATGGAGGGTCACCTTTGCATCGGCACCATTTTCTGCGACTCTCCTCCGTTCAAGCAGATATGATTCATAGTCGGGTGAACTCGGCGGTACCTTCTCGCGCGTATCAGCAACAATGACGCCATTGGTCACCTCAATTGAGTATCGAGTGAAAAGGGTTTGTTGCATTGGTTTAACATGACCATGCCTCTGTGCCTGTCCCGCCTTTGGTGGAACACCCTCCCTAGGCAGTTCAGGAACGCAACCTTTGCGCAGCCAAACTGCACACGTAATGCAAAGAATGATAACCATTACTCCCAATAGATGCTTTTTCATTTCAGTTCTCCTCTTGTTGCGAAGTCATTGAACAATCTATACACATAGAAATAAGCTACTTCAACCATATCGCTATGCAGCCAACGCTCGTCAAGGCCACCTGACCCAGGACGCCACCAGCCATTGGGGCGGGTGATAACGTTAACGTCATTCATGTTGATGTTCTTATCTTCATCACCTTGTTGTGGAAGATTCACCCTTTCATGTCCAATTGCTGTCGAGAGGGCTGGGATACCATAGGCGAGGATTCTGTTTTGAAGATTTTTTTCTATCGTCGAGGTAAGCATCCCCGTCGGACTCGGATAAAAAACGGGGGTATCCATAAGATGACTAGGCGATAAGCCGTTTGCTTGATAAACGCTATAGGTACGACTCCAGTAATCCAGCGGAGACAAAGGATTAGCTAAAGATAAAGAGAATAAAACAGGATCGGTCTCTCCTCTGAACCCCCACCCGGCCCAGTCGCTTCCCGCAATCCATGAGACTATCGGGTCAGCAGAGTGGGTTCGCCCTTTGTATAGCTCCTGTTTTGACCAGCTATACCGCCCCGTTGCAGCCCGAGAAAACCCGGTATAGCCTTCGATTGCAGAGGGGGTACCATCCGCATACGTCTCGAAGGCCTCATCGCCTGACGAATAGTAGTTGTAGGCGACGGGGAGGACCCCTGAAAAACGGTCTTTCCACGTCAGCTTGCCCCGGGCGTCCGTCGCTGGGTCAAACAGCTCATGCCAACAGCTCGCCCACGTTCTTGGCGAATAGTTACGCCATTGTTCATGGACCATCGGGTTTTCGATTGAGTTTTTGCTAAAACGGCTCGGAGCTAAGGTCTCGGCTGCCATTGCTCCATTCAACATGAAGTATTTTTCGACCGTTAGTTGGTGATCCTGTATCGCACTGGACACGAGTATATTACCCAGACTGTGTGCGGAGATTATCTTTTTGCCCGGAAGCTGCCGGACTGCTGTAGCGAGATTAGAGGCCGTATTGAAGGCATTCACAACATTACCATAATAGTCGGAGGTTCGACGACCAACGTACGTAATAGGATACCACGTCTGACCCTGGTTTCCCTGCCACGCGACGGCGGTATACATGGCCTTGGAACCCGACTGATAAAGTCTCTTAAACATTTCGGCCCCAGAGCACCTAGCATCTTCTTCATTGACATTTAAGCCGTGTACAAAAATGAAGTGCTTCCCGTTTTTGCATTCCGAATCCGGCAGATTCGACGGATCTCCGGCCTGTGTTGGAAGTTCTACGGAGCCACCCGTAACATCTCTCAAATTAATCCAACGGTACATGGATTCCACGGGGACGAAGCGCAAAGGTGCCTGGCAGGTGAACATAACGACACTGCTGTTTGCGGCAACGACTTCAAGCTGTAGCCTTGCCCCTTCGAAGGTCCCCTCGGCCATCAAAACACCATAATAATCACTCTCCTGTATAGCGGAGAGGAAGGCGGGAGAAAGTTCTGCAACCTGCTCACTCGCGTCGCAAACTGTCGGAATCACAGATGCGGAATGAGACGACTGGTTAAGATTAGGTCCGCACTGGTCGTTAGCAATGTATGCAAAGTTCCGAACATTCCCGTTCCTTATCATTCGTGTTTGCACAACTCTAACACCCCTACTCTTGATACGATATTTATGCCCAGCTGTCGGAGGTAGAACATTCATGACCTCTTTCAAATCCAACCATAGTGGCGTAAAGTCAACTAAATCTGACCGCCCATTTACGACACTGTCCCGACCGTTTCCATCTGGCTGTCCAGGGAAGTCCGTGCTGTGCGTATCTTTACCATGACTGGTAAAATCGCCATCATCCTTATCGTCATTCACCCAGAAGGTTGCCCACTTGCCGGCTTTAGCTATGTTAGTATCATTCGTATCAATGACACCATTACGATCATAGTCAGGAATAATCCCTAACCTGACAGCTGTTAACTTCTGCTCATCCGAAACGGTAAAAGGTGCATATTGTTCGGGGTTATTGTTATAAGTAATTTTGATGGCCCCCTCTCCCGGTTCGGTACAAATAATATGTGCGCTTGTACTCATGGATCCACGTCCGCAAAACAATCTAAACCAATCAAAGAGGGTAATGGTAACGGTTCGATTCTCAGGGGTCAATATTAATTCGTAGGGATTTTCGCCAGGGGTAAAATAAGTTTTGTAAAGATAGACGTATGCAGCAGACCCCGTAGCTTGAATTGTTATATTGCCATAATGGGCGGGCAAACTAATCTTAGTCTCAATGATAAGATCGCTGGCCCGAATGTTCCGCTTCGATTCTGGAAGCTCTTGAACTGGACTTGGAACTATGTCCGTGCCAATATACCAAGGAGCAGATGCATCTACTAATCCTAGGTCTTTGTGAATCATTGGGTACACGTCAAGTCCGACCACATAGAGTGTCGCTATTTTGCCAATGGTATGATTAGGGGTTTCAAAGTTCTGGTCTACAACTCCAAGCAATCCGTCTTCGTTATCTATGAGGATGTTGAGGTCGTTGCGGGAGGAGAAACGCGTTGCAGTTGGATGCACCTTGCCTCCTTCAAGGACAGAGGTCGAGGGTAGTCCGCCGATCTGAGCTTGCCAATCGTAGTCGGTGGTATTTCCAGAGGCGGTTGCTTGATGTTGCAAGGTGATTTCGTAAGAGCTGCCCTTGCGGAGCTTGAAGTTTTTTGTCCCGACTGTTCCAAAAGCTTCATTTACAAAATAGAAGG
>CAYWNP010000158.1:0-4624 GCA_964459675.1 uncultured Akkermansia sp. | reverse complement strand
CGCCGCAGCCGCTCCCGCAAACTCGCGAGGGCTTATCCGTTTCGCGCCGAGGCGTGCTCGTGACGGCCTTCGGTGAGATTTCCAATACCGGCAAGAGGCAGTTGCGGCTGTGGGAATTGGCTGGCGAATCGGGTACGCTCACGGTGAAACTGCCGAAAGGTATGAAAGTATCAAGGATGACGCCCGTGAATTTGCGTGGAGAGCCGACGGGCAAATCCGAACGAATATGGTTCGGCAGGTTCAGTGTGGAGCTAAAGGCCTTTGCGCCGGCGAGTTTTGTGCTGGAATGAAGATCAAAGGAGTTATGAACACATCAATTTCACGTCAAGTCGTGTTGAGCAGGCTGGAGTCTCTCAACAGGCGGGAGTTCTTGAAATCCACAATGGCTGGCGCCGCGGGAACAGCGTTCTTATGCTGGTCACGGAGCATTGAAGCTGCTGGGCTCCCATTAAGAGGCCTGGAGGACCGGGTCATCTCCCTGTCAGGTGAATGGGCCTTCGAGCTTGATCCTCAAAAATCCGGTGTTACAGAGGGCTGGTTTAAACGATCTTTTGCCGACAGTATCCAACTCCCCAGCACGCTCGACGAACGCGGCAAAGGACCGCTGAACGAGGAGCGTGAGATCCGAAAGCTCACGCGGGTGCGCAAATACACAGGTCCCGCTTGGTTCCAGCGCGAGATAGACATACCCAAGGACTGGTCCGGCCTCAACGTGCTGCTCGCGATAGAGCGGACGAAGACAGCAAGCGTGTGGGTAGACGACAGATTTATCGGAAAGCAGGACTCGCTGACGGTTGAGCATACCTTTGATCTCGGCAAGACGCTACAGCCCGGCCGCCACAGGCTGACTGTTTGCGTGGATAATTCAGAACGGCCTCCCGTCGGCGACCCGCATCAGTTGAGCGATGAGACGCAGACAAATTGGAATGGGCTGCTCGGCCGAATCGAGCTGCGTGCCCGCGATGCAGAGTGGATCGAGAGTATCCGCACGTTTCCGGATGTGGCAGGGAAACGTGTCCGTGTGGTCATCGAGTTGGGCCGTGAGTCGGAAGCGCATGATAACTCCGGCGGGAAAGTCAGGCTTTCTGCAAAGCTTTGGAACGTGGAGAAAGCTGAAGATGCAGATGTGGCGGGCATTGAACGTGGATATGGTCCCTCAGCCGGGACGCTGGAATGCACCCTGCCGCTTGGCGCAGGGGCAAAGACGTGGGATGAGTTTTCGCCTGCATTGTACCGCCTCAGGGTTGAGCTTGATAAAGAAGTCAACGGAAAGCGTATCACCGACCTGCGCGAGATCGATTTCGGTCTTCGTGAGTTCGTACGCAAAGGGACACAGTTCAGCGTGAACGGACGGACCATCTTCCTGCGCGGTAAGCATGATGCCTGCGTGTTTCCTCTTACAGGCTATGCACCGATGTCTGTCGATGAATGGGTAGGGGTGCTTCGCATTGCGAAGTCATACGGCATAAACCATTACCGCTTTCACTCCTGGTGTCCGCCGGCTGCGGCCTTCGCCGCTGCCGACATCGTCGGAATCTATATGCAGCCGGAACTGCCGAACTGGCAGGCGTTCGGTGAGCCTCCTAAGAATGCAGATGGAGATGTGGAGATCAGGAACTCTTCCTCGCCGGGCGCACGTCATGCTGATTACCTTCTGGCCGAGGGTAAGCGGATTCTTCAGGCGTTCGCCAATCATCCTTCGTTCGTGATGTTCGCGCTTGGCAATGAGCTTGCCGGCAGCAGGGCTGCTATGCGTGCTGTGGTTTCAGAGTACAAACGGTTCGACCCGAGGCCCCTTTATGCCCAGGGTTCGAATAACTTTTTCTGGGAGCCGTCGCTGGCTGAAGGCGACGATTACTGGACGACGTACATGACAGGCGGCCACTATAAATCCGGTGTTTTCTTTCCAGATACCCAGGCTCGCGCTGTGCGCGGCTCTTTTGCCGTTCACACGGTCGGACACATCAATAACCGGCTGCCCGGTACTGACTTTGACTATGCTGAGGCGCTCAAAGGCATTCCGGTCCCGGTTATCGGTCACGAGACCGGTCAGTATCAGGTATTCCCGAATTTCAGGGAGATAGGGAAGTATAAGGGGGTATTGAAAGCCCGTAATTTCGAGATCTATAAAGATCGTTTAGAGAAAGCCGGTATGCTTGAGCAGGCGGATCAGTTTGTCAGGGCATCCGGCGCGCTTGCGGTGATCTGCTATCGTGAAGATATCGAGGCAGCGTTGCGTACACCGGGTTTTGCCGGTTTCCAGCTCCTCGATCTTCAAGACTTTCCGGGGCAGGGGACGGCCCTCGTCGGAATACTTGATGCTTTCATGGATTCCAAGGGCTTGATCAAGCCGGAGCAATGGCGTGAGTTCTGTGGACCGACGGTTCCACTGCTTCGCATGCCCCGCTATGCGTGGCTTCAAGGGGAACGTTTCCGTTCGCCTGTCGAGCTCGCGCACTATGGGCCTGACGCTCTCAAAAGCGTGCGACTGGCCTGGAAAGTCACCGGTGATAATGGCAAGGTTCTTGAACGTGGCGTATTGCAGCCCAAGGATGTGACGCAGGGCAGTCTCACGAATCTGGGGAACATAGAGTTCGATACCACCCGTTTTCCTGCGCCGGCAGCGCTTACGCTGACGGTCGAGCTGGATGGTGGAGCAGCCAGAAACAGCTACAGGTTCTGGGTCTATCCCGGTGAAATCTCGTTTAGACCGCCGACAGGGGTAGTCGTCTCTCGCGTGTTCAGCCCTTTTGTCCAAAAGGCTCTGGCAGAAGGAAGAAAAGTGCTTATTCTGCCGACGGAAAAAGCTCTTCTCCGAAGTGTGCCCGGGGCATTTCAGACAGACTTCTGGTGCTATCCGATGTTTAAGAAGTATGACCCGCCGGGTACGCTTGGAATCCTCTGCGATCCAGCGCATCCGGCACTGACATCATTCCCTACGCGTTTTCACAGCGACTGGCAATGGTGGCCGATCGTGCGGCATGGACGGGCGATGATCATTGATGACACGCCTGCATCTTTCCGGCCGGTAGTGCAGGTCATCGACAATGTCGAACGTAATCACAAACTCGCCCTGGCATTCGAAGCAAAGGTTGGCGCAGGTCGCCTCTTCGTCTGCAGTGGCGCGCTGCTCGAAAATCCTGAGCGTGCCGAATCACGACAACTCCTGCACAGCATTCTACGCTACGTAGAGTCGGAACACTTCAATCCAAAGCAGTCGCTTGAGTTGGAGACCCTGAAAAAGATATTCAGGACAGAGTTTGCGTGACGGAGATAGGCTAAGGGTTAAAGGCGTACCGGAAGATGTTCCGAATCATTGGAGGAAAGAAGGGATGAGATCAATTATTGAATTTTTAGCTATGACCCTTAGTCAACGTTCGAGGGAGATAAACAAAGAAATTCGACAGAGCTAAACAGTCGGTACCAAGAAAAGAGGAGAATCGAGTATGTTCAGGACGAACAAGTTGATCATCACAGGAATATTCATGCTTGGCATTCAGGCGGCAGTGGTTTGTTCCGGGGCCGAGGAAGCGTTTTATTCCGCTGGTTTCGCAAGGGCGCCTGAGGGCGCACTCGATATCGCGAAAGCACCTGCACCGTTGTTCTGCGACCCGGTGTTCAATGGCGCGGCGGATCCGTCGGTCGTCTGGAATGCGAGGGAGAAGGCGTGGTATATATTCTACACGCAACGTCGAGCGAACCTGGAATTGACCAATGGTGAGTCGTGGTACATGGGTACGAAAATCGGGATTGCCAAATCAGCCGACCAGGGCCGCACCTGGAGTTATATCGGAACAGCTCAGGGCATGTCTCGCGGATTGAAGGAGGAGACATTCTGGGCTCCGCATGTCTTCGAAGATAAGGGGACCTATCATATGTTCGTCACCTATATCCCGAAGGTCGTCAAAGCGGCAAAAGGTCAGCCTGTAATATGTCATTACACCAGCAGGGACATGATCACCTGGGAATACAGCGACACTGTGGATGTGAAGTCCGACGACATCATAGATCCTGCCGTGGTAAAGCTCCGGGATGGCCGGTGGCTGATGGTATTCCGTGACTGCAAACGGCAGAACCGAACGGCGAAGGTGGTCAGCACGGATCTGAAGAACTGGGAACGGCTGGAGGAGCTCACGGGTGATGGTCACCACGAGGCTCCAGTGGTCCTGTTTTGGAAAAATAAGTTCTGGCTCTTCATCGATGAGTGGAAAGGTCTCGGAATCTATGAGTCAGACGACGGAATCAAATACACTCACAACGGCCTGATTCTCGACAAAGCCGGCAAACGTCCGGATGACGGGTATTTGGGATCGCATCCCGGCGTCGCGCTGGCGGGTGACCGGGCGTTTATATTCTACCATGTTCATGCCGGCCGGAAGATCGGCGTCGACACGGCAGCTCTGGACCAGAAGGGCATTGAATTCAAACGGACCAGCCTGCAGGTCGCTGAAATCGAACTGAAGGATGGCAAGATCTCCTGCGACCGCGACAACCAGCCAGCTCCGGTCAGGTTCATCGAAAATCTGGCGGCCGGAAAAAGTCAGACCATCGTGACCATGGGAACCAGCCTGACCAAGGGCGGTAACTGGGTGCCACAGATGAAGGATCTGCTAGAACAGAAATA
>CAYWNP010000157.1:0-4661 GCA_964459675.1 uncultured Akkermansia sp. | reverse complement strand
CTTTTTTGAGTCTCCTGGTCTTTCAGTCTTTGCGTCCTTTGACCACTGATCACTGCCAACTGCTACTGCCTACTGCCGGCTGCCCCCCAGCCCCCTACCGCCCAGTATGCCAAGCTACAGCCTCGGCACGGGAGTTGACGTGTAATTTTTTGTACATGCGCGCGATGTAGGTGTGAACCGTGGCATAACTGATTTTCATCTCGTCGGCGATCTTTTTGTAGGCATGCCCCTTGGCCAACAACGACAACACTTCTGCTTCGCGGGTGGTGAGTGCCTCCCCGTCCGGGACGGGCTTACGCTGGAACACCTGCACCAGCTTGCGGGCGATACTGCTGGTCATCGGCGCGCCCCCGCCGTAGATGTCGCGCACCGCGGCCAGCAACTGGTCGGCATCTACAGGCTTGACCAGATAGCCTGAGGCGCCAGCCTTGAGCGCGTCCACGATCACATCCGTATCCTTGTGGATCGTCAACATCAGGATATGTGCGTCCACGCCCTTGTCGACAAGCTGCCGGACACATTCGACACCGTTGATGCCGGGCAGGTTGACATCCATGATGATGACCTGCGGTGCGAGCGCAGGAAGCGCCTTCAACGCCGCCTCGCCGCTGCTGTACTGGCCGACGCAACGACAGTCCGTCGTGCTCTCCAGAATCATCGCCAGCGTCCTGCTGACACGAACATCATCTTCCACAAGTGCTACGTTAATAAGTGTTTCTCTCTTCATTGTCTTATAACCCTACCATTAGCCGTACCCGTGTGCCGTGTCCACGGACAGATTGAATCTCACACGTTCCGTTCATGACTGTCAACCGTTGTTTCAAATTAACGAGCCCGTCGTGGGTGCCTGTCGTGTCCTTCACGCGCGCAGGGTCAAAGCCCACGCCGTCATCTTCGACCGTGATCTCGAGGCTACAACCTTCCAGCCGAAGCGTGAGCGTGACGGTCTTGGCGCAGGCATGTTTGATGACATTCGCAAGACACTCCTTCACCATCATGCAGATTTGGTGGCGGCTTCGTGCATTCACCTCCAGGTCTGGCACGACGGCGGGCACGTCCACCTCACACGGGATTGCAGCCGAACCTAAAAACGCCTGGGAAAACTCACAGACGAAGGCGACCAGTTTTTCCAGCGTGTCATTCGCGGGGTTGACCGACCAGACGATTTCATCGAGGGCCTGCGTCATCTCCCTGGAAGAGGCAAAGATCCGTCGGGCATTCTTCTCGACCGCGTCTGGCGTATCGCGGTTTAGGCGCACAACCTCGCTGAGCAGGGCGACCTCGGTCAGTCCTGCCCCCATGTCGTCGTGAAGATCTTGCGCGATCCGGGACCGTTCCTCCTCCAGTGCATGCCGCTGCCGCAGGATCTCCAACTTGTGCCGCATGCGACGGACAGCCACGGTCCGCACGGCACCCGCGATGCCAACGACAGCCAAAAGCCCTATGAGGATGTCAAACCAGGCGGCTTGCCAGAGGTGGGGCTCGATGCGCAGCGGCACGCTTGCCCCCTGCAGATTCCAGACACCATCGTTATTGCAGGCGATGACCTCGAACCGATACTCACCCGGCGGCAGTTGCGTATAGCGGGCCACCCGACCGTCGCCCGCCTCGACCCAGGACGGATCCAGCCCGACCAGGCGATGACGGAAGCGGACTTTTTCCGGAGCGGTCAAACACAATCCCGTGTATCGGATCTCCATCCGCTTCTGACCCGGACGGACGACCACTGTCGCCGCCGCATTTGCGCTTGTCTCCAGCAATACCTGTTCGTCGTTCACCCACACTTCTTCGATGACAACCGGGGGCGGATGAACATTGAACTGACGGCCGGACGCGACTGCCACCCCGGTGCCGGGTCCGACCAGACGCGCCGGTTCGATCTGCACAGCCCCCTTCACCGTCGAGAACCAGAGCGAGCCGTCCCTCGCCTTCAAGCCTGCCGGCTGGTAGCCGCCCGTACACTCCAAGCTCTGCATCCCCTCCGACTTGCCGTAGGCGATGCCTTCAACCGACGTGCGCCGTCCTGCCGCAAACGACTCGAACAGCTGTTTACTCAACCGGAAGATACCGCGGTTCGAGCCGATCCAGAGGTAGCCGAAGTCGTCTTCCAGAATTTGAGAGATCACATCGTCGTCCAAACCCTGGCGTGTGGTCACTGTATGGAACCAGCCGTCCTTCATGCGCGTCAGTCCGCTGCCGCCGCTGCCGATCCACAGGGCGCCCTCCTTGTCCACCAGCAATGTGCGGATGAAATCACTGCCCCACCCTTCGCGACGGCAATAGTAGGAGAAACGGCCATCCGCATACCGATACAGCCCCATGCCGTTTGACCCGATCCAGATATCCCCGTCGCGGTCCTGAACGATGGCCGTGATGTTTCGCGCCGGGAACCCCTCCTTGACGCCGAAATTCACAAACCGTCCGTCCTGATAGAGAAACAAGCCATCCGCATACGTACCGATCCAGATCCGCCCGTCGCGATCTTCAAGCAACGAAAGGATCACCGGATTCGGCAGACCTTGGCTAGGACCGAACAATTGCGTTTCCCCATTCTTCCATCGGAACAGTCCTTCTCCAGAGGTGCCCACCCACAGACTGCCGTCCCGTGCCCGCAACAACGGGCCGATGCTGGCGTTCCGACGCAACGGTCCAGCCTCGGGCCACGGGAGCGGCGGCGAGCCCTGACGCCAATGGCTGATGCCCCCTCCGGAAGCGCTCAGCCAGAGGCCGCCCGCTCCATCTTCGGCCATGGACAAGATGAATTCATTGGGCAATCCAGCGCGGGCATCCAGCGTCAACAACCTGCGCGGTTTCAACTGTACCAACCCCCCGCCATCCGTACCCACCCACAGATTCTTCTCGCGGTCCTCGAACAGACAACGCACCGGATGCCGCCCCGCTTCACTGGGAGAAGGGATGTTTGCCCAGTGCCCGTTCCTGAGACACAAAAGTCCGCCCTCCTGCGTTCCGGCCCAGACCTGCCCGTCCGACAGCCGCTTGACGACCCCGACGGAGGCGGTCGGCAACGCCACGTCCCGCAACGCCTCCTCAAGGGGCGCCTCAGACGCGACGACCGGGAGAAACGCGCCACGCCGCCAGACGCACATCCCCGCTTGTGTGCGGATCCAGATCCGCCCGGACGCATCCTCCTGCAGGCCTTGTACGATGTTGCTGGGCAGCCCCTCCCAGGTCGTCAGCGTCAGAAACCGTCCGAGATGCAGACGCGTCACGCCGCCGCCCTCCGTGCCGATCCAGAGTCCGCCCTCCCGGTCCTCCAAGAGCGCGAGCATGCGGTTACTCTTCAGTTCGGCGGTGTTGTGCGCACCGAAGACCACAAATCGGATGCCGTCAAAACGGGCCACGCCGTTCAGTGTGCCGAGCCACAGATAGCCGTCCCGGGTCTGTGTGATGCAGGTTACCGTATTCTGTGGGAGTCCATCTTCCGCAGACCAGGAATTCACCAGATACTCGCTGGCACAGGTGTTTTCAAAACAAAACGCAGCAATAACACCCCAAAGCAAATAATGGCGGCGTACTGTTCGCGGAATACAGCTCGTGAGATCTAGCTTTCTTTTCCACATATCATGGCGCTCACTCTCTCCTCCCTTCATGACTATTATTCCGCCGGTAAAGCGACGTCGGAATCAGCATCTCGGTCGGCAGCGCCTCCCCTTTGAAGTGCCGCACAATGGCGCGCATCGTCTCCAGTCCGATCTGATCCGGATACTGGATCGGTGTGGCGCACAGAAACCCTTTGTCGACCGCTGCTTTGCCATCGGGCGAACCGTCGAACCCGACGAGGACCACGCGCCTGCCGGTTAAACCCGCTTTTGAAAGGACGCTGTACGCACCCAACGCGGACGGGTCGTTGACCGCAAACACGCCGTCCAGCCTGGGCTCCACCTGCAGCAGCGCCGTCGCAGCGCGTACCCCGCCTTCAAACGATGCGCCGCCCGGCTGCTCCTGCTCCGCCACGATCACAAGCCGCTTGTCCTCGGCTCGCCCTGCGTTGTGTTTGGCAATGAGCTCCTTGAACCCCTTGACGCGCAAGTCGCACGACTCGATCAGCTTGTGGTCGATGATCGCCACGCGCCCGCCCTTATCCCCCAGCGCTTCGATCATGGCATGCGCGGCCTGCTTACCCCCGCCGTAGTTATCCGTGGCCACATGCGTCACGATCTTTGCGTCCGGCGCACGACACGCGATGTCTGCCGTGAACACGGGAATACCCGCCGCGTTCGCCTCGCGGACCACGGGACCGATCGACACGGAATCGCAGGGTGATAGCACGATGGCATTGACTTTCTCCGCGATCATCTTGCGCACGTGCGCGGATTGCTTGGCCACATCGAAGTCAGCACTCGTAACACGGGTCTCGTACCCGAGCCGCCGTCCCTCCTGGGTGATGCTCTCGCCGATCTGCCGGAAGTGCGGATTGTTCAGCGTGAGCAGGGAGACCGCCACCACGCCCTGCGGAGCAGCAGAAATCTTTCCGTCTGGTCCCGCGCGTTCGCACCCGCAGGCCAGGATCACGGCAAAAGCCAACATGCCTCGTAACAGTTTATTCATGATTAAAGCTCTTTCACACTTTAGCGGATGCCTTCATTGCTGTCAAACCTCCTGTTCTCCAGCAGCTCTAATTTTGGCCAACGCGGGTACTC
>CAYWNP010000156.1:0-4755 GCA_964459675.1 uncultured Akkermansia sp. | reverse complement strand
GCTCTGAAAAAGGCGGTGGAGATTATAAAAATGTGTTTACTGGCTATCAAGACCAGGGGGCCCAGGGTCGCAGCTAAAAATTCAATAATTGAAGATCAGGCATTTTTTTCGTTGATGATTTAGGGGAGGGGGAGAAGTTCTAAAGTTATAGAGTTCTAAAGTTGGAGACGGCTTTGCACCAACGAGCGTTATTGCGCGTATCCGCGAAGGCGGGTGCCCTCTGTGGTAAAATCCACAAAATTATACGAAGAACCAATTTTTAGCTACGACACCTCTGCCTCCCTCTGCCTTGTTTTGGCACGTTAGATTAGAAGAACGAGATGAGCGTGCCGGACGGTGGCGGAGGGGTGTAGGGATACTTGACGATCACAATGCCCGAGCCGCCGGCGGCTCCGTTCATGTTACCCGAGTTGGCACCACCGCCACCACCACCGCCCGTGTTTGCTGCCCCTGCCGCTGCAGCGAAGCTTGCATTGGCTCCGTTGCCCCCACCGCCAGCACCACCGATGCCACGAGCTGCCCCTTGAAATGTGCCTCCACCGCCGCCACCGCCAGCATACGTTACTGCTGAACCTGATATAGAAGATGAAATTCCTGCTCCGCCATTACCAGATGTAGTTGAAGTTCCGTTTCCGCCGGGTGCACTTGCGCCACCGCCACCGCCGGCCCCGTAGTTAGCGGTTGCCCACCCGGTTCCACCATTATTTCCCTGCCCTGCAGGATTAGCAACACCGCCGGCCGTAGAGCCCCAGAACCCGCCCCCGCCGCTGCCGCCAGAGCCTGCAGCAAAATAGCTAGTACCATGACTGGCTCCTATTCCGCCACCCGTTGCCGTAATGGTAGAGAAGACGCTGTTAGATCCGCTTCCGGGAGCAGCGCCAATAGGGGGAGGACCGCCAGCATTGCTTGTGCCTCCAACTCCGCCGCTGCCAACTGTGACCTGATAGTTGCTGCCCGCCACGAGCGCAAAGGAATTGCTGTAGATGTAGCCGCCAGCGCCTCCGCCACCAGCGCTGCCACCGCCGCCACCACCGCCGCCGCCCACCACCACCACGTCGGCGCTGGCGTTAACCGGGATATTTAGAGTGTCGCTGTTGGTGAACGTGTGGACCACATAGCCGCCGATATAGGGCGGATTGGCAACGGCGTTCGAACCGTTGGAATCCGTGTAGGTGATTACGCCGCCAGTGCCGGTGTTATCAGCGGCCATGGACGTCCCGGCCGTGAAGAGGGCCAGCGCCATGCAGGCGAGGGCCACTAATTTTTGTCGAGTAGACATGTTCTGTCTCCTTTTTTGTTTTTAACTCCTGGCTCAAAGCCGCGCCACGCAACGCGAAACACTCTTACCGGAATCAAAATTGTGGCTCTTCACTCCCGGCACAGTGCCGTGCCAATGAATACGCTTAAAGTATCGCAGAAAGGCCGCCTTTCGGCAGCCGCGCTTGTTCTGTTCATGTTGTTTTCCTCCTCCTGTTGCAGTGATGCGGCCCCGCCGCTCACTAACCACGAACGCCACGCCAGAAGCTTCTGCAGGGGGTACTGTGGTTCGAGATGATACAGGATGACTAGGTTGCCACCCTGATTATCTGCGAGCACGTTGAGTGTCCACGCTTTTAGTTCAGCAAGCGAGCCGCTGGCCAGCAGCTTTACCGGTGGCGCAATGCTGACCGGAAAGTCTGGCCCAAAGGCTGCTCTGACCAGTGACAGGGATGTCTCGCCTCCCACGTCCAAGCTGTGCAAATGCTCCACCTTTTGAAAGGCTGGCACGAGGTGGTCACTCGGCCCGCAGGAGTGTAACCGGACGGCACCGAACGCCCGCCCGATCCGGTTCAGCGTCGGAACGACGAATGCTTCCCATGCGTCCTGTCCGACCATGCACGACGAACATTCGCCGACATGCACAATCTTGACTTCGATGCCAGCGCAGGCTGCAAAATGGCGTATCAGCACGATGTTGACCTCACTGATCCACTCCATGACACGGTGGACACGGTCGGGATCAGTCAGCATATCTATGAACACGTCCTCCCCAAGGAACTTCTGGGCCGTGGTCAGCGAGCCATGCACGGCGGCACGCCCAGAGGCATCCCAGAAGAAAGGAGGGATCGGGCAGAGCGAACCTTCCAACAGGATCTCAGCGATCTGATCGCTGAACAGGCGGACGAGCGGATGCTCCAGCAGGGTCTCAGGCTGTGGAAGATCTTCGATGGGCCTACCCGCCCAGCACGCGGGCGTGATATCGGCATCCCCCGTCGTCACGGGCATGAAATCAGCACCGAGCAGCATGCCGATGATCAGATTGGGCTGGATACCTCCAATGAGTATTTGGCGCTTGTCGTAATATGATTTTCGTCCTAAATTGCTCTCCGTGTAGAGCGCGTCAAGTTCGGGATAGGTAGTGTCCAGCAACACCTGGCATCTGAGATCCGTCTCGTGGCGGCGCTGCGGATCAACATAATAGGCACGGTCAAACTCAACGCCCAGGGCCTGAGCCATGAACGCCTTCGACACCGAGGTCTCGAGTTCGACAGCTCTTCTGCTTGTCCACCTGTCACCAGTCATATTCACGTCCTATTTTTTTTTAGTGAAAAGCCCTTCAATCTCTTCCAGCGTCTTACCCTTGGTCTCCGGCAGAAAGAGAGTGACCGTTAAAAAGTAAATCATTGCACAGCAGGCAAATCCCCAAAACACCCTAGAATATCCATATCGGCCGACAACGGGCAAGAATAGGGCGGCAATCGCGGTCGATACGGATTGGTTGAGGAGCAACGCGATGCTCATCCCTGAGGACCGGATGCGCGTCGGCATCAATTCGGAAAGGGCCAGCCAGACGCAGACGCCTGGCCCGATTGCGAAAAAGCCCATGAAGAGTAGCAGGCTGAGCGCAATAAACAAACCAGTCCGGCGATCAGGGACGGGCGAGACAAGGGCTTTATCGATCACGAGCGGTTTGTGTCTGGCTGCGTCAAGATTGGCCAGGGGATTGGCAAAGAAGGCCAAAACCGCATTGTCCGGGAGACAACTATCACGGCTGATTTCGAGCGGTTTTGCCAACGCATCACCGGAGCGCAACACTTTGGTGGCTGCGTGGAAGCCGCCGCAGGAGTAAAGCACAATAAGCGTATACCCGTTAGGCGCATCGGCCCGGGGCTCGTTGCCCATAACTGGCGCGAGCAACTCAGCGGCCGTCGCTGCATTAAACACCAGCGTCAGTTTCTGGTCGGGAGTCACCTGCCTCTGGATCTGAGCACTCCGGTCGAGACACAAGCGCTCTGTCCGGTGAAATAGGAAGCCCGCGATTAGCAGCATGGCGGTAATTCCAAGGGTGCCGAGGGTGAGCAGGAATTTGCGTCCCTTACGGTCCACCAATATGACGCTACAGATCGTCACGAAGAAATTGACCGCTGTCAAGGCAACATATCCCCAATGGGCCTCAAGATCGCACAGCCCCGACTGTAGAAGGATGGTTGTGCTGTACCCGATGATCGAGGCCGCGCCTGTGGCCTGCGTGCAGGTGAGGATCACGCACGCCAGAAGAAACGGAAGCACATGTTTCCGGCTGAGTAGCGGCGTGCGGCCTTGGGTTACGGTCGCACCCCCGAGTCTTTTACTGTCAGCGCTCGTCGCCTCCAGCTCTCTGAGTTCACCCAGCGTCTGCTCTTCCGTCCGCGACCGCAGCAAGGCCTCGCGGCAGGCCGTTTTCCGGCCCGCGCGAAAGAGCCAGCGAGGAGACTCGGAGACCAGGCAACTGCCAAAAACAAAGAGGAGGCCAGGCGGTAATGAAAACCAGAAGATGTTGCGCCAGGCAGCATCCTTGAAGGCGAAAAGACTGTCAACTGATCCGAGCTTTACGATCTCCTCGATACGTAGGCTGAAGAATATACCGATCACGGCCGCAGCCAGAATGCCCAGCGTCAGCAGTAACTGGAAGACGGCCGTGCCTTTGCCGCGCTGGGATGGAGCCAAGCACTCGGCCAAGTAAAGGGGCACAATCACGCCGATGAACCCGGCGCTAACCCCTTGAAGCAGTCGCCCGAAAACGAGGGGACCATAACCGCTCGCGAGCGAAATGACTGGAATACTCACGGCGAAGATGACGCCGCTCAGGATCATCATGGGCTTGCGACCCAGCGTGTCAGCCAACACGCCTGCGAACAGCGTGGAAGTCACACTCCCCAGCAGCACTGCGGCTACGACGACCGACAACTGGCCAGCACTGAAATTCGAGGTTGCTTCGAGATACGGCAAGGCACCTGCAATGATTCCGATGTCGACCCCGTAGAGCAACCCACCCAGTCCAGCCACGAGCAACAGAAAACCGTTATAGCCATTGATCCGGCGCCCACTCCCGCAGGCTCCCATCAGTCGCTCGAGTAGCTGTTCGCGTGTTCTCTTCATACATTTAAACCCGGGTTACTGCACATTTTGGTCGCGTCGTCTGCCATTTGCCTCGCGCAAAATCCAGAAACTAAACTGGGGCACTCCCCTTTTTAATAGAAGCTCCAGACAGTTCCACTACAATGTGAATAAGTCTACCATCAAGAGCCCGGCATGGCCATATCCAAAACCCGCTTTTACATATACATTCCGAAACAAGATCGCCTCCTATTAAAAAATAAATGAGGCAGAGGTGTCGTAGCGAAAAATTCAATAATTGTTATGCAGAGAGAAGATAAAGCGCTCGCCAAAGCGTACCAGAAGACGCTCAGAATCCTTGGAGAAACGACGGCCTGAGATCAATGGTTGAATTTTTTG
>CAYWNP010000155.1:0-4816 GCA_964459675.1 uncultured Akkermansia sp. | reverse complement strand
CTGTGACCGCAGCAACCATCTCTTCCCGAGCAGCACTTGATTGTATTCGTGATGCGATCGCCAAGCGCCAAGCCCTTCAGCTCTAAACCTGAAAAGCGGTGTTGTGTTTAACCACAGAGAACACAAAGATCTCAAAGAAAGATAATACGAAGAATAGCAAAGGCATGTAATTTTTCTCTGTGTTCTTTGCGTTCCTTGCGGTTAAGAACAATAAAAAACTCGTCCGGCCTGTTAGGCGGACGAGTTTTGCTTTAGAAAGCCATTTTACGAATGGCTTCTCGATAGCGGGTACGGTCTAGACTTCTGGCTTCGTCTTGCGCAGACCCAGACCACGATCGCCGTCTTTCCACTGACCACGCTTCTTCAACAGATTGACGCGCTCAAAACGCTTCAATACATTACGCTTTGCTGTGATCTTGCCCGAACCCTTTAAGCTGCTATGCTGACTCATGATATTCTCCTCTTATCGCCCGCGCTACCTTTTGTCGGGCATGAAGTTGTATACTTTACCAAACTGGACTTGGCTTTTCAACCGCGTTTTTCGTTTTCTGGAATCTTTTTGCTGAAACGTTTCCTCACGAACTGATGCGGTTTCAAGTGGATCAGGGCAAGTAAGATCGCCAGAAGAGCTCCTGGAATCGCTAAAAGCCAGTCTCCCGCAACGGTATAGAGCGAGGGCAACGGTGTTGTCGGGACAGAGATGGGCCGGACCAGAAATCCATGAAAATCGGCTTGCTGACTATCCGAGGTGAGTCGGGTTGTGCGTCCGACAGGGTCAACGGTCGCGGAGACGCCCGAGTTGGCGCAACGGACCATAGGCACCCCATTTTCAATGGATCGGAAGATGGCTTGGTGAAGATGCTGGACCGGCTCAATGGAGCCGTTGAACCATGCGTCATTGGTCACCAGTGCAAGGATTCGGGCCCCGGCACGCACCGCTTTACGGCTTAAATCGGGGATGGTATCTTCAAAACAGATCAGCGCCCCGATATGCAGTGTGTCACCATTAGCACGCTGAAGAAGCATGACACTTGCATCACGGCCAGGCATGCAGGAGACACCCGTGGGTGCGAGCTTCTGCAAAAGAGGGAATGTTTTGTCCAAGGGAATAAATTCACCGAAGGGGACAAGGTGCTGTTTGCGATACGAGCCGAGGGGTTTCCCCTCATTATCAAACAGCCAGGCGGCATTGTAATAGTGAACGCCCTCGGGTGCACTCCGTGAGACCAGGACCTTCTCTGCCTCCATGACGCCCGACAGCACGGCAGACCCTGTATTGTTGGCGCCACGCTTGATGAATGCGAACGCAGAGGGGTCTTCAGGGACGAGGTAAGGCACGGACGTCTCATGCCAGATGGTCAAATCGGGGTTGGCCAGCTTCGCCATTTGATTTTGCTCATGGAAGATCGCGCGTTGTTGCTTAATCAGCTCTTTGTTGTTGAGAAAACGACAGGGGATGTTCGGCTGAATAATCGCCATGCGCCAGATCGGATGGTTCTGCTCGGATTTGATCCAGGTGTTCACACGGTTGAGTCCCCAGGCCCAGCAGCAGAAGACCAGTGCAAAAGGAAGAAAGCTTTCGATCGAACGGAGTACCCGTTCAGGAAAGGCAGGGGCAGTGAAAGGTAGTCTCTTGTAACGGGCGACGAAGGGGTCTGTCGTCCGGACCATAATGCTGGTAATGGCACCATTGACGAGAATGACGAGTGCGGAAACACCGTAGACGCCGAGAACAGAGGCGATCTGCGCCAGTGGCAAATTATTAACCTGGGTGACGCCCAGAAAGTTCCATGCAAAGCCGGTGAGGACCGTTCCTCGCAGATATTCAGTGCCGGCCCAGAGCAGTGGGTCCAAGAGGGCGATGGCCAAGATGCGCTTAGGACTTCCCTTTGTTCCTGCCCACGCCCAGACCGAGGCGGACGCATAAGCAAAGAGGCCAAAGAAGAGGGCGCACCAAGCCGCGAGGGCCACCTGTCCCAGGACCACCAAGATCCAAGGGCCACCATTCTTGATGATCGCAGGGAACCAACTCAAGGTTGCACACCAAAAGAGAAGTCCAGAGAGCCAAGCCCAGGCAAAGGCACGCTTCGGTGGATGGGTCCGGATGATCAGCATGAGTGGAACCAAGGCAAACCAGATGCTTTGGGATTGGGAGGAGGGTGGAAAGGCTGACCACAAAAGCAGAGCACTGACGAGCGTAGCCGTAAGCTTTAAAATCATCATGGCGGATTAGTAGTTAAACAAGTCGGTGAAAGAGTAGGTCTTGCCGGTGACTTGCTGAAGGGCATTCAAGACAATGTTCTTTGTGTTGGCTGTACATTTCCGGCCTTTGCAGGCACGGGATACCATCTTGTGCGTCATCGGCACCTTGGAGGCGCTGACAAGGTCATGCGCCTTGATGCCTGCCTTGTTCATCAGGCGCGCAAGGGGTTGTTCGCCCAATTCGAGAGTTGAGTCAGTTGAAACAGTCATAGTGCGGGAAAGTATACGCAGGTTCTCCCCCGCTTTCAAGCCGATTCGTCAAGCGGCAGAGTACTCTTTCAGTAAAGTGAAGCGAAAGGTCTTTTAATAGGCTGTCAACATGTCCTTGACTTGCTTCGTCCCCCAAATGCTCACTTCGTCAATCACGCAACTCGGCGGGACATCAATGCAGTGAACGAGGGTTCGCGCAAAATCCTCGGCTGTCGGATAACCCGTCATCCAGCTATCGTCAATCTTGGCATTTGCACAGAAGTTTGTTCGCGCTGCGCCAGGAATGAAGCAGGTCGCCTTGCCTCCCCATGTCTCCATCTCCTTGTGCAGGCAACGGGTATACCCAACCATGCCGGTCTTGGCTGCCGTGTAGATTGCCCAGGAGGGCCAGGCAAAGTGAGCGCATCCGCTGGAGACGTTGATGATGTGTCCAAAGCCAGATTTGCGCATCTCCGGGATGACGGCACGCGCGCCCTTCATGATGGAGGTCAAGTTGGTGTCTAAAACCATTTGAAAATCTTCGTCGGTCATGGACTCAACGTTTGCAATCTTAATGCCACAGCCATGATTGCACACCAGCACATCAATATGTCCAAAGGCCTTGACGGTCTGCTTGACAACCTTGCTCCAGTCCTTGGTCATGGTTGCATCAGCCTGCACCGCGATCCAGGTCTTGGGTAAGAGTCTTTTGCCCACAGCGTTCAACGTCTTCAGTGTACGTCCGGTTAAGACCAGCTTGGCGCCCATCTCATTGAGCATATACGCCGCCGCCTCGCCAAATCCTGATGAGGCGCCTGTAATGATGATTACTTTTCCTTCAACGTAGTGTTTCATAATTTACCTTTCTTTTTCGAAGCTTCTTTCAGTGGCCAGTTCGGATCGTCAACACGTGCTTGGAGCATCAACTGTTCGGCTTGTTTAACCTTCTCGGGCTGACTCTCTGCGAGGTCATTCTGTTCAGCAGCGTCTTTGCTTAAGTTATAGAGTTCGATCTTGCCTTTAGGGCTGTTACGGACAGCCTTCCAGTTCCCGAAGCGGACGGCCTGTTGGGGCGTACCTTCGTGCAGCTCCCAGTAGAAGTATTCACGCTGAGGCGCAGGCCCTCCTTTGAGGAAGGAGACGAGGGAGAGTCCGCAGGGCGTGAAGTCTTGAGGATACGTTGCGCCAGAGAGTTCCGCGCAGGTTGGAAGAAAGTCCCAGAAGGCCCAGGGATCATCGCTGACGCGTCCGGCAGGAACCGTTCCGGGCCAGCAGGCTAGGGAGGCTTGACGGAGGCCCCCTTCATACATGCCCCGCTTGAAGCCACGCAATTTGCCGTCCATGGATTGATTGAAGAAGAGAGACGTTTGGGATTTGTCGCCAAAAGCAGCGCCGTTGTCACCTGAGAAGAGGATCAGTGTCTTCTTCTCAATGCCCATCTCCTTGAGGAGTGCCACGAGTTCGCCGACGTTGCTGTCCAGACGCGTGACCATGGCGGCAAAGTTTTTTGCTTGGTCGGTCCAGCCAGGGAGGTCGGCATACTGCCCGAGGTTGTCAATTTCGTAGCTTCCATGGGGCAACGTCGTCGCGTAAAAAAGGAAGAAGGGGGTGCTCTTCTGTTTTCCGACCCACGAGAGTACATCTTTTTGGATGAGCTTGTCGGCATACGTTTTTTTGCCCTCCTTGTTTTCAGGGAGCTCAAAACGTTTGTCGTTTTCATAAAGATATTCAGGAAAATAACTGTGGGCATGTCGCTGGCAGTTATACCCGTAAAAGTGGTCAAAGCCCTTCTTGAGCGGACTGCCCGTGGTGTCAAACATACCCATGCCCCATTTGCCCATGCAGGCTGTTGCATAGCCCTGTTGTTTAAGGAGTTGGGCAACGGTGACGGTCTTTTCCGGAAGTGGCATCTGTCCTTGCCCCTTGGCAATCTCACGGTTGGCGCGGACAGGGGAGTGCCCCATGTCCAGACCTGTTATAACAGATGTCCGAGAGGGGGCGCAGACCGTGGTGCCGGAATATGCTTGCGTGAAACGGGTGCCTTCCGCGGCTAACCTGTCTAAATGAGGGGTTTTGATCTTCTGTTGGCCATAACAGCCAAGGTCCCCCTGCGCAAGATCATCAGCCAGGATGAAGATAATATTCGGTTTTTCGGCAGCCAGGAGAGCCGTTGTACACAATAAGAGCGCGAAGAGGGTGCCTGTTCGATTCATACGCATATTCCTTGTCTTAAATTAACCTGTCAAAGTATCACAAGAATGGCTTTAAAATACAAGTGTTTTTAGATAAAAATCATGATGCGATTCCTCGTTTTCTTCACGACAAGGTCCCAAGCATTTGATATGCTTAAAATCTTTTTAGCCGC
>CAYWNP010000154.1:0-4883 GCA_964459675.1 uncultured Akkermansia sp. | reverse complement strand
GCAACCAAGGTGACGCCAATCGAGAAGAGCGCGGGATGCTTGGCCAGCAGCAACACCCCCGCACCGAGCACTGTCGTCACCGCAGAAAGCGTTACCGCTTGAAACACATCCGCTTGTATCCCGTCACGGTACGCAAAGACCATGCAGATGCCATAATCGATGCAAAGCCCCACCACAATAATCCCAGCAATCAGATTCGAAACATCCAACGAGCGTCCCAAGAAGGCCATTGCAGCACAGCCCCAGACTACGCCTGCTAACGGTGGCAAGAGAGAGAGAACGATCATCAGTGGACGACGAATCAGCAGGATGGTCACCAGCAAGATGAACACGCCAGCCAACACGGAGACCCGCATGATTTCATGCGCAAAGGCCGCTGACAACTGGGAGGAGAACGCCAACCGGGAGACAATCTTCAAGCTAGGTGTATCTGTTTTGACGCACTCCGCAATCGCTAAGACACGGGGTTCATCAGGGACAAATGTTGTCACCCTCACTGTTTCATTTACATGTATAAAGCGTTCACGAACCGGCTGAAGGAAACCAATCGGTTCGGCACTCTTGGCTTCATCGCGTTGCCACACCTCAAAGAGAGACCAAAAAGCGGTGAACCCATCTTCCGTGAAGCCCATTTCGTCCGAGGCCTGAGCGATCTGCTGTCGGAACGTCTGGGTTCGTACAGGATCCCAAAAATCACGCCACGCTTTGCGGCGCTGCTGCCGAGTCGCCTCTGAGGGACACAAGGGCGAGAGGCTCGAAATATCATGCGCAGCTAACCCGGCTTTAAGCAAAGAAGCATAGAGCGCATCATTCAAACGCAAGGCATCTTCCTCGCTCTTCGCTTCAACACTTAAGATGGCAGACCGTGACTCTCCTCCACCCCACAATTGAACGGCGCGCGTCTCCTCAGCTATCACCGCGCGCGGTGTACCGTCCAACTTCGAAACATTTGCGTCAAACTTCAGATAACGCAACCCCACGAGACCTAGTGCAAACCCCACCACCGAACACCCGAGAACAATCCAAGCGATGCAAGGCTTAAAGAGATGACGTGACACCGCATCGCCTGCTTCACCATCTGCTGAAGCCTGTTGTCCTTTTTTCGTCGCCACAGGAATCAGGTGTGGCAAACCGAGCAGCGCATAGCCAAGCGAGACCAAGATGGCGATCGAAGCAAAAAAACCAAGCTGACGATAGGCCGGAATGGACGAGAAGCAAAAGGCGACAAAGACACAGAGCGTGGTCAGCGCACTTAAGATGACGGGCAACCGAATCCGCTTCAAATTCTCCTCGCGCTGAGGACTACGCGAAACCACATACGCATGGATAGCGTAGTCGATCGTTATTCCCGCAATCACAGAACCAAAACCAACGACCAATGCAGAGAAGCCGTTAAAGAGACTTGCGGAAAGCGCCAGAGCAGGTAAACTTGCCAAAAAGGGAATTAACACCACATAGCCAGATCGCCAATCGCGATAAACGCCAAAAAACAAAACACAAAACACAAGGACTACAGCAATTGATGTCACCGCAATATCGCGCCGAATAATCGTTTCATTTCCCAAGGTGTGCAGATGGGCGCAGACAAGCCTGGCTTCAACAGCAGGGTTCAGTTTCTTTCCACACTGATCTAAGTGCGCGAGCAAGGTACGGACCCCCGTGACATCCATCATCGGAATTGGTGTCTGCAACACGAGAAGCACATTTTTGCGCTCGGGATCCATTAAGTGTCCCTGCACTGGTATGGCCCTGTAGCCAAATGCGGTCAGCGTTTTGATGATCCGCTGAATCATCTGGCTGTTCCAGCCCAATGGGTCAGACCGAGCCGCAGAGGAGGCAAACATACCCTCTGGTGTCTGGAGTCGCTTTACCAAATTCGACAGAGCGATACTGATGCTAGAATATGAGGTGGCCGCTGGCAACGCCTCGAAGGCCTGGGCATCCGTGTATTCTGGCATCTGGCGTACTAACCGTTTAAAGTCTTCAGCGATCTCGCCTTGTCGGACGCCCGTATTCATGGGAGAAGCCAGCTTTGGATCCAGCGTAGCTACATACTGGTCCGCGGCAGAGCAGAGAATATCTGAATCGGATGTCCCGTCGCGCATCAAAAGCGTGACGAGGACTTTGTCAGAGACTTGAACGTCTTTCAAAAAAGAGAAGATGTCCTGAATTCCAGATTTTTCAGGAAGCATGACATCAATGCGTCCGCTAAAAGACAAGAACGGAAGCACGGCGAGAGAGAGCAGACTGAGCAGTGCTACAAAACCGCAAAAGCGTTTTGCTTTAGACTTCACGGCAGTTTCCATTCCTTCTTGTCTATTTCACCATTCAGTGACGTTTCGCTAAACGTCAGCTTTGTTGTATCGCCGCTATTCTCTTCAATCTGAAACAGCTCGATATATTTCTTATCTTTTTGGAAGGTCACGGAAATACGCTTCACCATCTTTGCCTGAGGCAGTTCGGGTTTGGGGATAAACTCGAACGCCAACTGTTCCCCTTCGAGTTTCTTGATGGTGTAATCCTTGGATAATACACGGTAGTTACCAGCAAACCAAGCACGCAACTGTTGGGTCACAGCTGCGAAGACAGGCTGCTCGGCCAGAGAAATGCTCACCGTCTTCTTGGTTTCGCCATCCCACTGCTTAGCCTGCTTCCCATCGATGAGAAGAACATACTGGACGGGTGATTCGATTTTCCACATCAGCTTCTCAGGCATTTCCAAGAGAATCATCCCCTTGGTGATCATGGGTTTTTTGAAGAGCGCCATCTTCTTCTCTTGGACAAAACTCGTTTTGACGGTTTTGACCTCTGACAGCGCCGTCTCGAGCTCCTGAAGGGGTGACTGCTCTTCGGCGGCGGCGAGTTGAAGAACAGCCAACATCGCACACATAACAGCTACTCCTCGTGCCAGGTTTTTAACTCCACAGAAGAAACGCATACCCCCCCCTTTCGCACTTCAGCCCGTAGGATGCCAAAAGCACCCAAGCGGGTCTCTTTGTGCACAGAGACCTCTAAATCATCACCCGCAAAAATCGGCGCTTTAATCTCTAAATCACGAGCCCCGATCAACATCCCTTTCTGGGGCTTTCCATCTGGGCGTACCCGCGTGCGAAAGCCTTGAAGTGTTGCGGCGGCCTGGGCCATCAACTCCAGATGAGCAGCCTCGGTGAGGCGTCCATCCTTGCAATGCGGATTGTCAGGCGCAATATGGGCCTTCACCGTAGCGGCCCGCTCTTCGACCACCTCAAGCGTCTGCACCATGCGCGTCGGCAACTGATGGGGCAGTAATCCCTCGGCATTCATCGGCAAGCAAGAACAATCTTCACCGTTTTGGTTGCGCCAGCACAAGGGGTCCGATCCCAGATAGTTTCCGGTCATCTGATAGGCAGCACCCCGGCATCCGTAACAGAAGTCTGCTTTTTCACATTGCCCACAGGCGCCTTGAATAGTCTGTTTATGGTTTCGCAGATCCTCAATCACTTCGCTGTCTTGCAGTATCTTCTGAAGCGTTTGCTTGCGAATGTTTCCAACTGGAATCTGCACGCCCACGCAGGGCATCACATCCCCTCTTGCATTGATGAGACAGGAGAAGGAGTGGCGCAAACAGGAATTCCCAACGAGCGGCGGCTGTGAATCCCAGACTCTTCCAAATTTTTCCGTGTCCATTTTCTGGATCAGTTCAAAGAGGCGTTGAACTTCTTCAACAGCAGGGGAGATATCACCGCTGTTTTCAACTGCGCGCCCCTGCGGGGTAATCATCTCAAAGTAGGGTTCAATGCCAATCTCGCGCATCCAGCACCAAAGCGCTGGAAGTTCCTCAATGTTCTGACGGCTGATGACTGTGCTGAGCGCAAGTTTCGCCTGCGCCCCAGGATACCCGGCCGCGCGCAAGTGGCGATAAGCCTCGTGAATAATTGAATGCGCATCCTGGACGCCCGAGAGCCAGTTTTGCGTCTCCGCATTTGAGGAGTGCCACTTGAGGACAACATGGACGCCGAGGGCAAAGAGTTTTTGAGCTGCGTCTTCGGACATATTCGTGCCGTTGGTGAAGAGCTCGACCCCCATACCTCGTGAACGAATCCATTCGCAGAGCCCTAATGTGAAATCATAGAGCATCGGTTCGCCACCCAACAAGATGATCTTGCGACAACCCAACGCTTGGGCCTGGGCAATAGCATCTTGAATCTCAGAAAGCGTCAGCTCGCAGGTGGTTTCCAAGGGCTTAGCGACAATCCCATCACCCACATAGCAGTATCGGCACGCAAAATTACAGAGTGTGCCGACTTCAATTTCCATCGTCAGCAAGCCATTCGTTTTACGCGTCTGCTCGATCTCTTCTTTACTGAATTCCTGCCCAAAAAGCGTGGAAGCACAACTCATTTATAAAATCCTAACTTTGGCCTTTTTCTGGGTACCGAAAAATCAAGATTCTCTACTGGCCAAGAAGACTTTAAATCTTAATCTTTTAACGTTGTTACTTCAAGCCTAAAGGGACTGTTGAACCGCCATTTTTCCAGCGGCCTCCCCTGTTGCCATGCAGGTTCCGATCACGCGGATCGAGGCTTGGGCTTGCGCGTCCGCAGAAATCATCATTCCTGCAGTGATCAGATTCTCTGGACCCTGTTTAGGACGAAGCGCTCTGGCTGGGATCTCGTGCCAGCTTCCCGAGGGCAAATAAGCATAACGAATGCCTTTCTCAGCATCCCATCTTTCAATCGGCCAACTATTCCGAGCCACTGCATCGCCAAACTGCCGGGCAGCGAGCACATCCTCCCCTGTCAATTGATAAGCGCCTTGAATACGGGTTCCCTCTCGTGGAAGGACCGCGGAGACACAGTACCGAAGCCGAGTGGCGCTAAAAGCGGGCAGTTGCTCTTTCAAGA
>CAYWNP010000153.1:0-4988 GCA_964459675.1 uncultured Akkermansia sp. | reverse complement strand
TTGTCTTTTTCAATGTCTTCCAGCATCTGCTTCAAATTCAGTTTCATGTTGACTCCTTACCCTTCTTATTGATAATAAAAGCAAGAGAGCTTGAACGTTAATCCTCCAAGATCTCTCGAATCAACTCGCGCATCTCTTCAGCTGGTGTGTCTTTACGTATATAAGCGCAGGCTCCCGCCTCAATGCACTTTTCAACGGTTTGACTGTCTGCCACACCCGTGAGAATGACAATGCGTGCATCCGGATGTTTTTCGATTAGTTCTTCAACCACGAGATCACCTGATTTAAAGGGCATATTAATGTCCAAAAGGACTATGTCAGGTTGTGTTTCCGTATATTTAGGTAACACATCAATTCCATTGTCCACTTCGCTCACGACAATCGCAGGCAAACCTTCTACAATTGCGCGTAGTACTGTTCGCACATGATATTCATCGTCTGCAACCAAAACCTTTATAATGTTCATCACCAACCTCCAGAGTTTAAAAAAATCAATTTAGGACCGGAAATCAGTTATAACTTAACTTCCATGATTTAAACTTACCACCTTTGGGTAAGCATGTCGAGTGATTTTTATTCAGTTACGCGTTGAGCATACTGTCCCACCCGTCTGCTTGAGATACTCTTCTTCCAAGGAATTTCCTTGGCTGATGGTGAGGAGTCCACACTGCGAGAGTAGCAGGGGCAAGATGCGTCGATTCAGCTCCTCTGCAGGGATCGCATGTTCAGCAGTATGACAGATCAGTGTATTGGTCTGCGGGTTGAAATCCAGAGAGCCCTCTTCGCCAAGGACCCCTTTGAGGAGGGTCAGATCGTGTGGAGGACCGGACAGTTGATAGACTAAAACATTGGCCTTGCGCGTAATCGTCGCGACGGGTCCAAAACGAACAGTCTTTCCGTTCTCGATGAAGGCGACATGGTCGCAAAGCTGTTCGATATCATTGAGGTTGTGGGAGCTGATGACAATCGTCTGTTCGCGTCTCCGCTTCGCAATAAAGTCTCTCATGCGAGCCGCTTCGCGCGGATCAAGGCCATTCAGCGGTTCATCCAAGAGGATAATTTCCGGATTCCCTAGGAAGCATTGTGCAGCCATGATGCGCTTACGCATACCATGCGAAAGGGCCCGGATCGAGGAGTTCGCGCGGTCGCTGAGATTGACGGTTTCGAGAATATCAGTGGCTGATTTTTTTGCATCCTGCAGGGACAACCCTTGCAGCCTAGCGTAATGCGTGAGCAGTTCCAAGGGACAGCTTGTCAGGGGTAACTCCGAGTCTTGGGGGAGGATCGCAAAGCGTCCGCCATGGAGTTCTGCATCAAAGGGACCATTACCCAGCAGATTGATGGTTCCGGATGCTGGCTTGAGAAAACCGGCAACGGTCATCATAAGTGTTGTCTTGCCCGCGCCGTTTGAGCCGACGAGACCTGTGACGCTGTAACGCGGGATGCGTAAAGTCAGGCCGTCCAAGGCTCTGCGCTTACCATAACATTTGACCAGGTTTATAACTTCAAGGGCAGTAATCATGATTAAAGATCGCGTTTCTTAAAGAAGGTGTACCCGATGCCGAGATAGGTGAATCCCAGGGTGATCAAAAAGATTGTTCCTGTCGTCAGGGCCTGCGCATTGCTTCGCCACAGCAACATTTCGTAGTCTGCAGGGAAGACGGAGCCAATGTAGGGCAGAAGGGCACGCCAGCCGGTTTCCCCACTCAGATAGGTGGTGAGCCCTGTTATGACCGAGAGCCCAACAAGGGCCAGAATGCCAAAGATCGTTGCTTTACTGGCAGACTTGGTGAAGAGTGAGAGTCCCATGATCAGTCCGATGAAGGGGATGGAGTAGATCCAAGCCCGGATCGCCCAGAAGGACATATTCCAGACAACCTCCAGGGGGGCATAATGGCCAAGCCTTAGGCGTGCGACGAGATAGGCGCAGAGTCCACTGAGGATGACCGCCAAAGCGATGAGGGAAACCTGCCCAAAGAACTTTCCAAGTACCCAAGCCCCCCGCGATGTCCGAAAGGCGATATACCGTACGGCTCCTGACCCCATCTCCTCCGGAATACGATTCGCGGCGATGAGCACGACCAAAAGAGGCATATAGAAGAAGGAGAGCCACGCATAGATCAATTCGATCGGATTCTTGCCTTGAATATCTTTGTAGACCTCTTTGTTCTTGGTGACGCGGTACATCATCTCCTGGAAAGGTTTTGACTTCCAGAGCGTGGTGGTGATCGCTCCCGGATTCTCGGAGGCTGGCAACTGCAATACAGAGGCGAGTTGCTTTTCAATCTTTTGAAGCAGGCTGATCGATCCATACATCGTGCCAACCGAAGTCGCCATGTAAAGCAGGAGGGCAACGAGTGCGCGCCGACTCCGCAAGGCATCAAACCACTCGTAGCATGTCATTCGCCAAACGTGGATCAATTGTGTCATAGCTTTTATTCGTGTCCAGCGTTGAAGCCGGGAGGGCGCATGTTCATCAGCTTATCCTGCACCTCAGCCAAGGGTTCAATCACACTGGGATCTATGAAGTCGGTCATCTGCATCTTGCCGACATCCGCCTGCTTCTCTTGCGGAACAGCTTGGAAGATTCCATCATACGCAGTCGTCATGGCTGTGGTCATCTGGGCAATGGCCCGAACACCCTGTTCCGGGGTCATTTCTGGCGAGGTTTTGATTTCCGTGGCAAGTCCCTGCATGGAATTTAGGAGTGATTGATTCATCGTGTTGATGGCATTGTCAAAGCGTGTCTGTTGCTCAGCCGTTTGCAGATTGAGTTTTTCAAACATTTGTACACGCGCAAGCTCAGCGCGTGTCCGCCAAAGATCCTTGGCCTCCTCCATGCGTGCGCGTAAATCTTCTGGCGAGAGTCGTCGATGGTTCGCACGGGGGGTGTGAGCATTTGTTGCCGGGTTCGTCGAATTGCTTTCCTGCGAGATGAGTGCAGGAGGGGTATTGGTTGCAGGAATTCTGCGTGGACGTTGCTTGGAGGCCTTATCCGGGATCTGGATCAACCGCGTGATGTTGTTGATGGAAGCTTCATTATTTTTCGTTGTCGCTTCAATGCGCACAGCAGATTCAACGCGCGTCTCCCCGGTGGGAAGCCAACGCCCGATCAGCAGTCCCGCCAGTAACGTGAAGGGAAGCAGATGCCAAAGCTTCATAGGAATCCTTTAGTAGGTGATTTTGAAGTCGATGACGGTTGAGGAGACGCCAAACTGGCGTGTCAGGAGAGTTGCCAAAGCCCTTACACCTGTGAGTTCCGTTGCATAGTGCCCTGCAAAGACGGCGTTCATTTTGAGATTCTCGGCTTGGGTGTAGCCTTGCAACGTGGGCTCGCCTGTGAGAAAGGCATCGAGCCCAAGTTCCTGTGCATCTGCGATCATCTCAGCAGCGCCTCCTGAGACAATTCCGATTTTACGGATCTTCTTAGGACCGAAGGCAAGCGCCCGATAGTCAGGGGAGATTGTTGTTCCGACGGTCGCACAGAATTCCTCGAAGGTGATCGTCTTCGGTAAGACTCCTGTGACGCCAATCGTGTTTCCGTGGTACTGAAACGCAGGTTTCACCTGCTGGAGTTTGAGTAGCTTGGCGAGCTGGGCATTGTTGCCATAGTGCGGATGTGCATCAAGGGGCAGATGGGAAGCATAGACGGCGATGTTGTGCGTGATCGCAAAAGAGACTAATTCATAGTTGAGCCCTGTCAACCGCTTCAGGGAGTCCCCCCAACTTAAGCCATGATGACAGAGTACAAAGTCTGCGCCTTCGTCTTTGGCGGCTTGGAGAAGTCGGAGAGAGGCATCTACGCCGACAACAATTGAAGAGACCTTACCGCAGTTCGCAATCTGGAGTCCGTTATTCGACGAATCAGTAAACGCTTGATTTTGAAGCGTACGATCCAGAAATTGCGAAAGGCGATGTAAGGAGATGCTCATAGAATGGGGTTAAAAGGCACTTGGAGGAGGGGGAGGAGGGGGGACAGCCGAGGTCCCGCCAGAGGTTCCCTTTGGGGTCCGTAACGAGGTTGTTGGAACGCCAGAGGATGGAACACCGGCAAAGACCTTATTCAGCAACTCCTTCGCCTTTGCGTCACGCATTAAACGTTCGTCGCTCCCCATGACTGCAATGATGACACGACGGTTGTTGCGTTTGCAGGTCACGACAATAGACCAGCCTGCAATATGGGTGAACCCAGTTTTGAAACCGTCGCAGCCGTCCACATGATCCTTTAAGAAGGGATTATGTGTGCGCATGTCCACTTGTTGTTTAGTTCCTTCGCGCAACGAACGCTCGACGGTAGAGGTGTATTTAAAGACATCCGGGTACTTGCAGAGCTGGCGTCCGAGAATTGTCATGTCGCGGGCCGTTGAACGGTCGTGCTCCTTGTCCGAACTCGTGGTCAATCCATTTGGTGTAATGAAGGTGGAGCTCTTCATGCCGATCTGCTTGGCGCGCGCATTCATCAGTTCGCAAAACGCCTCGGTCGTGCCAGCTACGTGCTCTGCGAGCGCAACGGCAGCATCATTTGCGGACTGGATCATCAAGGCATAGAGTAAATCTTCGACGCTGAAGGTCTCCCGAGGATCAAGGTAGACCTGCGAACCACCTGTCTTGCAGGCTTTTGTGGATATTTTCACCTGATCCGTTAGCTTGACGCTGCCATCAGCAATCTTCTCTTGGATCACAAGGAGGGTCATCAGCTTAAGCGTGCTGGCTGGATAGCAGAGTGCATCGGCATTGTCTTCAAAGAGGACTGCCCCAGAGTCCGCATCAACAATGATGGCACCAATATAGGGGGTCTTGGAGATGCATCCTTTGACCTTCTGAGGTGCAGCAGAGGCGCCATTTTTGGCCGAAGTGCGTTTCTTCGAGGTCGAAGCGGAAAAGGCGGATTGCGAGGTCAGTAGGCAGACGAGGAGCGTGGTGAGAATCAGTTTCATGCGAGTAAAGGGTTCCTTTCAAAATTTGAAAGGTATAGTAAACCATTTTTT
>CAYWNP010000152.1:0-5020 GCA_964459675.1 uncultured Akkermansia sp. | reverse complement strand
AACGAACGTAATATTCCGCTGATCGTGGACACGGATGGCGACGTAACCCTGATGGTCCCCTGGTTGCGCAAGGTCGGCGTGAAGGGTGTGCTGCCGTTGGAGCGTCAGGCCGGCGTGGATGGCATGCGCGTGCGTCAGCAATTTCCGGATCTCTGCATGATCGGCCACTTTGACAAGATGACCATGAACAAGGGCGAAGCCGCAATGCGCGCGGAATTTGAACGCCTTGTCCCCTTGATGAAGTCCGGCGGCTTTATCCCCAGCGTGGATCATCAGACACCGCCCGGAGTCAGTCTTGAGCAGTATTATGTCTTCTTAAAACTGTTTAAAGAGTACACAGAATTAAAGTAGCGGAGAGCAAATGAAACAAAAAGAGAGCGTTATTTTTTCCATCAGGCGGTTCTTGTTGACTGCAGGGCTGTGTGGCGGTGCCGCCCTTTGCAATGCGGCTGAAAAGCCGAACATCATCCTTGTCATGCCCGATGATGTCGGCTATGGGGATTATGCCTGTCTCGGTAATCCGATCATGCGCACGCCGACGGTTGACAGCTTGAAAAAGCAGAGCATGCTCTTCACACAGTTTCACACGAGTCCCACCTGTGCGCCCTGCCGTTCCGCACTGCTCAGCGGACGCCATGAGTTCAAGAATGGTGTCACGCATACGGTTCTCGAACGCGAGCGCCTCAGCTTGAAGACCATCACCTTGCCTCAAGTGCTCAAGACTGTCGGTTACACCTCCGGCATCTTCGGCAAGTGGCATCTGGGTGATGAAGAGGCGTACCGTCCGGAAAATCGCGGCTTTGACGAGGTCTATATCCATGGCGCAGGTGGCATCGGCCAGACCTACGCCGGTTCCTGCGGCGATGCACCCGGCAATTCAAATATCAATCCCGCGCTCTGGCACAATGGAAAGTTCGAGAAGACAAAGGGGTACTGTACCGACCTCTTCTTTGAGCAGGCCATTGCCTGGATGGAATCCAAGAAGAAGGCCAAACAGCCCTTCTTCGTCATGATCACGCCGAATGCCGCACATACGCCACTGGTTCTTCCAGAGGCCTATTATCAGCAGTATATCGGGAAACCGGGGGTGGATATCAATATGGCCAAGTTTTTTGGTATGATTGAGAACATCGACACCAATTTAGGCAAGCTGTTGGCGAAACTCAAGAAGTGGCAGATCGAGGAGAATACCCTTGTCATCTATCTCGGGAGCGACAATGGAGGCACGTTTGGCACCAAACTTTTCAATGACGGGATGCGCGGGGGCAAGTGTATGGTCTATCAAGGGGGCACGCGGACGCCCTGTTTCTTCCGCTGGCCAGCGGGTCAGATTCCGGCGGGCAGCGAGTGCACCGCGCTCTCAGCCCAGCGTGATATTTTCCCGACGTTGGCGGAAATCACCGGCGCGACACTCTCGGACGAAGTGAAGCAGCAAGTCGAAGGACGCAGTCTGCTTCCGCTGCTGAAAAATCCGAAAGCGGAGTGGCCCGAACGGACACTCGTCCATCACCTCGGACGTTGGGCTAAGGGCAAGGCTTCAGAATCCAAGTATGCGTGCAGTGCCATCCAGAACGCCCGCTTTACGCTGGTCAACAATGAAGAACTCTATGACCTTCAGGCTGACCCCGGCGAAACGACCAACGTCATCGCACAGCATCCGGATGTCGTGGCCGCCCTTCGCACCACATATGATCAATGGTGGGAGGCTGTACAGCCTCTTTTGGTCAACGAGCAGGTCAAAGCACCAAAGATCAATCCCCTCAAGGAGCTCTACTGGAAACAGTTCGGGGGCGAACCGACCCCGGAAATGCTCAAAAAAATGGACCCGGATAGCCCCCCTGGCGAAAAAACGCCCGGGCCGAAGCGCGGGAAGAAACAGTAACCTGCCTCGAATAGGTTTTCAAGAGAGCCCACGCAAAAAACCGAGTTTGACTTGTTTCACGCTCTCTTTTTCGCTATAGTATGCCGCAATTTCAACCAAGTGAGGGACCCATGAAATACGATAAAAACAAAGCGTTAATTCAAAGTGAGATTCCAGGACTTCCACCCCCGCGCCGCGGCAAGGTCCGTGACCTGTATGATCTGGGCGACAGCCTCCTGCTCGTAGCGACAGACCGCATCAGCGCCTTTGATGTGATCATGCCCAATGGCATTCCAGACAAGGGACGCATTTTAAATACCCTGAGCATGTTCTGGTTTGACCTGCTGAAATGGATGCCAAACCACATCATCACCGCAGATGTCGAACAATATCCTGCAGCCCTAAAGGGCGTGAAAGAAGATCTGCGCGGACGTTCCATGCTGGTCAAGAAGGTCGCCATCGTCCCCTTCGAATGCATTGTCCGCGGTTATCTCACGGGCTCTGGCTTCAAGGAGTATCAGAAGAGCGGGACAGTCAATGAGCAGAAACTGCGTGCCGGCTATCAGAACGGTTCCAAGCTCGATGTCGCACTCTTTACGCCGAGCACCAAGGCGGAGCAGGGCGAACACGACATGCCGATCTCGCTCGTGGATATGGCTGCCCAGATCGGCGAGAAGCAGACGAAGGAACTGGCCGACATCTCGCTCCGCTGTTACTCCAATGCCGCCGACTATGCAGCCAAGAATGGCATCATCATCGCGGACACCAAGTTTGAGTTTGGCGTGGACACCCAAGGCAAGTTCATCCTCGCAGATGAAGTGTTGACCCCTGACTCCAGCCGCTTCTGGCCGCAGGAGAGTTATGCGGTCGGTAGCAATCCGCCGAGCTTGGACAAACAGTTCGTACGCGACTGGCTGGACAGCGTCAAGTTCAACCACCAGCCGCCGGCTCCTGTTCTGCCGGACGATGTGGTCACCAAGACGCGCGAGAAGTATGTCGAAGCCTTCGAGAAATTGACAAAGAAGCGCTTCGTCTAAGAAGGTGGGGCAGACATTCCTGTCTGCCCAATCAAGTTTCAGTAGCGAACCCTTAAGGTTTCGCCCCCGTGGCGCCCTCGATCACAAGGTTGATGGGCGTGCACTGCTTAAAGACCACACTGCCGACGGCCTGCTCCGGGTTGTTTTGTGCACTCTTTCTCACCTCCACGCGGGAGATCAACCCCACCACATTGCCGCAGGCGTCCATCACAGGTCCGCCGCTGGCGCCCTTGCCGAACTCCGCCGTGATCTCCAGCCACTCGGTCTGACCCAAGACCTTCTTGACCTTGTTGGCATCCTGTGTAAAGACCGTCTTTCCCTTGCCATAACGCGCTACATGGCCCTTGCCGTATGAGAAGAAATGCTCGTTGGGATGGCTGACCAGAAAGATCTCCGTGCCCACAGCGACATTGCCTTTTAAAGGGAGCGGCTTTAACTTCAGCTCCGGGATGCGGATCAATGCCCAGTCTTCGACAGGGTTACAGGCGAGTATCTCTGAAACGCCTCCGAATTCGCCTTTCGCGGTGATCGCAGCCATGCCGAGTGAATTGGTCATATTGGCGACCACATGATAGTTCGTCAGAAAGACGCCATCCTCGGAAACAGCGAATCCTGCGGCGGTGCTCATGTGAAGATTGCTGCACTTCCCGCACATATAGAATGCACTGATGATCACAACGCTCGATCTTCCATACTCGTACTGTTTTCCCACAGGCATCGGACGTGTTTTAGGCTGCACAAAAGTGACCTGAGTTGTGCGACGGTTCAACTGACTACGCAGGGTATCCCCGGGTGTCAATGTCTTGGCCTCCAGCCGCTTCTTCGCCTCCGTGACCAGTTTCTCCTTCATCGCCTCGTCATCAATGGCACTCGCATAAAGCGCCTCATCTGTCCCCTCATAACGCAGGATCGTACACCCCTGCATCAAAAATCCAACAGCGACAATCATCATCCCAATCAGTATTTTCATATTTTATTCCTTCTATTCCCATTCAACATTGACTGTCTCCAGCTCCAGATTAAAGGAGACCTTAAAAAAGACAAAGTTACTTCTATTCGCAGGATCCGGACAGCCGATCGAGCACATCTCCGGCGCGATATTTTGCTCCAGGGCATTCTTTAAAGGCATGACACCTTTTCCAGGTACCTTGGTCAGCAAAGCAGAGACATCGAGGCCGACTTTTTTGGGGTTCATAATCAACGGCGAAAATACTTTTGCATTATCCTCGCGAAAGACTATAATTTTCTCACTTCCTTGCATCTCTAGCGCGACAGGCCACCGACTCTCAACCGCTCGATAATTGGCAAGCGCACTCTTCAAAGCCACACAGGTTGCCTGACTTCGAACCTGATCCCCGTGTTTGCTCGCCTTGATCGCGGCACTAATGGCCAGCGTGGCAACAATCGCTGTCACCGCGATCACCATGACCAACTCAATCAATGTAAATCCGCCTCTTATTTTCAAGTACAACTTATGCATTTCCCTTCCTGCCAAACTAAATAGCCAGAATGGTAACAGGTTGATTTCGGATTGACAAGCTTGGCGAGAAAGTCACGCATCCGGCAGCCGCCGGGCCACGAAGCCATAAGGAAAATCAAGAAATTAAGAATATTTCTTTTCTTTGTGCTCTCTGCGTTCTTCCTGACCGCCGTAGCTTCTGGCGAAGGCTGGTTGTGGTTAAAAACATCTCTGCTCTCTGCTTGTCCTCAACCCGTCCAGTTAAGTGTGATCCGCCTGTTATGTTCTTAAAAACAACAGGTAATAGCAAGCGCCGGCAGGAGGCAAAATCACAAAAATAATGACGAGAAAACAGAGCAAGGCGAGCAATGGGGCTGCCAAAATAAGACCGAGGGCCAGTTTAAATGCTACCGTATTTTCGCGTGTCTCCCGCCAGCCGATCATATACAGGATTCCCAAAAAATGAACCGCGAACGCTAGGACAGGGGGGAACATAAAGCGACCTGACGACGAATGATCAAAATCATTGAAGCTCATTATCGGGCAACACAAATAAGCTGTCACCGTCCCCCACAACAAAAGCCAGTAAACCCAACTCATAACAGACAATTCAGGTCTCCACTTTTTATCAAAGAAGACGATGACAAAAATAAAAGCCGCCGA
>CAYWNP010000151.1:0-5128 GCA_964459675.1 uncultured Akkermansia sp. | reverse complement strand
CAGATACTCGGCCGGGCCGGACGGGGTGTCGCACTTGTGAATCGGACCGCCGAGGGTGAAGATGAATCCACCGCCGATGCCTGCCTTAGCCATCGCCTCCAGGTCGGCGGTGATCCCCTCGCGGGTGACATTGCCGTTCATCCAGATCCAGTAACAGATAGGCCTGGCGGAGTCAGGCGGAGTCCGGAAACCTTCCTCCAATTCCTCGTTGGCTGCAAAGGCGCAGGCGGTGGCCGCCATGACGGCCATCAGTAGTCCTTTCTTGAGGATTCGTCTCTCTATACATCGAGTCGGGTTCGTGATCATCTTCATTCGCTTAACCTTTTCGTAATACAAGCATACTCTTCGTTGCATTCTCAAGTCAAAAAAAAGTATATATTCAACTTTACTCGCTCGGCGGCGTCTCCGCGAGAATAAGGAGCCGTCCCTTGTTGGCTGGAATCAATAGGGCCGCGCCGACTTGGAAGGTTGCCTCCTCCTGGAATCCAACAATAGCCGGTGCGCGTAACACCGCCTTGGCCGGATCGAGACCGAGCGCGCGCCAATCCATTTCAAGTTTAACCGTTTCATCCTTTGCAGACCAGCTTCCGATGGCCACCAGCGTTCTGCCGGGTTTGCGATAGAGCGTCACCGGAAGATCTTCCCGCCCGGACTTGACCGGACAGGCGGCATCCCAGAACCCGATCATCTCGGTGCCGGCCATGCCGAACGCGTCCCAGAATTTCCACATCGACCGCGGATCTCCGCTCCACCCCAGACGGGCTGTCTCGCCGAACACCATGCCATGCCACGGATTCGCATGATCCAGCATCTCACTCATCAGTCCGAAGGGAATGCCGGACTGCTGGACGAGCATCTGATCGGGCGGGATGTTGCAGTTGTAGCCTTCGCCGTACCAGAGCCGGTGATAATACGGATAGTTCTGCATGAAGACGTAGGCGGAGGTCGTCCTGCCGGCATGGTCATTGTTGTGGTTCCACGAGTGCATGTCCACCAGCAGCGATTTTCCCGCAGCTTCAAAAATGCGATGGGCGCGCTGGAAGCCCTTACGGCCGAGCGCGGTGTCATCAATGTAGAGGCCGTCGAAATCCGTTTCGCGCAGGGTAAACGCAAGACCTGCGCAGTAGAAATTGTCGAGGCGGGAATCCGGCGTGGTAATAACGGCAAGGTCGAGCATCTTGTTGTACCGGCCACCTATGACTTCACGCCACGCCGGGATGTAACCCGTATCGCCTAGATGCTCAATCAACCACTGATGAGGGCCTTTACTGTTGGTGACGGGGCGCGCGTTTCTGCCGTCCTTGCCTGGGCTGGGACAGATGATCTCGCCATTAAGGCTCCAGAAGGCAAACAACTCAGGCAGGTTGCACGTGATTTCGCGGGTCGTGTAGTAGAGCTTTGTCTTGATGCCGTTGGCATGGGCATCGGTGACGCACGTCTTCAGGAGCGACAACGAGAGATCGAAGTAGGGATAATTGATCGTCGGGTTCTGCTCTTTGTTGTGGTGGATGTTGATGACGTTTGCGCCCATCGCCTTCACGCGTTTCAAATCCCGGTAATCCTCATCCTCCACGCCCTGTCCCTTGTGGAGGTAACGCAGCGACCATTGCTCCTCGGTGTTGAGCGGCTTGAACGGCGTGAGAAATAGCTTGAAATTGAAAGCCGCCGACTGGTCTGCAGCCAGTTCACGCGGACCTGAATAGGCGACGATCTTCGTCCCTGCGGCGCTCTTGTCCAGGCGAATACCGCCGGTACCCCACGATTCAGGGATCATCAGTTCGCGCCAGTGATAGTAGGCATTGACGAGCGGCATCCGCCAGTTCGCACCGTACAGCTGGAGCTTGAAGCCGCCATTGACCGCACCGATCCAGAATCCATCCTGATTCACATTCGCGTTCCACTTCCACTCCACAGTCTGAGGAGACGCTCCGCCGGGATGCCCGAGCCCCATGAAGTACGTGTCCGCGCCCGACGACACATCCACTTCCAGTCGAATGTCCTTGACCTGAACCGGACGCGAGGCTGTGAGGCAACACTTCATATCCGCGAAGCCGTCATATTCCAGCAAACCGCTAACCTTCAGTTGCAGGCCTTCGGCTTTCGCATCGACCTGCCATTCGACTACGCCTTTGAGCTCCCGGACGAACCTCAGTTTTGCCAGCTTGAAGGTGATCACGCCGTCCGCTGTTTCCACGATAAACCTAAAGGGCGCTGACACGAGTTCGCGCGCAGGCCTCCGGGTGATGGCGGTGTTGCTGGCATTGAAGAACGACCGCATCTGCGCCGGCAAGCCATCTTTGCCCAGCTCTAGTTCCCGTCCGAGGATTTTCAGTGTCCGTCCGTCACGAGCGATCGGGATAAACGGCCGGGTCACCACGTTATCATCCAGTCCCAGCGTCGAATCGAGCCAGCGCAGGCGTGAGAGCCTCCACGAATCACTGTCTCCCTGGTCATCGAGAACAGCGCCTGCCACGTTCAAGACCACGTCAACCTCCTGCGATACGCCATCTGCTGTGACAACAATCTTTCCACGAATCGTACCGCGGGCATCCTTCGGCACCTCCACCCCGAACCAGAGCGGCTGAAGTCTTCCCTTCTCGACAGTGACCGTCTTGGCAAACGTCTTGCCCATCAGATCACTACCGCCAAGATTGAAGCAACGGGCGCCGGGCAGATTCTCGTAACGGACCGCAAGCGGACCCGTGGCATTCTTGGCGGCAAACACACCAAGCTGAAACACATAAAACTCTCCGGGCTGGGCAACACCGCTGAAGCGCCCCGTGTGCCCCGGCAAATCCGCCAGCCAGCGCTTGGGGAGACCTGTCTTGCTGCGAATTGAATGCGAACGGTCCTCGGCAAAGAGCGTCCAGTCCGTCTTCAGCGTGGCGGTGAATTGCACCGTCTGCTCCGGCGCCGCCAGATCATCCATCTCGCTCGTGGCGCGCGGATCATACAATACCTTGCTCGACTCATCCGAGGGCACATTCACCTCGGCAACGGCGACTCTGTTTTGCAGACCGAGAAGCATCAGCAGTGTCACAGCGAGACTAAACTGAATGGGTCGTAGGTTTTTCATTTTTTCAATCTTGTCTTGCATCACAACTCCTTTTTCTCCTGCCGCCGGGCGTGGCTGGCCTTGAGGTCACGAAGCATGTTCTTGATGTCTCGCGCTCCTTTGTAGGTCACATAGACCGTGATTGTCGAATACCAGACGACGACCGCCATTGTCAGACTCCACCAGAACCAATGTTCGCTCATGATTGTCCTCCTTCCGTCCTCAGGGGTTTTAACAGTGACCCGATAATCATCGCAGCCCAGGCGAGCACAAAAGCAAAAATCCCGCACAGCGTGCCATTATCCGTGAACCACTGCGTCCACGGTCCGCATTTTTGCAGCACCAGCGTCACGATCGGCGCCACGGCGCCGAAGAAGATCGCTCCACCGGCACCCCAACTGTTGGCCCGCTTCCAGTAGCAGCAGGCGATCAACAGCGTGGAGAGACTCGCCAGATAGATTGAACCCGTGACGCCGAGATAGGTCCACAAATCGCCCGGCGGGTTGTAATACAGGCCATAGAAGAAGAGGAAGACGCCAATCACGGCCACGGTGAGGCGATTGACGAGCAGCCCCTTCTTTTGCGTCCATTGCCCCTTGTGGAACGGCGCGAGGATGTCATTGTAGATCACGCTGGCCCACGTCAGCATATACGATGAGTCAGTAGACATATCGGCCGCCAGCATCGCGGCGACCAGGAGTCCGATCAACCCCACCGGCAAAAACTCACCCAGAAACTTCGGCATGGCGAGCAACGTGTTGGGCCCGACCACCTCCGGCGCCAGCGTCGCCAGCGCGGCAATCCCCCACAGCCCGGGAATCAGGAAGCGGCAGACAAAGAAGAACGACGTCTTGGTATACACCTGCATCCCGGTGCGGCTGTCCTTCGCCGCCAGGACGCGCGCCACCGTCGTCTGCCAGGTCAGCACAGCCGCGAAATTCAGCATTGCGTTGAAGACCACATACTGCCAGCCCATCGTCTTGTTCACGAAGGGGTTGAACCCTCCAGCCCCGTGATGCGTCTCAACCGTGTTCATGAGCGTATCCCAGCCGATGTTCTTCAGGATCAGAATCGTGACCACGAGCAACCCGGCACTCATCACGACGAATTGCAGAAAATCGGTGACCAGCACCGAGAGCATTCCGCCGAGGATCGTATACACTGCCACGCCGATCAGCAGGACCCCCATGATGACCACGATGGACTCCATTTCAAGGCCGAAGACGTTCAGTGTCGGACTCAGCCTGCAGACGGAGACTAAAAAATCTCCGCCGGTCCGTAGGAAGACACCCATGTTCAGCAAGCCCCCCAACACAATCACCACGCCCGCCAGCCACCGGATCCTCGCACCGAAGCGCTTCTCAAAAAGCTCCGGGATCGTCATCACCCCCGAATCACGCAGCGGCTTGATGCAGAAGCCGGTCCAACCGACCACCAGCATCGCAAGTGCGTACAAGATTCCCGGCACCGCCCCGGCAAAGCCCTTGTCGTAACCGTTCTGCGCCGCATACATGCACGTGACAATACCGAACTCCGTGGCTGCCAGCGACGCGATGCCGAGATACACATTCATCTCGCGCCCTGCGACGATGAAATCCTCAACCCGCGACACGTATTTGCGCACCCACAAGCCGGCCACCATGGTCGCCAGCAAATAGAGACCCACAATGCTGCCATCCACCCAGACGTTGAAATGACTCATCATGCCCAACCCTCTTTCCTTTTAGCCTGCACGCCACACGGCTTCACTCCGCCGCTCATGCGCCAGATTATACTCGTTTGAGCCACTGAAATTCAAGATTCAATTTCATTGAGAACATTTCAGCGTTTAGGGTTAACGGCAACGGCAATAACATGTAAAGCTACACGGTTAGATCTCTTACAATGTCCTGCCTGTAACTTCAAACTGGAATGTTGGGGGTAGACCGGATTGACTAAGCTCCCGACAAAGCTCGCGACAAAGTTTATAGCACCCTGGGCGGGGCGCTTATGTCCAGATACGACCCCTCTGCCTTTTATAAAATTAGGAGTGTTGGATATCCCATATGATTGTGTCAGAACTAAAATCCTGTT